>JBBIJV010000144.1:0-9463 GCA_037445815.1 Rhodospirillaceae bacterium
CGTGTGCTCTTCCGATCTGCAACACGCTAAGGCGCCGGAAAGATCGCGATGCGGTTGCCGCGGAACGAGCCCACCCAGAGCGTGCCGCCGACCTCGACGAGCGCCGTGCCCGCGTTGAACTCGGGCGTGTCGGCTTCGACGAGCACATCGCGCACGGCGAGCGTGTTCGGATCGATCTTCACGGCCTTCCAGCTCTGCTGCGCTTGGCCGACGGCGTAGAGGGAGCCGTCGCGCGCCCAGTGGACGTTGTCGACTCGAAACCCGAGCGGCACCTCGTCGCGCGTCGGCTGCGCCGCGCCGCGCGACAAGTGGAAGAACGACTGCGTGCCCCAGGCCGCGACGTACAGCGTGCGGCCGTCGGCGGAAAGCTCGAGGCCGTTAGCGCCGGCCGCTTCGCTGCCCGGCACCTTCTGCCAACCCGTGGCCGCGTGCCATTCCCAAAGCTCGCCGTTTCGCTCGCCTTCGCGCATGCGCTGCGTCGCCGCGGGCGAGCTGCCGCGCGGCAAGAAATTCGTGGTGATGAACCCGCCGTCCGGCAAGCCGCGCACGGAGTTCAGCCCGAGCGGATCCGGCGCGACGGCGCAACCGAGCCAGGTGGCGACGGGCGTGTCGGGCCGCGTGTCGATCTCGAAAATTTCGATCGACTCGCGCGCGCCGTGCCCGACGACGAACAGCTTGTGGACGGAGGTCGCACCGGGCTCTACGTAAAGCCCGTGCGTGGTGAAGTTCTGCGCGTCCGGCGGGCCCGGACAATCGGGATAGGTTTGGCGGTCGTGGCGCTCGAGCGCGCCTGCCGCCGGGTACACCGTGAACGGCATGCGGTCGCGCGTGCGCACGACGATGAGGCCACCCGGCGCCGCGAGCGCCGATGCGGCGACCCAGTCGTCGCCGAGCGCCACCAAATCCTCGGGCCCTCGCTGCCCGCAAACCACGTTCGGGCCGGGCGAGCAAGGCGGCTGCGGCACCGCGGGCGGCGGCTGTGCGCCGGCCGCGCTCGCGAACGCCAACGCGGCCAACGAAGATAGCGTGGTGCTCGTGAACCCTTTCATGCGTCGGTCTCCGTCTTCAGGTCGATCGTTAGCCGGGGTCGATCGTGCCATGGACCAGCGGCCGTCGCTCGACTTGGCCGTCAAGGCAACGCGAATACCCAGATCGTGGCGCTGCGCACGACGGGCAAGTCGATCTCGGGCGTCAGCATCGGGAACGTCAGCGCGTGGGCCGACCCGTGCCCGACCGTCATCGCAACGTATTGCTTGCCGTCGACGGCATAGCTGATCGGAGACGAGCTCGGCACGTCGTTCAACTTGGCCTGCCACAGCACCTGGCCCGTCGCGTCGTCGTACGCCGCGAGCACGCGATCGAGCGAGCCCGCGAACACGAGGCCTCCGGCCGTCGCGAGCACGCCCGTCGTCTGCGGCGCGCGTTGCCGCTCCGTCCACAGCGTCTTGCGCGATTCGAGATCGATGGCCTGAATGCGGCCGTAGCGGCCATCGCTGTCGGGCCGTGGGCGAATCGTCCAACGCACGCCCGTCGACAGCGAGCCGCGCTGCTCGCGCGGCACCGGCGTCAGATCCATGCACGACTCGACGAGCGGCACGAACAGCACGCGCGTCGTGGGATTGATGGCGCCCGGCACCCAGCTCTTGGCGCCGCCCGCGTGCGGGCACACGACGATCGCCTGCTCGCGCGACGGCACGAGCTTGGCGTCGATCGTCTTCGTGCCCGTGCGCGGATCGATCGCGGTGATGACGTTTTGCAGGCCGAGATCGATCGAGAAGAGGTAGCGCCCGCCCTCGTCGACGTCGAGCGCGTCGTAGATGGCTTCCTTGCCGGCCGTCAGCAGCACGCGGCGCGTGCGGCCGTCCACGGGCAACGCGAGAATCTGCCGCTCGAACGCCCAGTCGAAATCCCATTGATCGTTCGGCACGTGCTGAAAGTGCCACGCGAGCTTGCCCGTATCGGGGTCGAGCGCGATCGTCGCATTCGTGTAAAGCGCGTCGTTCGTGATGCCGGGCCTGGCGACGGGATCGCGCAGCGGCCCAGTATCGTAGGTCGGCGCCGGGCCGAAGAACGCGAGATTGCGCTCGGCGTCGTAGCTGCCGGCCGTCCATACCGAGCCGCCCGTGCGCTGCTCGAGCGGCAGGCCGTTCCAGCTGTCGCCGCCAGGCTCGCCGGGCCGTGCAATCGAATGGAAGCGCCACGCCTCTTCGCCGGATTCCGCGTCGAGCGCCACGATGTAGGCGCCGCCGGGCGCCTGGCCGTTGACGCCTTGCATGACCTTGCCACGCGCCACGAGCGGCCCGCCGCTCAAGCCGAAGCCGCTGCCTTCGGCCGCGATCGCCGTGTCCCAAACCACACCCCCCGTCTTCGCGTCGAGCGCCACGACGTGCACGTCCGAGGTGCCGACGTAGAGCTTGTCGCCATAGAGCGCCATGTTGCGCTTGACCGTGGGCCGGAACGTGCTCGGTAGCTCGCGGGCGTAGTGCCAAAGCTCGTCGCCCGTGGCAGCGTCGAGCGCCTGAACGTGATCGCCGAACGAATGCACGTAAATGACGCCGTCGTGCACGAGCGGCGTGGCCGTGTTCGGCCCGGGCGGCAGCGACAGCGACCACTTCAATTGCAGCGTGCCGACGTTGCGCGTGTCGATGCTCTCGAGCGGCGAGAACCCGAGGCCGTCGCGCGTGCGGCGCCAGCTCAACCAATCGCCGGGCGGCGGATTCGCGAGCATTTCGTCCGTCACGGGCGAGCTGCGATCGAGCCGGCTCGCCGCGGCGGGCCAACTCGGCAGCTCCACGCCCGGCGTCAACGGGCCGCCGGGGCTCTGGGCGCGCAAACGTTGCTGCTCCGTGAGCTCGGGCGCGGCTTCCTGCCGCTGAGCCAGCGACGTCGCCGACAACGCGGCAAATGCGCCGATGCCCGCAATGAGCGGCAGCAATGGGTTCCGTCGCGATATCGACGTCATATCCTCATCGCTCCCCGACTACGACGGCTGCACGAGCGCCAAGCCTAAACTCAAAGTGAGCGCCGAGGTAGCGCCGTCGCCCTGAAGGACCGGCAGCGCGGCGGAATCTCGTTCCCGCGCAGCTCGCCCATTACAATCGAGCGCTTGGCTTGCCGAGGACCGCCGATGCGCATGCACCGCCCCGCTCTCGCTGCCGTGCTTCTCGTTGCGACGGCCGCGAACGGCCAATCGACCGATACGTTCGTGCCCGTCACTGATGCGATGCTACAGAACCCCGATCCCGCCGACTGGCTCATGTGGCGGCGCACGCTCGACTCGTGGGGCTACAGCCCGCTCGACGAGATCGACCGCGGCAACGTCGGCTCGCTTCGAATGGTTTGGACGCGTGCGCTCGGGCCCGGCATTCAAGAAGGCACGCCGCTCGTCTACGACGGCGTGATGTATTTCCCGAACCCGAGCGACCTGGTTCAAGCGTTCGACGCCGCGACCGGCGATCTCGAATGGGAGTATCGGCGCTCGCTGCCGAGCGACCTCGCCGAGTACTTCCCGGTGCCCTCGATCAACCGCAATCTGGCGATCTACGCCGACACGCTGATCGATACGAGCTCCGACGACTATCTCTACGCGCTCGATGCGCGCACGGGCGCGCTCGAGTGGGAGGTGCGGCTCTTCGATTATCGGCGCGGCGCCCAGCACACGTCCGGCCCGATCATTGCCGACGGCAAGATCATCTCCGGCCGCGGCTGCGAGCCCGAGGGCAGCCCCGCGGCGTGCGTCATCATGGCGCACGACGCACGCACGGGCCGCGAGCTGTGGCGGCGGCGCACGATCGCCGCGCCCGGGGAGCCGAACGGCGATTCGTGGGGCGACCTGCCCGACGAAGAGCGCTGGCACGTGGGTAGCTGGCTCGTGCCGAGCTACGACCCCGAGCTGCGCCTCGTGTTCGCGGGCACGTCCGTCACGTCGCCGGCGCCGAAATTCGCGCTCGCCGGCAACGACAAGAAATATCTGTATCACAACTCGACGCTCGCGCTGAACGTCGATACCGGCGAGATCGTCTGGTACTACCAGCACATCGTCGACCACTGGGACCTCGACCATCCGTTCGAGCGCATGCTCGTCGAAACGGCCGTGGCGCCCGACCGCTCGGAGGTGACCTGGATCAATCCACGCATACGCAGCGGCGAACGACGCAAGGTCGTCACGGGCATTCCCGGCAAGACCGGCATCGTCTACACACTCGACGCAGCCACGGGCGAGTTCCTCTGGGCGCGGCCGACGGTGCAGCAGAACGTTCTTCAGAGCATCGACGGAACGACGGGCGAATTCACCGTGAATCCGGACGCGCTGTTCGTCGAGATCGGCCAGGAGCGCTACATCTGCCCGACGACGCTCGGCGGCAAGAACTGGCCGTCGGGCACGCTTAGCCCGCTCGGCAACGTCATGTTCTTCCCGCTACAGAACACGTGCATGACGTCGATACCGACGTTGAGCCGCCCGAGCCCCGATTCCCTGTACGGCCTCCGCAACTCGAATCAACTCGCCGGCAGCGGCGCGAACGTGGGAACGATACAGGCCATCTCCGTCGAGACGGGCAAGACGCTTTGGGTGTACGAGCAGCGGGCGGGAATGATGTCGCTGTTGTCGACGGCCGGCGGCCTCGTGTTCGGCGGCGACACGAACGGCCGGTTCAGAGCCTTCGATCAGCGGACGGGCCGGGTCCTCTGGGAGATCAATCTCGGCTCGCCGGTGTCCGGCTACCCCGTGACGTTCGCCGTCGCCGGCAAACAGTACGTCGCGGTGAGCACCGGCTCGTCGTTGACCGCGATGGGCGCGAACCGTTTGACGCCGGAGCTCATGCCGAGTCTCGGGAACAACCTCTACGTTTTCAGCTTACCCTGAAATGTCGCGACCTCCCGCGCGGCCGCGCCGTGCGCGATCAACGCTGCGTCAGTACCCGATTCACTGTTTGCCTGGACTGTCCGGCGTAAGGGTCATGGCGTCCGGCACTCGTAGCTGCGTGCGTCCGCGGCGTCCCCGCCCGTATAGTGCGCGTAGCTCGGATACGGGCATAGCGGCCGGCTCTGGCCTTGCATCGATCGCCCGGTCGCCGTGACGGCACCGGGTGCGTCGCCGTTCTCGACCCACTCGACGATCGGGGTCAGGAGATCGAACGAATCGGGCGTGAGCTCGCCGCCTTGGCAGTGCCCCATGCCCGGCACGAGGTACAAGCGGCCATACTCGTCGACGGGCTGCACGGTGGCGTTCGCCTCGCCGATCTCCCTGAAGTAGCGGACCGTGTCGTTCGCGGAGAACCACGGGTCCGCCTCGCCGTGATAGAAGATCTGCTTGCCGCCGTTGCCGATGAACGAAGTCAGGTTGTAGTACGTGGCCGTGCTCCCCAGCGCTTCGTTCGCGACGATGGCGTCGAGAAACTCCGCGTCGACGTTCAGCTCCGCGAGATCGGCGCCGTTTGGGCCGATCGGCGGACTGCCGCCGGCGAGCAGCAACCCCGGCAACCCGCCCGAATCGTCGATGCCGGAGTCGAACGGATACGAGACATAAACCGGCAGGCCGGCCGCATTCACGGGGCCGCCCATGGCGCGTGCGAGCGCTTCGGCCTTGTTGTCGGCGAGGCACTGCGCGCCGCGCGGCGCCGCCGAGCACGCGAGCTCCGTGGGGTCGAAGTTGCACGACGTGCGGTTGAAGATGAGCCCGTCCGCCTGGCCGTCGAGCGCGTCGCAGCGCTGCATCAGCGCCCCCATCACGAGCTTCTCTTCGTCCGGCGTGAACGGGTCGCGCGGCGTCTCGACGCTGGCCTTGACGTACTGGTGGCTGATCCAGCGCAGCGCGAGATTGCTCACCGTCGTTCGCATCGCAGGCGCGCCGGAGACGATGCCGTCGAAGAGAAACGGATAGCGCTGCGCCATCACCATGCCTTCGCGCCCGCCCGTCGAGCAGCCGACGAAGTACTTGTGATGCGGCGCATCGCCGTAGTACGCCGCGACGATCGGCAGCGCCACCTCGGCCGTCTTCGCGTTCGCCTGAAACTGGAAATTGAGCAGCGCCTGCTGATCGGCCATGAAGCTGCCGTCGAAGCCGCTGCCTTGATGGCCGCTGTCCGTGGAGACGACGGCGAAGCCGCGCTCGAGCGCGCTGCGCCCACCGGCCGCCTGCCCACCCGTCGGCTCGCGCACGGCGCCGTTCAACCCGCCCCCGCCCTGGAACAGAAACCGTCCGTTCCATTCAGCCGGCAGGTTCAGCGCGAAACCGATCGCGTACCGCTTGCCGCCGACGCCCGTTCGTTGCTCGAAACTGCCCGCGACGTGGCAGTGCGGCGGCAGCGCCGCGGCGCCGACCGGGCCCGGCCCCGCGGAGACCGCGCGGCTCGCGTAAAAGCGCGCTTCCGTGATCGTCAGGTCGTCGGGACCTTGCGACCAGTCGGCCAGCGCGGAACACGCCCGCTCCTGCGAGCGGCTCTGGCCGCGAGCCGCAGGTTGCGCCAACGCCGCGCAAACGGCCACCGCAAGCCCCGCCAGCGCAACGAATCGAATCGTCGTCATCGTCTCACCCCTCCGTCCCAATCGCGGTAGATGTACGGCGGACAGCCTGGCACCGGCCGGCCGATCCCCGCAAGCTCCTCGCAGCGCGCGAGCGCGCGCGGCACGCCTTCCGCAATCCAAGCCAGCGTCTCCTCGTGCGTCATGGGCCGGGCGACGTGGTTCGGAGAGACCGTTTCCACTTCGAGGCCGTAGTGCTCGAGGTTGTCCTCGTAGGCCTCGGCCCAGAAGGAAAACTGATTCGCCGCCGTGGCGAGATCCGCCTCGATGAACGTGCGGCTCTTCGGCGCGTAGGCGAACACCGCGTTCGCCATGTGGTTGTGCTTCACGACCTCGTAGATGTCGAGCGTCATCTTTTCGTCCTCGAGGCGCAGGTGGCCGCGCACGGGCACGAACTTCAAGGGCGCGCCGTTCGGGTTCGGAACGAGCCCCGCGAAATTCGGCGCCGGCCGCTTGGCCATGTCCGTTAGGATCTCTTCGTTGCCCCAGTGCGAGATCACGGTGAGCCCCGCCTCCATGGCGGCTCTGAACCCGAGCGTATGGTCGAAATGGTGATGCGACACGATCAAGTGCGTGAGCCGCTTGCCGGGCACGAGCGTGTTCGCGAGCGCAATGGCGGCGCGCGCCTGGTTGGCCGTGCCGCCCATCTCGAAGATGACGAGGTGGTCCGCGAGCTCGACGACGGTGTGACCGCCGGGGTTCAAGTGCCAGAGCCCGTCGGCGATCTTCGTCACGGTGATCGGCACGGGCGGCGGCGCGGCCGGCGGCAGCGGCTGCGCGAGCACGGCAGCCGGCGCTGTGATGTCCGGCGTCTTGCTCGAGTTCACGTAGTAGCCGTCGAGCATCCGCGTTTCGATCAGCGTATCGCGCCAATCGATGCGCGAGACCCAAGTGAACGGCAGCCGCACGCCGTCGAAGTTCTGGTAGCCCACGAACGTCTTCGTGATGACGACTTGCCCGAGATTCTGGTGCGGCGCCGTCCAGCGTGCCCAGCGCGGCAAGAGCGTCCGCGGCTCGATGCCGAGCGTGACGTAGCCCTCGTCGACGACGAGGTCGACGGCGGGCGCGCCGTCTTCGATCCGCACGTTCTCCGGCGCAGCCCTGCCGCGAAGCACGGCGCGCACCGCAGCGAGCGGATGGCTCAGCGACTCGTATTTGCGGAAGACGGCGCCGTCCGGCTTGAACCAGGCGCCGCCCGTCGTCCATTCGGCGAGCCGCGTGGCGGCGCCCGTCGGACCGATCGTGTAGCCGACGTCGCCGTCGATGCCCCACGACGACAGCGAGAAGCTGTGCCCGAACGTGCCGCCGAACGGAAACAGGAAGTTGTGGCGGTACTGCGTACGATAGCGATCGTTCTCGAAGTCCCAGATCGACGAGAAGCTCGGGTTCTCGGCCCACTTCTGTGGCGCGTCGCGATCGGCCGTGATGTTGCCGCCGCCCCAGAAATACGCCTCCATGCCATAGCCGTCGGCTTGCAGCGTGCGGACGGCTAGCCGGATATATGGACTCCCCCTGCGTTGCAAGCGCGTTTTCGCCTTTGGATTCAGGATCGGACTGCAACCAATATATCCGGCCTCTCGAGGCGTCCGTCGACGCCGGGCCCTGATGACAATCGCTCGCAGGATCCTCACAACTTTCTCGGTGTTTTGGGCACCGCTCGGGCTATCAGGCTTATCCCGCGTCGGTCTGACCTGTTTCCATCAGCGACTACGCTCTAGCAATTCCTCGGTAGGTCGCACCTCCTCGTTTCTCGACTGCTCGCACCGGCGTCCGGCCTACGTCAGGCCGTGACGACCTCCGGGCTCGCAGGGCGATAGTCCGTGCCATGGGCGAGGATCGCCCAGGCGATGCGTGCGTGTTTCGCGGCGAGCGCGACGGCGGCCACGTTCACGTGGCGTCGCTCCTTCAACCGTCGCGCCCAGACGCTCTTGGCGTCCGTCTTCTTGTCGACGACCCGTAAGTACGCTCGCGCGCCGTGGACGAGCAGTGTTCGCAAGTATCGATCGCCGTGATGGGTGATCTGCCCGAGACGCTCCTTGCCGCCGGTCGAGTTCTGCCGGGGCGTGATCCCGAGAGAAGCGGCGTAGTTACGCCCGTTCTTGAACACGTGCGGGTCGCCGATGCTCGCCACCAAGGCGGTGGCGGTCTGCGGACCGATCGCCTCGATCTTCATGAGCCGCCGTGCCGGTTCACTCGCTTCGGCGAGCGCACGGATTTGCCGATCGTACGCCACGACGTGCGCGTCGAGCTCGTGAAACTGCTCGAGCAAGCCAGCCAGTACCTCGCGCGCCAGATCGGGTAATCCATTCTCGGCGTCTTCAAGGATTCCGGGCAGCTCGCGCCGCAGTCGCGCCACGCCTTTCGGCACCACGAGCCCGAACTCTCCCAACAACCCGCGGATCTGGTTCACCTGCGCCGTGCGGTTCGCCACCACCAGCGTTCTCGCCCGGTGCACCATCAGCACCGACTGCTGCTCCTCGGTCTTGATCGCGACAAAGCGCATGTTCGGCCGCCCGACCGCCTCGCAGATCGCTTCGGCGTCATTCGCGTCGTTCTTCTTGCCGCGCGTGCGGTAAGGAATCACGAACTGCGCCGCGATCAACTTCACTGTGTGTCCGAGCTTGGTGAGCTCACGGCCCCAGTAGTGTGCGCTCCCACAGGCCTCGATCCCGATCAAGCACGGCGGTAGCTGCGCAAAGAACTCCAGTACCTTCGCCCGCCCGAGCTGCTTGCGCACGCGCGGCTGGCCTCGCTCATCGACTCCGTGCACCTGGAATACCTGCTTCGCGATATCCAACCCGACTCGTGTAACCTTCATCTCCACTCCTCCTGCTCCGTGATTGAATGCGCTAAGACACGTTCAATCTGGCACAACCGATGCCGGTAGGAGCAGGGGGAGTCCATGTCATTACTTTCGCTACTGGGCCGTTCGGGCGAGCGG
>JBBIJV010000145.1:0-9296 GCA_037445815.1 Rhodospirillaceae bacterium
CCGCGCGCCGGTCAAGCCGCGGCGGCCGCACCTGGGTCGCGTCTTTCTATGGGGCCGTCGTTGTGCTGAACTGGCACGCGCGGGGCTGGCTTTCGAATCCTCTATCCGAACCAGAAGGGAGCGCGTCCATGAAGAAGAATGCGATCGTCATCGTCCTTGCGGGGATCTGGTTTTCGAGCAGCGCCGCTGCCCAGCAAGGCTCCGCGACCCCGCTGCCGCCCGACGTCAATCCCGTCACGCTGACGCGGCTCCCGCAGCTCACGCGCGACGACCTCGACGAGGAAGGCAAGGCCATCTACGACAAGATCGTCGGCGACGGTCCCGTGCCGACGACGGGCCCCGTCGCGATGTCGCTGTACAGCCCCAAGGTGGCGCTCGCCTTCCACGACCTGAACAGCTTCCTGCGCTACAACGGCGACCTGAGCCCGCGGCACACCGAGGTCGCCATCTGCGTCGCCGCGTTCGAGATCAAGCAGCAGTACGAGTACTCGGCGCACGAGCCCGCGGCGCTGCGCTACGGCGCGCCGCAGGCTGTCATCGACACGATCAAGTACGACCGCGAGCCCGTCGGCCTGAGCCCCGAGGAAACCGTCATCATCAAGATCGGCCGGCAGATCATGCGCGAGCACAAGCTCGACTCGGACCTGTATGCGGAGGCCGTGCGCTTGTTCGGGAGAAAAGGCCTCGTCGAGCTCGTGACCGTGATGGGCGACTACGTGATGGTCGGCATGGTGCTGACGGCGATCGACCAGCATTTGCCGCCGAATCGGCCGGCGCTGTTGCCTACGGACTGAGCGCGTGGCTCGGGCCGCGATTCGCCGAAGGACACAGAAAAGACCCTTCGACTGAGGCGATCTCGGCTTGAGGCCGGCGCGACGTAGTGACGCCGGACCACGGCTACCCCGAGTCCTCTGGTACTACTGGACGTGCGTCAGCGAAGCGTTGCGGACGGCCGGGCTGAGGTGGTAGCGGGGGCTGGATTCGAACCAGCGACCTTCGGGTTATGAGCCCGACGAGCTACCAGGCTGCTCCACCCCGCACCGGATGAGAGGCGGGCATCATACAGAGCCCGCGCCATCAGCCGCAAGGCGCGGGAAAGCGCCCCTGAACCAAGCCGGCCCCGGATTCGGCCGTGCTCCCGGGGGCGGCGTCGGCCGTCGAGCGAGTCGCTACGCGCCCAGCACGCGCGCGCAGAGATCGATCAAGAACCCCGGAAACACGCCTAGCACGAGCAGCCCGAGCGCGTTCGCGCTGATGACGATCCGCATGTCGGCGGCCGGCCTCAACGGAGTGGTATCGGCGGCTTCCGCAAAGTACATGTACCAGACGAGGCGGATGTAGTAGTACGCACCGATCACGGCGAACAGCACGCCGAACGCCGCGAGCCACACGAGGCCGGCGTCGAGCACCGCGCCGAGCACGACGAGCTTCGCGTAGAAGCCGATGAACGGCGGCACGCCGGCCATGCTGAACATGATCATCAGCATGACGAGCGCGAACCAGGGGCTGCGCGCATTCAAGCCCTTGAAGTCCTCGAGGCGCTCCGCCTCGAAGCCGCGACGCGACAGCAGGATCACCATGCCGAAGGCTGCGGCCGCCATCAGCACGTAGGCAAACGTGTAGAACAGCGCGGCCGAGAGCCCCTGCTCGTTGCCGGCGATGAAGCCCATGAAGATGAAGCCGACGTGCGAGATCGTCGAGTAGGCCAGCATGCGCTTCAAGTTCGTCTGCGCGATCGCAACGAGGTTGCCTAGCCCAAGCGACAGCACGCAGAGCACGATCAGCATGTCGCGCCAGCCGCCGTCGTGCAACGGTCCAAGCCCTTCCGCGAGCACGCGCCACACCAGCGCGAACGACGCGATCTTCGGCACGGAGCCGATGTAAAGCGTGACGGGCGTCGGTGCGCCGTGGTAGACGTCGGGCAGCCACATGTGAAACGGCACTGCGCCGAACTTGAACGCGACGCCGACGATGATGAACGCGAGCGCCAGCAGCGCCGGGATGCTGATGTCCTCGGAGCCGATGCGCGCCGCGAGCTCGTCGAGCTGCAGCGTGCCCGTGATCCCGTAGAGCAGCGAGATACCGTAGAGCAGCGCGCCCGACGCGATCGCGCCGAGCACGAAGTATTTCATCGCGGACTCGGCCGACGTGGCCGAATCGCGGTTGAACGCGACGAGCGTGTACTGCGACAGCGCGAGCACCTCGAGGCCGAGGTAGAGCGTCAGCAGGCTATGCGCCGAGATCATGATCATGATGCCGAGCAAGCCGAACAGCCCCAAGACGAAGAATTCGCCCTTCAGGAGCCCGTTGTTCTCGAGATACTCGCGCGAGTAGAGGAACGTGATGCCGAGTGCGACGTAGGCAAACATTTTCAGCACGCCGCTCGCGGGATCGGTGACGTAGCTGCCGTTGAACGTGACGACGGGCTCGGTCACGGCAAAGTAGGCCGTGACGGCGGCCGTGCCGATCAGGGCCACCATCGCGAGCACGTACGTGGTGTCGCGCTGATGGTCGCGCAGGAACACGTCGACGAGCAGCACGGCGCAGATCGCAAGCCCCAAAAAGATCTCCGGGGCGGCGGCGGCGTAGTTGATGTCCATGTACGTCGCCTCCCTAGAGCTTCGGCTGCCCGACGTGGTTCAAGAGCTCGCCGAGCGACGCGTCCATGGCGTCGACGAGCGGCGCCGGCCAGATCCCGACGAGCAGCACGGCCATCGCGAGCAGCATCAGCATCCAGAGCTCGCGCGGGCTCACGTCCGTGAGGGCCGCGACGCGGTCGTTCGCCACCTCCCCGAACACCACGCGCTTGATCATCCAGAGCGTGTATGCCGCGCCCGTGATCAGCGTAGTGGCGGCCAGGAACGCGAGCCAGGGGTCGGCGTGGAACGTGCCGAGGATCACGAAAAACTCGCCGACGAACCCGGACGTGCCCGGCAGGCCCGCGTTCGCGAGGCCGAACAGCACCATCAGCGCCGCGAACTTCGGCATCGTGTTGATGACGCCGCCGTAAGCGCTGATCTCGCGGCTGTGCATGCGGTCATACAGCACGCCCACGCAAAGGAACAACGCGCCCGAGATCAGCCCGTGCGACAGCATCTGCATCATGCCGCCCTGAAGCGCGAGGCGCGCCCCATCCGAGCCCGGCGCCGCGTCCGTCGCGGCGAAGATCACGAAGAAACCGAGCGTTACGAAACCCATGTGCGCGATCGACGAATACGCGATGAGCTTCTTCATGTCCGTCTGCACGAGGGCCACGAAGCCGATGTAGATCACGGCGACCAGCGACAGGGCGATCATCAGCCACGCGAGCTCCCGGCTCGCGTCCGGCGTTACGGCCAAGCTGAAGCGGATGAAGCCGTAGCCGCCCATCTTGAGCAGGATCGCCGCCAGGATCACGGACCCGCCCGTCGGCGCTTCGACGTGCGCGTCGGGCAACCACGTGTGGACGGGGAACATCGGCACCTTCACCGCGAACGCGATCAGGAACGCGAGAAAGATCAGGATCTGCTCGTTCATCGTGAGGCGCAGATCGTGGAACGACGCGATCGAGTAGTCGCCGGCCTGCAAGTACATGTAGATGAGCGCGACGAGCATGAACACGGAGCCCAAGAAGGTGTACAGGAAGAACTTCACGGTCGCGTACACGCGCCGCGGCCCGCCCCACACGCCGATGATGATGAACATCGGCACGAGCATCGCTTCCCAGAACACGTAGAAGAGCAACGCGTCGGTCGCCGCGAACGTGCCGACCATCAGGCCTTCGAGGATCAGGAAGGCCGCGAAGTACTGCGCCGGCCGAGTCTCGATCACTTGCCAGCCCGCTACGACGACGAACGGCGTCAGGAACGTGGTGAGCAGCACGAGCGGCATCGAAATGCCGTCGACGCCGAGCGCGTACGCCGCGTTGAACCGTTCGATCCACGGCACGTTCTCCACGAACTGCATGGCGGCCGAGTCGAGATCGAACCCCGTCCACAGCGCCAGACTCAGCGCGAACGTGAGAATCGAGGTGCCGAGCGCCACCTGCTTGCCGAGCTCCGCGCGCTGCGAGCCGAGCGCCATGACGGCGATGCCGCCGAGAATCGGCAACCATACGATAATGCTCAAGATCGGCCAGTTCATCGCATGACTCGTTTTACGGCCGGTACACGAGCCAGCCGACGAGCGCCGCGAGACCGACGATCATCGCGAACGCATAGTGATAGAGGTAGCCGGACTGCAAGCCGCGCGCCAGGGCGGCGATGAGCCCCACGGCCCGGGCGCTGCCGTTCACGACGGCGCCGTCGATCAGAGTCTCATCGCCGACCTTCCATAGCCCGAACCCGAGCCCTCGCGCCGCGCGCGCGACGACGTTCTCGTTGAACCAGTCGAAGTAGTACTTGTTCGCGAGCAGCCCGTAGAGCGCGCCGAACGTCCCCATCAGGCGCGCCGGAAGGTCCGGCCGCTTCAAGTACAGGAACCATGCTACGAGCGCGCCGGCGGCCGCGAGATAGACGGCCATGCCGCCGAAGGCGTGCTGCACGAACGCGGCCGGCCCGTGGAACTCCTCGCCGACGACCTCGAGCGGGTTCTGCCCTTCGAGGTTCACGATCGCGCCGTCGAAATAGCCGCCGAAGAGCACGGGCCCGATCGTGAGCCAGCCGATGACGACGGACGGAATCGCGAGCGCGATCAGCGGCCCTGTCACCACCCACGGCGTCTCGTGCAAGTGCTCCTTCGTGTGGTGGTCCATGCGTTCCTCGCCATGGAACACCACGAACAGCAACCGGAAGCTGTAGAGCGACGTCACGAACACGCCGAGCAGCACGGCCCAGTACGCGAGCGCGTGCCCCGGCGTCGTCGACGCGTGCACGGCCTCGATCAAAGCGTCCTTCGAGAAGAACCCCGAAAAGCCCGGAAAGCCGATCAGCGCCAGCGTGCCGACGACGCTCGTCCAGTACGTGATGGGCAGGTACTTGCGCAGGCCGCCCATCTTGCGGATGTCCTGCTCGTGGTGCATCGCGATGATCACGGAGCCGGCCGCCAAGAATAGCAGCGCTTTGAAGAACGCGTGCGTCATGAGATGGAAGATGCCGGCCGCGTACGCCGAGGCGCCGAGCGCGACGGTCATGTAGCCGAGCTGCGAGAGCGTCGAGTACGCGATGACGCGCTTGATGTCCTGCTGCACGAGGCCGAGCAGCCCCGTGACGAACGCCGTGATGGCGCCGATCACGAGCACGACGGACAGCGCCGTCTGCGACAGCTCGAAGAGCGGCGACATGCGCGCCACCATGAAGATGCCGGCCGTGACCATCGTCGCGGCATGGATCAACGCCGAGATCGGCGTGGGGCCTTCCATCGAGTCCGGCAGCCACACGTGCAGCGGCACCTGCGCGGACTTACCCATAGCGCCGACGAAGAGGCAGATGCACGCGACCGTCAACAGTGACCACTGCGTGCCGCTGAAGATCTCGATCGCGAGCCCGGACAGGCGCTCGGCGTCGGCAAACGTGAGCGCGTAGTCGAGCGTGCCCGTGGCCATGGCCAGGGCGGCGATGCCGAGGATGAAGCCGAAGTCGCCGACGCGGTTGACGAGGAACGCCTTCAGGTTCGCGAAGATCGCCGTCGGCCGCTTGTACCAGAAGCCGATCAGGAGGTACGACACGACGCCGACAGCCTCCCAGCCGAAGAAGAGCTGGAGGAAGTTGTTGCTCATGACGAGCATCAACATCGCGAACGTGAACAGCGAGATGTAGCTGAAGAAGCGCTGATAGCCGTCGTCGTCGTGCATGTAGCCGATCGTGTAGACGTGCACGCAGAGCGAAACGAACGTGACGACCGTCATCATCAACACGGTCAAACGGTCCACGAGGAAGCCGACTTCGAAGTACATCCCGCCCATCGAGGCCCAGCGGTACACGGTGGCGTTGTACGTCTCGCCGCCGCCGAAGACGAGGTCGTTCAGCGCGATGAGCGATAGGACGAACGACACTGTGACGCCCGCGATAGTGACCCAGTGCGCCCCTGCCCTGCCGATGCGCCGGCCGAAGAGCCCCGCGACGATCGCGGCGACGAGCGGTGCGAGGACGACAGCAAGATAAAGGTTGCCCACGTGCTCAGCCCTTCAACTTGTCGAGATCGTCGACGTTCAAGCTTCGCGTGTTGCGGAACAACACGACGAGAATCGCGAGACCGATCGCGGCCTCGGCGGCAGCCACGGTCAAGATGAAGAACACGAACACCTGCCCCGTCGCGTCGCCGAGCATCCGCGAGAACGCCACGAAGTTGAAGTTCACGGCGAGCAGCATCAGCTCGATGCACATCAAGAGCAGGATCACGTTCTTGCGGTTCAGAAAAATGCCGGCGACGCTGATGCTGAACAGCAGCGCGGACAGTACGAGATAATGTGCCGTCGTGATCGTCATGACTCTCGGCTCGGCTCGACTTTGACGATGCGCACGCGGTCCTCGCGCCGCACGGCCACCTGCTTTACGACGTCCTGCACCTTGTGCCCGGGCCGCTTGCGCATGGTCAGCGTGATGGCCGCGACGATCGCGAGCAGCAGGATCACGGACGCGATCTCGAACGCGTACACGTGCTCGGTATAGAGCACGGCGCCGAGCTCCTTGGTATTGCTGTAGTCGGCCGGCTGGCCCTGCGGCGGCATGAGGAACTGCAAGCCCTGGCTCCGGAACCAGATGACGTGGCCGATCTCGAATACGACGATCAACGCGACGGCCGCGCCGACCGGCAGATAGCGCGTGAAGCCCTTGCGGATCTCCTCGACGTTGATGTCGAGCATCATGACGACGAACAGGAACAGCACCATCACGGCGCCGACGTAGACGAGCACGAGCACGATCGCGAGAAACTCGGCCTCGATGAGCAGCCAGAGGAGCGCGCTCTGCACGAACGCCAGCACGAGGAACAACGCCGAGTGCACGGGGTTCCGCGACGTGATGACGCCGAGCGCCGCCACGGCCAGCACGGCCGCAAACACGTAGAACAGCACCCCGGTGATCAGCACCCTCGTTCCTTTTTGTTCGTCGAGCCTTACCGGAAAGCCGCGTCCGCGGCCTTGTCGGCCGCGATCATCGCCTCGTACTTGTCGCCGACGGCGAGCAGCTTGTCCTTCGTCATGATGTTCTCGCCCTGCCGCTCCATGTGGTACTCGTGGATGCGCGTCTCGACGATCGCGTCGACGGGGCACGCTTCCTCGCAGAAGCCGCAGTAGATGCACTTGAAGAGATCGATGTCGTAGCGGGTCGTGCGCCGCGTGCCGTCGGGCCCCACGGCGCTCTCGATCGTGATGGCGAGCGCCGGGCACACGGCCTCGCAGAGCTTGCAGGCGATGCAGCGCTCCTGGCCGTTCGGATAGCGACGCAGCGCGTGCAGCCCACGGTAGCGGAACGATTGCGGCGTCTTCTCTTCCGGGTACTGCACCGTGATCTTCTTGCCGAAGAGCCGGCGCCACGTGACGCGCATGCCTTTCAGCAACTCGGTCAACAAGAAGGTTTTGATCAGGTTCTTCATGGTGCCCTTCCTTAGGCTTGCGCCCACGGGCCGATCTCGAGCGCCGCCATCACGCCCTCGACGCCGATCCAGACGATCGTCACGGGGATCAGCACCTTCCAACCGAGCCGCATGATCTGGTCGTAGCGGTAGCGCGGAAACGTCGCGCGGAACCAGAGGAACATGAAGCAGAAGACGACCATCTTCGCGAGCATCCAGCCGATGCTCGGCGCCGCGAGGAACGTGTTCTCGAGGCCCGGAATGCCCGCGAACGGCGAGAGCCAGCCGCCGAAGAAGAAGACGACTGTGAGCGCCGTGATCAGGATCATGTTCGCGTATTCGGCGAGGAAAAAGAGACCGAACGCGATGCCCGAATACTCGACGTGGAAGCCCGCGACGATCTCGGACTCGCCCTCGGCCACGTCGAACGGCGCGCGGTTGGTCTCCGCGACGCCGGAGATGAAATAGACGACGAACAGCGGGAACAGCGGCAACCAGAACCAACTCAAGACGCTGCCCTGCTGGGCGAGGATGATCTCGCCCAAGTTCAAGCTGCCGCCGGCCATCAGCACACCGACGAGCGCGAAACCCATCGCGATCTCGTAGGCCACCATCTGCGCCGCCGAGCGCATCGCGCCAAGGAACGCGTACTTCGAGTTGGAGGCCCAGCCGGCCAGGATGACGCCGTAGATGCCGAGCGACGTCAGCGCCAGCACGTAAAGGAGGCCCGCGTCGATGTCCGCGATGACGAATGTGTCGGACAGCGGCACGACGGCCCACACGGCGAAAGCCGGCACGAGCGCGAGCACGGGCGCCGTGAGGAACAAGTACCGATTCGCGTTGGCCGGCACCACGATCTCTTTCAAAAGCATCTTGATGACGTCCGCGAACGGCTGGAGCAGTCCCTTCCAGCCGACGCGATTCGGACCGACGCGCACATGCATCCAAGCGAGGATCTTACGCTCCCAGTACGTGAAGTACGCGACGCCCAAGATCAACGGCACCAGCACGGCGACGATCTTCAGCGTGCTGACGATGACGAGCTGTAGCTCGACCGGGACGGCCTGCCAGTAGGAATCGAACGTCGCGAGCAACGAGCTCATGCCGCCCCCTGCCGGCCCTGCACCGTCTGTTGCAAGGGCTGCGACCGGCGAACGAGCGCGTCGATCGCGTAGATCGGCACGTCGAGCGCGGCGCCGTCGACGGCAGTTGGGCGGCCGTTCGGCGCGAACGCTCCTTTGTACTGGCCGTCGGCCGGCGTCAGCTCGCGCGAAGGCCCGAGCTCGCGCTCGAGCTCGGCCGTCACGTCGCTCGGCGTGCGGTACTCGCAATTAGGCATCTCGAGCTCGTTGCCGAGCACGCGCAGCACGCGCCATGCGGGGCGAGCGCCGCCGACCGGGTCGGCCGCGGCATCGAAGCTCTGCCATCGGCCTTCCACGTTCACGAAGGTGCCGGCCGTCTCGCCGAAGGCGGCCGTAGGCAGCAGCACATCGGCCACGTCGAGCAGCTCGTCCGAGACGAACGGCGTGAAGGCGACGACGGCGGCGTCACGCAGCGGCCGGAGCGCCGCGGCGCCTTCGGCCAGGTCTTTGGTCGGCTCGATGCCGAACAGAATGTACGCGTCGCGCGGCGTCTCGAGCATCGCGCGCGCATCGAAGCCCGCCTTCGGCAGCGGCTTGCCGCCGACGCCGCGATGCGGCTCGTGAAGGGGGGCGTGATCGGCACGACGGACCGCGCGACCGGCACCAACTACACGACGACGGACTCGGTGGAGGCGCACGGGGGACCCGGCGACCTGTGGGGAA
>JBBIJV010000146.1:0-9263 GCA_037445815.1 Rhodospirillaceae bacterium
CTCGCGGGCGGCGTCCTCGTCGCTGCGCGCCGGTCGCCCCGTCGCGAGCACGTGCAGCACGCCGGCACCGTCGTCTTGCCGCGCCGCGGCCGAGGCACCGGCGTCGAGCAGCACGCGAATCGCGTCGAGGTCGTGTGCCTTCGCGGCGCGCATCAGCGGCGTGGAGCCTGCGCCGAGCGTGCGATCCGGGAAGCCGTGATGCTGAGCGAGGATCGGCTCGGTGAGCCGCGCATTCGGGTCCGCACCATGGGCCAATGCAGCGCGAATGAAGTCGAGCGCGTCGTTCTCGTCCATTCGCGGCACGGCCGGCCGGCCGATCATGCTGCCGACGTTCGCCATCTCGACGGCGCCGTAGAGCGCCGTCATGCCGGTGCGGTCTGCGGCATTGGGATCGGCGCCGGCTTCGAGCAACCCGATGGCGAGGTCGTAGTGCTCGTTCATGACGGCGATGTTCAACGCCGTCAAGCCGTCGGGATCGCGGCTGTCGGGATCGGCGCCCACCTCGATCAGCGCGAGCGCTGCCTCGCGCGCGTTCTCCCGCGCGGCGAACAGCAGCGGCGGCCAGCCGCCGACGGGCAACACCGTCGACACCATGCCGATTTGCTGCCAGTCCATCGGCTTCAGGTTCAGCACGTGCGACGCGATGCTCGGATCCGCGCCGGCCGCGGCCAGCGCGCGAATCGCCTCGGGGTGGTTCTCCGCCGCGGCCCACATCAGCGCCGTTTCGCCGAGCGACGCCTCCGCGACGTTCGGGTCCGCGCCGGCGGCGAGCAAGAGCCGGATCGACTCGACGTCGCCGGCGCGCGCGGCGGCCATCAACGGCGTCTCGCCGTGCGGCAAGCCGGCGGAAGCCTGGGCCCCGTGCTCAAGAAGCAGGGCCACGACCTCGGGGCTTCGATTCGTCGCCGCGAGCCAGAGCGGCGTGATGCCGTAGCGGTTCCCGAAATTGGCGTCGGCGCCGGCGTCGAGCAGCACGCGCGCAATCTCGAGGTCGTTCGCCTGCACGGCCCATAGGAGCGGCGTCATGCCGCCGCGGTCCGGCGAATCGAGCTCGGCGCCGCCCGCCGTGGTCACGAGCGCGCGAGCTCGTGCTGTGTCGCCGACGCGCGCCGCATCGGCGAGGTCGCCGCCGAACGCCGGCGCGGCGAGCAGCGCACTCCACGCGATGCACGCGAGCGCGGCGCGACGGACCAGCGTCGTGTGCACCGTCTCTGGCCCGCTCAGATCGCCACCGTGCCGGTGCTGATCCCGAGGCTGTCCATCTCGGCGCCGAAATGCCGACAAAGCGTCAGCATGAAATTCGCGATCGGCGTCTCGGGCTCGGCGCGCACGTGCAGGCTCCCTCGCCCGCCGAACCCGCCGACCAGAAGCGTCGGGAGATCCGTGGGCTCGTGGTTGTTGCTCTCGCTCATACCGCTGCCGAAGAGCACCATCGAATGATCGAGCAGCGTGCCGTCGCCGTCCGGCGTGTTGCGGAGCCGCGCGATGAACTTCTCGAACAGCGTCATGTGATAGACGTTGAGCTTGACGAGCTGCTTCTTCATCTCCTCGTTGCCGCCGTGGTGCGACAGCGCGTGATGCGGCTCGGTGATCCCGATCTCGGGATACACGCGCTGCGTCACGTCGCGGCTCATCATGAAGGTGAACACGCGCGTGATGTCGGCACGATAAGCGAGTGCGATCAGCTCGAATTGCAGCGCGACGTGGTCCGCGAACGAGTCCGGAATGCCGACGGGTGCGTCGGGGATCTCCGCCTCGCCGTCGGCCTGCCGCTCGGCGCGTGCGATGCGCTGCTCGGTCTCGCGCACGTGATCCAAGTAGTCGCCGAGCCTGGAGCGGTCTTGCGGTCCCACGTCGCGCTCGAGGCGTACGAGGTCCTCCTTGACGGAGTCGAGGATGCTGCTTCCCAAGCGCAGGCGCTCGAGCCGCTGCGCGGCCGTGCCCGGACGGCCGAACATGCGCTCGAACACGTTGCGCGGATTGATCTCCATCGGCAACGGCTCGGTTTCGGACCGCCACGACAGGGTATTGAAATAGGCGCAGGCGTAGCCCGGATCGCAGCCGCCTATGTAGCCCGTGAAGTCTTCGGTCGCGACCTCGAGGGAGCGCAAGACGGTGTCGTTGCCGATCTGGTCGGCGATGATCTGATCGACGGTCCTGCCGGCGCGTACGTCCTCGGCGACCGTGCGCTTCGGCACCGTGCCGGACAACCAAGACGCGACGCTGACGCCGTGGCCCGCCACGGGATTCGCGAGCTGCGAGACGACGGTGAGCTCGTCGCGATACGGCGCGAGCGGCTCCAAGATCACGGACGGCTCGAAGCCCGGGCCGACCTTGTCGGGCGTCCAGAACCCGGGCCGCTCGCCGTGCGGGACGAACACCACGCCGAACCGCCGCGGCGCCGCAACGCCTTGAGCGACGGCCCGCCCGGCCGGGAACATGGCGTCGAGTAGCGGCAGCGCGAGGCCGACACCGGCGCCGCGCAAGAGTTGCCGGCGCGAAACGCGCTTTCCGGTCAGAAAATTCATCAGCTACCCCTCTCTCGTTCGGCGTCGGCGGCCGCCTCGGCTGGCGCTGCCCTACGCATCGTAAACGGAACGCTCTCGGCAATCGCGAGCACGATCGACGAAAAGCGGTAATTGTCGTCGCCCACGTCGCGCACGATGCCGCGAACGACGGGCATGTCGCTCGCGCGCAGGCCCCGCCCCAGCGCGTACGTCATGAGCTTCTCGACGACGGTGGACGCAAAGATCGTGGGATCCGCCATGATGGCGCGGCGCAGCTCAGCGGGGCCCGTCACGACGGAGCCGTCCATGAGCTCGCCGCTCGCGTCGATCGCGGGGCTCGCGAACCCGTTCTCGTGCGTGCGCCACGCGCCGACGGCGTCGAAGTTCTCGAGCGCGAAGCCGATCGGATCCATGAGGGCGTGACAGCCGGCGCAGGCCGGGTTCTCGCGGTGCGCTTCGAGCCGCTGTCGAAACGTCATCTTCCCTTCGGGATCGATCTCGTCGAGCGCCGGAACGTCGGGCGGCGGCGCCGGCGGCGGCGTGCCGAGCACGTTCTCGAGCACCCACTTGCCGCGAACGACGGGCGACGTGCGATCCGTGTGCGACGACACCATCAGCACGCTGCCTTTGCCGAGCAAGCCGAAGCGCCGCTCGTCGGCGAGCTCGACGCGGCGGAAGTGCGGCCCGTACACGCCGGGCACGCCGTAGTGCTTCGCGACGCGCTCGTTCAAGAACGTGTAGTCCGCCGTCATCAGATCGAGAACGCTGCGGTCCTCGTTCACGATGCTCGCGAAAAAAAGCTCCGTCTCGGTCTTCAAGCCTTGGCGAAGGTTGTCGTCGAAATTCGGAAAGCCGACGGAGCTCGGCACGAAGCCGTCGAGGTTGCGAAGGTAGAGCCACTGGCCCGCGAAGTTGTCGACGAGCGCCTGCGCTTTCGGGTCGCGCAGCATGCGCAGCACCTGCGCCTCGTACACGGCGGGATCGGACAGCGTGCCGCGCTCGGCATGCTCGAGCAGCTCGTCGTCCGGAATGCTGCTCCACAGGAAGAACGACAGCCGCGACGCCAGCTCGCGGCCGCCGATCGAATACACGAACCCGGGCTCGGCGCCGGGCGAATCGCGCTCGATGCGGAACAAGAACTTCGGGCTCGCGAGCAGCCGTTCGATCGCGGTCTGGATGCCGGCCTCGAAGCCGCGTCGTTGGCTGCCGTTCGCGTAGAACTCGAGCAGCTCGCCGACGTCGTGCTCGGTAGCCGAACCGCGATACGCGCGGCGAGCGAGCTCGGACAGAATTCGCTCGGCGCAGCCGCGCTCGGCATCGGTGCCGCGCTCGCCGCTCGCCGGGCGGCACGTGAAGATGCGCTCGCGCGAGGCCGAGTTTCCCGGGCCCGCGGCGTTGTACGGCCCGGTGACCGTCAGCGTCTCGATGTGCGGATGGCCCGTCGCGTCGAGGATATCTTGCGAGCTGCGCAGGAACGGCTGGAGCCGCGTCGTTCCGAGCTGCGCGCCGCTGTACAGGAACCCGACGCTGATATCGTGCGCGCCGGCCGTCAATGCGACGATCGTCGAGCTGCGCTCCGAAACGGCGTCCGCCGCCTCCGTGATGTTGCGCATCAGCGCCGTAAAGTCGTCGGGCCCGCCGATCGTCGCGAAGTGAACGCGCCGGCCGTCGACGGCGATCTCGAGATCGTGCGGCAGCTCGAGCCCCTTCATGGCGCCGAGATTCGACTTGAAGAACGTGACGTCGAGCCGGTACTCGCCGTCGAGCGGCGCGACGACGCGCGCCATGCCGCCGCCCACCGTGCCGAGCGGCATGCCGACGACGGGGATGTCCTGCGAAGCGTCCTGGCGAATACGGAACGTCTGCGCAGCCGGCCCGGTGTCGGGATCCCCGACCGCGAGCGCCGCGATCTTGCCCGCCGCGCTCAAGTACTGCTCGACGTGCACGGGCGAGGTGCCCAGCGCGTCGGCGATGTTGTCGAAGCCGTACGCGGAGTCGTCGGGCGGCAGCAACGCCGTCGAGTCGATCTCCACGGCGAGCAGGTCACGGACGGCGTTCGCGTACTCGGCGCGATTCAAGCGGCGGAGCAGCGACGGGCCCGGATCCGGATCGGCCGCGGCCGCCCGGTCGAGGCGCCGCTCGAGCCAATGAACGAGCGCCGTCCGCTCATCGGCCGGCGGCTGCGGCGCAGCGCGCGGCGGCATCATCGCCACGCGCAATTTGCGGACGACGGCTTCCCAGAGCTCGGGATTTTGCTCGGCCGCCGCGAGATCCTCGTGCTCGAGAGACAGCCCGGCCGTCCGCTCGGCGGCGTTGTGGCAATCGAGGCAGTAGCGATCGACGAGCGCGCGATGCGGCTCCGGCGACTCCGACATGCGCCACTGCACGAGCGCGTAAGCGCAAGCCAAGCCCGCGACGGCGAGCAGCGACGCACCGAGCCGCCGAGAACGACGGCCGCCGGACCGCTCACGCTCGCTTGCCGAAGGCGCTGACAACCGACCACCCGCTCCTTGCAATCCGACCCGACGCTTCGTCGCGCTTCGCGCGAGAGCGCGCCGCCGCGCCGAAGCCGATCATCGACTCCGAGGCAGCGTAACGGGAACCCCATTGCGTTGCCAATGCTTCGACGCTCTGCAAAGTTTTGCAAAAACGACCGCGAAACAGCCAGTTATTCTCACTTCCAGGCTCGTAGTTGGGGGTAGTTTTATTGCCTGGAAACACGAGGACACGTTGACTACAGTGGCCCGATGCTGAGCCCTGCTTCGCGCCGAATGTCGAAAGTTGCGGCCGCGCTCGCGTGGACGGCGCTCTGCGCCGCGTGCAGCGGCGGCGACGACCCCGTCATCGTCCGCTCCGCGGCCGATGCCGCCGCGGCGCTCGACCGCTACTGCTCCGACTGTCATAACCCCGCGGAGCTCGCGGGCGACTTCGCGATCGCGCGCTTGGATCCCGAGGCCGTGCACGAAGACGCGGAGCTCTGGGAGCGCATCGTGCGCAAGCTCCGGACGCGCATGATGCCGCCGCCCGATGCGACGCGCCCCGCCGACGCCACCTACGATTCGCTTGCGAGCTGGCTCACGGCGGCGCTCGATGCGGCAGCGCCCGCGAACCCCGGCGCGCCTGCCCTGCGCCGCCTGAATCGCGCGGAGTACGCGAACGCGATCCGCGACTTGCTCCACCTCGACGTCGACGTGAATGACTTGCTGCCGCCGGACGATGCGGCCTTCGGCTTCGACAACATCGGCGAGCTGCTCACCTTCTCGCCGACTTTGCTCGAGCGCTATCTCGCGGCGGCCGATCGCATCAGCGCGCTCGCCGTCGGCGACCCGGCGACGGTCCTCGGCGCGCGCGTTTATCGCGTGCAAGGCGACGAGTCGCAGGCGACCGAGCTCGAAGGACTGCCGCTCGGCACCGTCGGCGGCCTGGCCGTCACGCACGTATTTCCGCTCGACGGCGAGTACGAGCTCCACGTCGGTCTCGTGCGCAACAACCTGGACGTGATCCGCGGCCTCGAGCACCCGCACCTGCTCGAGATCGCCGTCGACGGCCGCCGCGTGTTCCTCGAAGGCGTCGGCGGCGAGTACGAGCTCAACGTCGGTCTCGTGCGCAACAACCTGGACGTGATCCGCGGCCTCGAGCACCCGCACCTGCTCGAGATCGCCGTCGACGGCCGCCGCGTGTTCCTCGAAGGCGTCGGCGGCGAGTACGAGGCGAACCGCGAAGGCACCACGATCAACGAGCTGTCGGACTCCACGGACGCACGCCTCCGGGTGCGCGTGCCCGTCGAGGCCGGCCCACGCACCGTGACGGCGACGTTCATTCGCAAGATCGGCGAAGGCACGAACCGGCTGCGGCCGTTCGAGCGCAGCAACTCGGGCACGTACGACGGCACGGGCCGGCCGCACGTCGAGACGCTCACGGTCACGGGCCCGTACGCGGCTTCAGGCCCCGGCGATACGCCGAGCCGGCGCCGCATCTTCACGTGCTCGCCCGCCGACGCCACGGACGAGCCGCGCTGCGCCCGCGAGATCTTGGGAACGCTCGCGCGCCGCGCCTACCGCCGTCCCGTCGACGCCGCCGACATCGATCGGCTGATGCCGTTCTTCGACGAAGGCCGCGCGAACGGCAGGTTCGACACCGGCATTCAGCTCGCGCTGCGCCGCATTCTCGCGAGCCCGTCGTTCGCGTTCCGCGTCGAAGCGGAGCCCGATGGCGCCGCGAGCAGCGCCGCGTACGCCGTCAGCGACGTCGAGCTCGCGACACGGCTGTCGTTCTTCCTCTGGAGCAGCATCCCCGACGACGAGCTCCTCGCGCTCGCCGAGCGGAACCGGTTGAGCGACCCGCAAACGCTGCGCGCTCAGGTGCGGCGCATGCTCGCGGACCCGAAAGCGCAGGCGCTCGTCGACAATTTCGCTGGGCAGTGGCTGCACTTGCGCAACCTCGACAACATCCATCCGAACTCGGACGAGTTCCCGGACTTCGACAACAACCTGCGCCAGGCCTTCAAGCGCGAGACGCTGCTCTTTTTCGCGAGCATCGTGAACGAAGACCGCAGCCTGCTCGACCTCATGACGGCCGACTACACGTTCGTCGACGAGCGGCTCGCGCGCCATTACGGCATACCGAACGTCTACGGCAGCCATTTCCGCCGCGTGCACTTGGGCCCCGAGCTCGCCGCGCGCCGCGGGCTACTCGGCAAGGGCGGCATCTTGATGGCCACGTCGCACGCCGACCGCACGGCGCCGACGCTGCGCGGCAAGTGGTTGCTCGAAAATCTGCTCGGCTCGCCGCCGCCTCCGCCGCCGGCGAACGTGCCCGCGCTCGAAGCCGAGCCCGGCGCCGCGCCGAAGACGATTCGCGAGCGCTTGGAATCGCATCGCGCGAGCCCCGCGTGCGCAAGTTGCCACGCGGTCATGGATCCGCTCGGGCTCGCGATGGAGAACTTCGACGCCGTCGGCGCATGGCGCACGTTCGAGGCCGGCCGCCCGATCGACTCGCACGGCGTGTTCACGGACGGCCGCCCCATCGACGGGGCCGCGGAGCTGCGCGATGCGCTGCTAGCGGATCCCTCGATTTTCGTCGACACCGTGACGCAGAAGCTCATGACGTACGCGCTGGGGCGCGGCCTCCGGTACTACGACATGCCCGTCGTGCGCCGCTTGCTCGACGAAGCACGCGACGAAAACTACAGATTCTCCGATATCGTGATTGGCATAGTGGAAAGCGCTCCGTTTAGGATGCGGGCTGGGAATCTTTCCGAGGCCGCACAGGACGCCGCTTGAGAGGACGACGATGTTCATTACCAGGAAGAGCTTGTCGCGCAGAACGGTGCTCCGGGGGATCGGCGCCACGATCGGGTTGCCGTTCCTCGAGGCGATGGTGCCCGCGCTCGCGAGCGCCCAGGCGCTGAAGGCGCCGCTCCGCTTCGGCGCCGTCTATGTGCCGAACGGCTGCCCGATGGAGTACTGGATGCCGAAAGGCGAAGCCGGCGAGCTCACGCTGTCGCCGATCCTGACGGCGATCGAGCGCCATCGCCGCCACCTCACGGTCGTGAACAACCTGTCGCGCGCCGGCGGCAAATCCGTCACGGACCACGCCGTGAGCTCCGCGGGCTGGCTGAGCGGCGCCGTCGCGAAGCAAACCGAAGCCGAGGACATCCGCGTCGGCGTCACGATCGACCAGATTCTCGCCAAGCACATCGGTCAGGAGACGCCGTTTCCGTCGCTCGAGCTCGCCACCGAGGACTTCGCCGGCTACATCGGCGGCTGCGTGCCCGGCTACAGCTGCACGTACATGAACACGATCTCGTGGGCCTCGGAGACGGAGCCGTTGCCGATGGAGATCAATCCGCGCGTCGTTTTCGAGCGCCTGTTCGGCCGTGCCGGCACGCCGGAGCAGCGCCGGCGCCGCGCGGCCGAAGACCGGAGCATCCTCGATTCGATCGTGGCCGAGGCGCAGGCGTTGCGGCGCCAAGTCGGCCCCGCGGACCGCAACCGGCTCGAGGGCTATCTCGACAACGTGCGCGAGATCGAGCGACGCATCGAGAAGACCGTGGCGAAGGCCTCCGAGGCGGCCGACACGATCACGACGCCGGTCGGCATTCCCGAGTCGTTCGAAGAGCACATGCGCATGATGTTCGACCTGCTCGTCGTCGCGTATCAGGCGGACCTCACGCGCGTCTTCACGTTCATGACGGGCCGCGAGGCGAGCCAGCGGACGTACCCCGGTCTCGCGATGAAGGAGACGCACCACGATACCTCGCACCACGGCGGTCAGGCCGAGAAGAAGGCGCAGCACGCGAAGATCAACTCGCTCTTCATCTCGCTGTTCGCGGAGCTCGTCGACAAGCTCGAAGCGTCGCCGGACGGCGACGGCACGCTGCTCGATCACTCGCTGATCGCCTACGGGCACGGTATGAGCGACGGCCAGGCGCACGACTCGTATCCGCTCGCCTTCGCGACCGTCGGCAGCGCGGGCGGACGCGTGCGAGGCAATCGCTATCTGATCGCGCCCGAATGGTCGCCGATCGCGAACCTCTGGCTCGGCGTGGCCGGGTTGTTCGACGTGCCGATCGACTCGATCGGCGAGAGCAACGCGCGCCTCGAGCTCGCCTGAGCATGGCCGGCCGACTGAAGCGCGCGGCCGTGGCGCTCGCCGTCTTCCTCGCGCTCGCCGACGCGCACGCTGCCGAGCCCGCGCTCGTCGCGGCCGCGAAGCGCGGCGATCAGGCGACCGCGCTCGCGCTCGTGAAGCAAG
>JBBIJV010000147.1:0-9187 GCA_037445815.1 Rhodospirillaceae bacterium
GTCATCGCGGGCGTAACCGTCCTCGAGTTTGCCCGCGCCGTGCCGCCGCACGAGAGCCCCGACGCGAGCTTGCGCGGCACCGTCGAGGTCTTGCGCGCGCACGGCCGGGTGCTCGCGACGGCCGGCGGCAGTGCGCTCGTGCTCCAGCTGATGCGCGCGACGCGCCAGCTGCTCGTGCCGCTGTTCGGCCAATCCGTCGGCCTCGACGTGACGACGATCGGTTTCATCTACTCGATGTCGAGCGTCGTCGACATCGCGCTCTTTTATCCATCCGGCGTGCTCGCGGACCGCTATGGCCGAAAGTGGAGCGCGGTACCGAGCATGACGCTGTACGCGCTCGGCCTCTCTCTGCTGCCGCTCGCGCAAGGCTTCGGCTCGCTGCTCGCCGTGGCCGTCCTGCTCGGCTTCGCGAACGGCATCGGCACGGGCGTCGTCATGATCATCGGCGCGGACCTCGCGCGCACGAGCGGCCGCTACGGCCAGTTCCTCGGGCTCTGGCGTCTCATCGGCGACGCGGGGCTGAGCGGCGCACCGCTCTTCGTCGGCACGATCGTCAACCTCGCGAGCCTCGCGGTCGCAAGCCTCGCCGTCGCCGGGATCGGCGTTGCCGGCGTGCTGGTCATGGCCTTGCTCGTCGCGGAGACCCTGCACGACTCGCCGCGTTGACTGGGCGCGGTGCCTCACTTTGACCCTCTTGGCGTGGTGCCAAGCGACGGCCGCACCTCGGAGGGCCCCTCGCGAGACACGCCGGAAGAGCGTCCATGCGGCTCGGCGCCGCACGTCCATGTGCGGCGACGGTCTCGCGAGGACCCTCCGAGGCACGGCCGCCGCCTTTACGCGCCGTCCAGGTCGAAGTGAGGCACGACTTCGTCGAGCCGCTTGCGCTGTTCGGTTGCGCGGTACACCATCACTCGGACGCCGAGCGCGCGAGGGGGACGATGGCGCTGCTGTTGAACGTGAACGGCGCGACGCACGAGGTCGACGTCGATCCGGCGGTGCCGCTGCTCTGGGTGGTGCGCGATTCGCTCGGCCTGACGGGCACGAAGTTCAGCTGCGGCATCGGCCAATGCGGCGCATGCACGCTGCACGTCGACGGGCGGCCCGTGCGGTCGTGCAGTCTGCCCGTCTCGCTCGCAGTCGGCAAGGCAATCAAGACGATCGAGGGCGTATCGGCCGACGGCTTGCACCCGGTCCAACGCGCCTGGATCGAGCTCGACGCGCCGCAGTGCGGCTACTGCCAGTCGGGGATGATCATGAGCGCGCTCGCGCTGCTCGAGCGCAATCCCTCGCCGACCGACGCGGAGATCGACGCGGCAGTGACCAACGCTTGCCGCTGCTCGAGTTATCACCGCGTGCGCAAAGCGATTCATCGTGCCGCGGAGCTCATGAAGGCCTCGGCATGAGCACGTCGCCGCGCGGGCCGGTCAACGTCAACCGCCGCGAGGTGCTCGCGGGCGCCGGGGCGTTCGTGCTCGGGTTTTGGGTCCCGACGCACGCGAATGCGCAGGCGGTGCGCGGCGCGGTGTGGTACGACGAGCCGGCCGTTCGCGAGATCAACGCGTGGATCGTCGTCGAGCCCGACGACACCGTCGTCATTCGGATTGCGCAGACGGAGCTCGGGCAGGGCGTCTGGACGTCGAACGCGATGATCGTGGCCGAGGAGCTCCAGTGCGACTGGAGCAAGGTGCGGCCGATCTATGCGTCCGCGAACCGCGATGCGCGCGAGATGGCGCCGGACTGGACGCTCCGGGTGCCCGGCAACGGCGCGACGGATCCTAAAGGCGGCGGCGAGCCGCAGTTCGGCAATCGCGCGCGCCAAGGGGGCTTCGGCATACCCGACAGTCTCTATCGGCGCATGCGGACGAACGCGGCGGCGTCGGTCAAGGACGGCCGCTATTACTTGCAGCTCGCCGGCGCCGAGGCGCGCGAGCGGCTGATGCTCGCGGCGGCGAGTCTTTGGGGCGTCGCCGTCGACGAGCTCAAAGCGAAGGACAGCGTCATTACGCATGCGCCGAGCGGGCGGCGTACGACATACGGCAAGGTTGCGGAGCTCGCCGCGCGCACGCCGCATCCGAATCCAGAGGCCATCGCGATCAAGCCGCCCGACCGGTGGACGCTGATGGGCACGGAGCAGAGGAATCTCGACGTGCCGATGAAGGTGACGGGCGAGACCGTCTACGCGATCGACGTGCGCTTGCCGGGCATGAAGTGGGCCGCGGTGAAGACGTGCCCCGTCTACGGCGGCGACGTGAAGCGCTGCGACTTCGACGCGATCCGGAGCCGCCCGGGCGTGCGCTCGGCGCTTCAGTTGCCGATCCCGGATCCGAAGCTCACGCGCGGCCGCGTGTTCGGCGGCGGCGTCGCCGTCGTGGCCGACACGTGGTATCAGGCGAAGACGGCGCTCGACGCCATGCCGATCGAGTGGACGATTCCGCCCGAGCGCGCCGCGTTCAATACCGAGAACATGCGCGCCGCGCTGCGCGAGGCCCTCGACGCGCCGGGCCGCGTGCGCGTGAACGAGGGCGACGTGGACGCGGTTTTCGCGCGGGCCGATCGCATTGTCGAGGCGACTTATTCGACGCCGTATCTACCGCGCGCACGCATGGAGCCCGGCAACGCGACCGTGCTCGTGACCGACAATCGCGTCGACATCTGGGTCGGCGATCAGAGCCCGCAGGAGACGCGCTTCAGCGCCGCGCAAATCACGGGCATCCCCGAAGAAAACGTGTACTTGCACATGTGCCACCTGGGCGGCGGCTTCGGCCGCAACGGCAACGGGCCGCAGGCCGAGCAGGCGATCATGATCGCGAACGCAAACCGGGGCACGCCGATCCACCTGCTCTGGACGCGCGAGGAGGATTTCATCGGCACGACGTATCGCGCGATGGGCATGGCGCGGCTGAAGGCCGCACTCGACGCCGACGGCTGGCCGCTCGCGCTCGAAGTGCGCACGAGCATGCAGGAGGACGGCTTCGGGCCAGACGCGTCGTTCGACGTGACTTCGCGCTATTACGTGCCGAGCTACCGCTTCTCGAACCACACCACGAAGTTCCATGTGCCCGTCGGAACGCGCCGCGGCGTGGGTCAGGCGGCGCACGAGTTCTATCGCGAGAGCTTCATCGACGAGCTCGCGCACGCGGCGGGCAAGGACCCGTATCTCTATCGGCGCGAGCTGATCGCGCGTACGAGTCTGCCGTTCAAGGCCGACATGCTGAAGGCGCTCGACCTGGCCGCCGAGATGTCGGGCTGGGGCACGCCGTTGCCGCGCGGAACCGCGCGCGCGATCGCGCTCGAGGAGCGCGGCGTCGAGACCGGCGGCTCGGCGACGATCAGCGCCATGGTGCACACGGTGTCCGTGAGCCGCGACGGCCGCGTCAAGCTCGAGCGCGTCGACGTCGCGCACGAATCGGGCTTCGGCCTCGTGAACCCGCTGTCGGTGAAAAAGCAGATCGAAGGCCAAATCACGTGGTTCTACAACGACGCGATGCACCAGGCGTGCAACGTCGAGAACGGCGCGATCGTCGAGAACAACTTCGATCGGTTCCCGTTATCGCGCCTCGACGAGGATCCGCCGATCATCGCCATCCGGTTCTTTCCGACGCAGCACTGGCTCGTCGGCATGGGCCATGACCGCGGCACGTCGGTGCAGGCGGGAATCGCCGAGGCGATCTTTCGGATCACGGGCAAACGATACCGCGACTTGCCGCTGCGGCAGCACGACCTCACCTGGAGCTGATTTTCGAACGCCGTGTTGTTCGAGCCCGCGTTTTCGCCGCGACTTGCTGCTCCATGGCGTACTGCCATGCCGCGGCCAGGATCTCGCGGAGCTCGCGGCGGTCGATGCGCGACAGCCGCACGAGGACGGCGGGGTAGCCCTGGAAGTGCTCCGTCACGTAGTAGACGTCGGGACGCGCCGCGAGCCGCCGCGCGCGTTCCTCGAAGCTCATCGGCACGCCGAGCGAGTTCGGCTCCACGTCGTGACGCTCGACGGGCCGGCCTGCGAACCGAGTTTTGCCTGCTTTGAACGCCGGCATGCCGTACGCCGTCGCTTCTTCCACTTCGGGCATCGACAGTGCGATCTCGCGAACGTCGGCGAACGTCAGCGGCCGTCCCCGCGAGGTTTTCCTGGTCATGTGCACGTCCTTCGTTGGACGAGCGCGGTGTACCGTCGTGCGCAGCCGGCGCTCGCCGGCGCACAATCGCTGCGAAGCTTGGCATCCGCCTCGTCGTTGGGAGAGGGTTCATGGGTCTGCGGACATCCATTGTCATGTATGCGGCGCTCGCGGCTGCGGGAACTGCGGCAGCGCAAGATGCCGCCGTGCAGAAGCTGCTCGACCGTGCCGAAATCGAAGAGCTCCTGACGCGCTACGTCAAAGGGCTCGACACGCTCGACGCGGACCTATACGCGAGCGTGTTCGCCGAGGACGCTGTCTTCGAGCTGCCCGGCAACGTCGTGCACCGCGGCCGCGCCGCCATCCGCAAGATCGTCACGGACTTGCAGGAGAGGCGGGCCCGCAACGCGGCGGCCGGCACGCCGTCGCCGAGCCTATACCACGTCATGGCCAACACGTCCATCGAGCTCGTCGACGCGACGCACGCCCGCCATTGGTCGTACGCACAGACCGTCCGCGCCGCGGAAGGCGGCACCTTCGTCGTCGGCTTCATGGGGCGATACGAGGACGAGCTCGTGAAGCGCGACGGGCGCTGGCACATCCAGTCGCGCAAGCTCGTGTCGTTCGTCGAATGACGCGCGAGGCCCGAGCACGGCAACGCGCGCCGGCTCGCGCCCTCGGGAGCGCCTGCGCGTCAGCGGGCTTTGCGCGTGCCGATCGCGGCGAGCTCGGCGAGGTCTTCGGCGTCGAGCGCAAGCTGCGCGGCGCGCAGGCTGCTCTCGACGCTCGAGACCTTCGTTGCGCCCGGAATCGGCAGGATATGCGGCCCTTGCGCGAGCAGCCACGCGAGCGCGACGGCGTAGATGGACGTCGAGTGTTTCGCGGCGACGCGCTCGAGCGCCGGGAATTGCTCGAGTCGGCGGTGGCCCAGGTGGCCGCCCACGGACGAATACGGGACGTAGGCGATGCCGAGCTCGAGGCAGTGCGCGACGAGCCCCGAGTCGAAATCGCGCCGGTCGAGCACGTTGCAGCGATTCTGCACGGCCGCGATGCGCGTGAGCCGCACGGCTTCGTCGAGGTGCCGCCTATTCACGTTCGAGAGGCCGATCGCGGCGATCTTGCCCTCGTCGCGCAGGCGTACGAGCTCGCCGAGCGAGTCGGCGAGGGGCACGCTGGGGTCGACCGTGTGCAGATAATAGAGCGGTATCGGGCTCCCGAGCTCGCGTGCGCTCTGCTCGCAGCAGCGCCGCAGCCACTCGGGGCTGCAGTCGACCTCCCAGCGCCCTTGCGGTCGCGTGAGCCCGCCCTTCGTGGCGACGACGACGTCACGCCGCTTCGCCGCGCGCAGCGCTTTCGCGATGAGCCGCTCGTTGTGCCCGAAGTCGTGCTCGTCGAGGCAATAGCTGATCGCGGTATCGACGTGGTGGCCGCCGCCGTCGAGGAAGGCCGCGATCACCTTGAGCGCCGTGCCCTCGTCGGGCCGGCCTTGGATCGAGAGCGGCATGCCCCCGAGACCGATCGGCGAGACTTCGCGACCCGTGTTGCCGAGCGCCCGCTTCATCGTCTCGCAGTGTACCAGTGCGCGGCGCGCTCGCCGTACCATGCGCAACAGTCGGTCCTGCACGTCGCCGCCGGCGAAGGCCGCGTCGACGCCAGGCCGAATTGCGGCAACATCTCGGCGGGCGTCGCGCCGTTCGCGATCGAGAAAGGCCTCTGAGACGGCCGCCGTCAACGTCTCGGCGCGTGCTCCTTATAGACGTACACCTCTGCGGCCACGCCGCCGAGATGCTTGTCGATCAGCGGACGCACCTCGCCCCAATCCAAGCCGCCCAGGCCCGTCGCAAGCCGCGGCAGTGCGACGCTCTCGATGTGCTCCTGCTCGATGAGCTTGCGCAGCGCACGCAGCGCATGGTTCACGTCGCTGACGGTCGCGCGGCGGCGCTTGCTGCCGTGCTCGTAGCCGCCGTCTTGCGTGATCAGATTGATCACGCGCACGCCGCCGGCGCCGCTCCAGACCCACGCGCTGCCGGGCTTCGGATGCTGCCGCCGGCACCATTGGTGGAAGTCCTTGTGCATGGCCGGGTAGCGCTCGTGCAGCGCGGCCGCAAGGCCTTGGTTCATCGGGTCGTTGGCTGCTACGCCCTGCGCGATTGCGGCGGCCTTGGTACTGAGAATGTCGCCATCAACTTCGTGGATCATCGCTCGATCTCCTTGCCGAAGCCGGTTCGGTCATTACCCTTAGGCTTAAGCTACTCCTCTGAGGCCGCCGATGGCGAAAAATGAGGCGCCGCCGTTTCGCGCCGATCACGTCGGCAGCCTGCTGCGCCCAGTGGTGTTGCGGGACGCGCGGCGGCGGCATGCGGAAGCGTCGCTCGACGCCGAGGGGCTCGAGGCCGTCGAGGACCGGGAAATCGCGCGCGTCATCGCCAAGCAGGAATCCCTGGGCCTCTCCGCCGTCACGGACGGCGAGCTGCGGCGCTCGTGGTGGCACCTCGATTTTTTCTGGGGCTTGGAGGGAGTCGTCGAGCATCATGCCGACTTCGGCACGGGCTTCGTCGGTGCCACGCCGCGGACGGCCGGCGTCCGCATCTCGAGCAAGATCCGCTTCGCGGATCATCCCATGCTCGCGCACTACCGCTTCCTTCACGAGCGCGCACGCGCCGTGCCGAAGCTCACGCTGCCCGCGCCGTCGGCGCTGCTCGGCCGGCCCGTACTGCCGCCGATCGACGCCTATGCCGACCGCGACGAGCTCTACGCCGATCTCGGCGCGGCTTATCGCGCCGCCGTCGGCGCGTTCGCGGCGGCCGGCTGCCGCTATCTGCAGCTCGACGAGGTGTTCATCGCGATGCTCTGCGACGCGAAGTATCGCGACAAGATGGTCGCGCGCGGCGACGATCCGGACGCGCTGCTTCACCGCTACGCCGAGCTGATCAATACGGCGCTCGCCGGCGCGCCGCCCGAGATGACCGTGACGCTGCATCTGTGCCGCGGCAACTTCAAGTCGACGCACATGGGCGAGGGCGGCTACGACGCCGTCGCGGACGTGCTGTTCAACGAGATCGGCGTGCACGGCTACTTCTTGGAGTACGACGACGCGCGCTCCGGCGGGTTCGAGCCGCTGCGGCTCTTGCCCAAGCCCAAGCGCGCCGCGCTCGGCCTCGTGACGACGAAGCGCGGCGCGCTCGAGAGCAAGGACGAGCTGAAGCGCCGCATCGACGCGGCGGCCAAGCTCACGGACCTCGATCGGCTTTGCATCGCGCCGCAGTGCGGATTTGCGTCGACGGAAGAGGGCAACGCGCTCACCGAAGACGAGCAGTGGGCGAAGCTCGAGCTCGTCGTGGACGTGGCGCGCGACGTCTGGGGCTGACGCCCTAGACCGCGTGCGCCGTGAGGAGGACGTGCGGCGTGGTGTAGCCGCGCGCGTGACTCTCGACGTGGTCGACGACGAAGCCCGCGCGCGTCACGTAGCCGGTGAGCTCCGAACGCGTCGCGAAGCCGATGCCGCCCGTCGAGACGGTGCGGCGCAGCACGTGGACCATGAGACGTTCCTGCCAGAGCGTTTTCGCAGCGCGCCAGGAGCCGTCGTTCTCCGCATCCTTGAGCACGAGGCGGCCGCCGGCCTTGAGCAGGCGGCGCGCGGCGCCGAGAAACGGGGCCCACGTGTCGCGCGCGATCAGGCACAGCACGTCGGCGATGACGACGCAGTCGAACGAGGCCGGGCGCTCCGCAGCGAGCCCTTCGATCGTGACCGCGCGGAACTCCGCGTTCGGGTTCCCGCCGACGGAGTCCTTCGCCCACTCGATCTTGCGCACGTCCGGATCGATGCCCACGACGCGCCGTTCCGGGTGTCCGTGCAGCAGCAAAGCGGCCAGCACGCCGTGGCCGCAGCCGACGTCGAGCACGTCGCGGCCCGACGCCTGCGCGGCCACTTCCTCGAGCGGCGCCAGCTTCAAGCGCGCGCGGCAGAACCAGCGCTCTTTTGCGGGCAGTCTGTCGAAGACCTTGAGACTCGCGTGCGCCATCGGGCGTACTATGGAATACGGCCCGGCGGCAGCGCCGACCCGCGCCGCTCGGGCGCTGGTACGAACATTGCACGCAGTTGCCGACGTCGTTGGCCGGGGGTTAACCGCATGATTTCCATCGTGATACCAGCGTACAACGAGGAACGCAATCTCGAAGTTTTGTACGCCAATATCCGCGACGTGCTCGACGGACCGTCCGGCGAGCGGGATTTCGAGCTCGTCCTCGTCGATGACGGAAGCAGCGACGGTACGTGGGCTGCGATCTCTCGCCTGAGCGCGGCCGACGTGCGCGTGCGCGGCATCCGCTTGTCGCGCAACTTCGGGCATCAGAGCGCGCTGATCGCCGGCATCACGGCCGCGCGCGGGCGCGCCGTCGTCATGATGGATGCCGACATGCAGCATCCGCCGTCGCTCGTGCCGCAACTCCTCGCCAAGTGGCGCGAAGGCTTCCAGATCGTGCACGCCGTGCGCCGCGATCCGCCGAACCTGTCGTGGTTCAAGCGCACGACGTCGCGGCTTTATTACCGGTTGTTCACGTTCACGAGCGGCGTCGCGATCGAGCCCGGCTCCGCGGACTTCCGCTTGCTCGACCGGCAGGTCGTGGACGAGATCTTGAAGTTCGAGGAGGAGGGGCTGTTCCTGCGCGGCATCGTACACTGGGTGGGCTATGCCACCGCGAGCGTTCCGTTCGAGTGCGGCGAACGGCACGCCGGGAAGAGCAGCTACAGCGTGAGCAAGATGCTCGCGCTGGGCTGGCACGGCGTCAGCTCGTTCTCGCTCGTGCCGCTGCGCATCGGCATCGCGATCGGGCTCTTGTCGTCGACGTTGGCGTTTCTCTGGACGGGCTACGCGATCGTCGGTTGGTGGGTCGACGACGCGATCGTGCCGGGGTGGGCATCGTCGGTGGCCGTCTCGTCGTTCCTGTTCGGCGTGTTGTTCGCGTTTCTCGCCGTGCTCGCGGAATACGTCGGACGCATCGTCGTCGAGGTGCGAAGGCGGCCGCGCTTCCTCGTGCGCGAGACGACGCGTCCGGCTCTCGTGTCCGCCGACCGG
>JBBIJV010000148.1:0-9184 GCA_037445815.1 Rhodospirillaceae bacterium
CGCCTCCGTCCGGCGCGGCCGGCAGATCGACGCCCAGGATGTCCTTGGCGTCGGCCTCGTTCTGAATCTCTTCGATCGTCTCCTCGGGCAGGCCGCGGATCTGCCGCTCGGTCTTTTCGTTGAGCACGACGAGGCTGATGCGCCGGTTCATCGGATTCAAGGGGTCGTTCGCGTCGAGCGGCAACGACGATCCCAAACCCACGACGCGCAGGATCTTGTTTTCGCGCATGCCGCCGGCCACGAGCTCGCGGCGCGAGGCGTTGGCGCGGTCCGCCGAGAGCTCCCAGTTGGAGTAGCCGCGCTCGCCGCCCGCGTATTGCTGAGCGTCCGTGTGGCCTGCCAGCGAGATCGCGTTGTCGACGTCGTTCAGCAGGCCGCCGATCGCGCGCATGACGTCCCGCGTGTAGTCCTTGATCACGGCGCCGCCCGTGTCGAACATCGGGCGATTCTGCTCGTCGACGACGGTGACCTGCAGGCCCTCGGCCGTGATGTCGAGGCGAATCTGGTTCTTGAACTGCGCGAGCTTTTCGTTGCTCTGGATGGCCTGCTCGAAGCGCCGCTTGAGCCCCTCGAGCTTCTCGGCCTCGCGCCGCGCGAGCTCGGCCCGCGCGGCCTGTAGGTTGATCGTCTGCCGCTCGGCGGGCGCGTCCGCGCGGCGCACCTGACCCGTGGTGCGCGACAGGTCCTCGCCACCGCCGTCGATGACGCTCGACGCGTCGCCGGAGCCAGAGCCGCCGGCGAGCGCGACGCGCAGCGGCGTCTGGAAATACTCGGCGATGCCCTTGCGGTCGCCCTCGGCCGTCGACCCTATGAGCCACATCAAAAGGAAGAACGCCATCATGGCCGTGACGAAGTCGGCATAGGCGATCTTCCACGCGCCGGCGTGATGGCCGCCTTCGACCTTCTTGACGCGCTTGATGATGATCGGCGCGCGGCTCTCGTCGTTCATCGCCGGCTACTTCTTGGCGGGCTTCGCGCCGCCCTTTGCCGCACCTTTCACGTGCTTCTCGAGCTCCGCAAAACCCGGCCGCTCCGTCGAGTAGAGCACCTTGCGGCCGAACTCGACGGCAACGGTCGGCACGGCGTCGTTCAAGCTCGCGAGCAACGTCACCTTGATGCACTCGAGCGCCTTGCTGCCCTCGTGCGCTTTCTTCTCGAGCACGCCGACGAGGGGCGCGATGAATCCGTACGAGAGCAAGATTCCCAAGAAGGTGCCCACGAGCGCGTGAGCGATCAGAATGCCGAGCTCCTGCGGCGGCAAACCGACGGACTCCATCGTGTGCACGACGCCCATTACGGCGGCGACGATGCCGAACGCGGGTAGCCCGTCCGCGATCTTCTGCAGTGCGTGTGCCGGCTCCCCGGCTTCGTGATGGTGCGTGTCGATCTCGCGATCCATCAGCGCCTCGATCTCGATCGCGTTCAACTTGCCGCTGACCATCAGGCGCAGGTAGTCGGTGATGAACTCGACCATGTGGTGATCCTTCTGGACCTTCGGATACTTCTTGAAGAGCGGGCTGTCCTTCGGCGACTCGATGTCGCGCTCGATCGCGAGCAGGCCTTCCTTGCGGGTCTTGTCGAGGATCTCGTAGAGCAGCGCCATGAGCTCCATATACGTGGCTTTCGTGTACTTCGAGCCCTGGAACAGCGACGGCAGCGCTTTCAACGTGGCCTTGATGGTTTTTCCCGAGTTGCCCACCACGAACGCGCCGACGGCCGCTCCGCCGATCATGAGCAGCTCGAGTGGCTGGTACATGGCCCCGAGATGGCCGCCGGCGAGCGTGTATCCCCCGAAAACCGACCCGACCACGACCACGTAGCCGACAAGGACCAGCATCCTGCCTCCTCAAACCAAAGGGGCACGTCTGCGATGCCCGCCTTACCCCCTGTGTTTCGGCCCGCGCGAGCGATACTTGAGCGGCGAAAGTGGGCTCTGAATCACAGCAGCCGGCGACCCGGAAAAGGCAGGGCATCCGCGGTCGGAGCGCGAACGGGCGGATACTGGCCGGCAGCCCGCGACGCGACGGACGATTGCGGCGCTACGCGTCGAGCACCAGGCGCGGGGCGTGCTCGCGGGTCAACGAGCCGCGCGGCGCGCCGTGACGTCGTACTCGAAAGACAGTTTCTCGCCGACCCGGAGCGCACCGCCGAGAGCCGTGAACGGCTCCATGCCGAGGTCGGCGTGGTTGAGCTCGAACTCGCCCTTGGCGCGAAGCACGTCGCCCTCGATCGTGACCTCGCTCGGAACCGTGAGCTCGATCACACGCCCGAGCATCTCGACCTTGACGGCCAGCGGCTCCGTTTCGCCGAGCGCCGAAGGACCGGCGCCGACGATGCGAATGCGCGGGTGCTTCTCCGCGTTCAGCACGCGCTCCCCGAGCATGTTGCCGCGCGTGCCTTCTATGTCCTTCTCGGACGGCACACTCGAAAACTCCTCGCCGAGCGTCGCGCGCAGCGCCGGGTCGTCGACGACGAGGTTCACGGCGGCGAACTCGAGCTCGAACTGCGACTTCGGTAGGTCCGCGCGGTTCACGGAGACCGTGCCGCTCAAGTCGCCGACGGTGATCGTGTGGTTGTGGCCGAGCCGCGCCAGCGCGCCCGCCTTGTAGACGAGCCAATGCAGGTCGGACTGCGAGGCGTCGACGACGTAGCGCTCAACGGCATCCTGCGCGTTTGCCGCACCGCTCGATAACCAGCCGGCCAACGCAAGCAGCGCCGCCGCCCTGACGCACCCGAAGGGTGCCCGCAAGCACTTGTTATCCATACGGGAAGTCTACCCTAGGGCGCCTGAACGGCACCTGACGGGCGCTCCTCAAGAATCGTCGGCCGCCGCCGATAACCCGGCGGTCACTATTGCTTGGGCGCGCCGCGCGGCCCGGATGCGAGGACGCAGTTGGACTTGGCAACCTTGGTGGGGCTCGTCGGCACGCTGGTCGTCGTCGCGACGGCGATCGTGCTCGGCGGCTCGGTCAGTGCCTTCGTCGACACCGCTTCGATCGTGCTCGTCGTCGGCGGCACGCTGCTCGTCACTCTGATGAAGTTCAGCTTCCCGCAATTCTTGAACGCGACGAAGGTGGCGTTCAAAGCGTTCACGTACCGCGTCCCCGAGCCCGAGGCGTTGATCGAGACGTCGATCTACCTGGCGCAGCAGGCGCGCACGAACGGGCTGCTCGCCCTCGAGGACGCCGACGTCGACGACGAGTTCTTCCGGAAGGCTTTGAACCTCGTCGTCGACGGCCACGATCCCGAAGTCGTCCGCTCCATTCTCACCAAGGACCTCGATCTCACGCTGAAGCGGCATCGCGAAGGCCAGGCCATCTTCAAAGCGATCGGCGATGCGGCACCGGCCATGGGCATGATCGGCACTCTGATCGGGCTCGTGCAGATGCTCGGCACGATGAACGATCCGAAGCAAATAGCGCCGGCCATGGCCATCGCGCTGCTCACGACGCTCTACGGCGCGATGATTGCGAACGTCGTCGCGATCCCGATCGCCGACAAGCTTGCCATGCGCAGCACCGCCGAGCGCCTCGCGAAGTCGCTGATCATCGATGCCGTCATGAGCATTCAAGACGGCCAGCACCCGCGCGTGATGCAGGACCTGCTGAAGAACTATCTGCCGAAGAACCGGCGCGACGAGGAGCGGCGGGCAGCTTAGGGCCCGCGCACGCGCGTGGACGACGACACTCTCGAGGCTCGCAGCGGATCGCCGCGGTGGTTGATCACGTTCGCGGACCTCATGGTCCTCTTGATGTGCTTCTTCGTGCTGATGCTGTCGTTCTCCGAGATGGACCCGGAGAAGTTCAAGGTCATGTCGGGCTCGTTGACGCAGACCTTCGGCGTGCAGTCCGACGTGACGGCTAGCGACACGCCGAAGGGCACGAGCCTCGAGGCCCGTGAGTTCAGCCCGGCTGTGCCGGAGCCGACCGACGCGAACGAGGTGCGTCAGCACACGGTCGACTCGGACCTCGACACGCTCGATTTGAGCCTCGAGCTGCGGCTCCGCGAGCTCAAAGCCCAGGAAGACGCGGCCGCGAGCCAGGCGCAAGAGCTGCGAGCTCTCTTCAAACAGGACATCGACGACGGCCGCCTGCTGATCCGCCAAGAGGGCAGCAACGTCGTGATTCAGCTGCTCGAGAAAGACTCGTTCCCGTCGGGCAGCGCGGAGCTCGAGCCCGGGTCGCGCGAGACGCTGGCTCGGATCGGCGCGCTCGTCGCCGGCATGACGGGGGCGATCACGGTCTCGGGCCACACCGACAACGTGCCGGTCAAGCCCGGCGGTCCCTATCGCTCGAACTGGGAGCTGTCCTCGGCGCGCGCCGCGTCCGTCGGGCACGAATTGCTCGCCGCAGGGCTCGATCCGACCCGCTTGATGGTGAGCGGCCACGCCGACACGCAGCCGCGTGCCGCGAACAACACGCCAGCAAATCGCGCCCTGAACCGGCGCGTCGACATCACGTTCGCCAACGGCCGGGACCGACCCGGAGTGTGGACCGCCCCCGAGCCGGCTGCCGGCGCGCCCTAGAACCGGAACTGAAACCCGAGTGTCAGGAACGGCATGACGTCGAGGTCGAGCTCGTCCTCGAGGTCGACTTCCTCGGCGTCGATGTCCTGCTGAAACTGCGGGTCGCCGAGCAGCTGCCCCGTGCCGCGCAACGTCACGACGGCGTCGCCTTGATCGACGAGCCCGATATCGAACGACATGCCGAACATGCGCTTGTCTCGTGACCAGTCCCAGCCCAAACCCAGAAAGGTGGCCGTATCGTCGAAGCGGACGGTGCCTTCGAGCGTGCCAACCTCGGCCGGCGTGTACGTGGTGTTACCGATCTCGACGTTGGCCGCGGGCCGGCTCACGAGATCGAGGCCGTTGTCATTCTTGAGGAAGCCAGCGCTAAGGCGCCACGCCGATTTCAGCGGATGGAAGTCGACGCCCGCGGAAAGCGAATCCCAGACCACGTCGGCCTCGTACTCGATCTCCGACTCCTCGACGTCGAAACCGAGCTTCGAACCGTACAGTGCGCCTCGGACGGCGATGCGATCCGTGATCTCGTAGGTGTACTCGGCACCCAGGCCCAGAGCCCCGACCTTGAGCCCGATAGCCTGACCGTCGGCAAACGCCGCCGCCGGCGCCAACGTCGACGTGACCAAAGCTGCAAACTCGAGCCTTCCGCGTGACACGACACTCTCCTGGTGGTGAATGGCGACACCGTAGCTGCGAACTGCCGCGCGGCGCCAATGACGGCGTCACAATTGAGCTCCAGTGTCCCGCTCGGGGGCCTGAACGTTCAATCGGTTCGTGATTTTCCTCACGCCGGATGGTCAAAGCTCGCGTGGCTTTTGGCGCGCTCATTCCCTGTGTTAACGTTCAATAGGGGGCGCAATGGATCGCTCCAGGACGTAAGATTCGGCTCATGTCCCTGATGCCCTCAGCCCGGTCGAGACTCCGCGTTCCGGCGGTGCTCGCCGGCACGTGCCTCGCGGGCTGCGGCGGATCCCAGGTCATCGTCGAGTCGACGTTTCCGAAGCCGCTGATCGAGCCCTTGCCCGTCAGCGTGGGCGTCATCATCCCCGACGAGCTGTACAACTTCATCTACACCGAGGACATCCCGGACCAGTCGCTGTGGACCATCGCGCTCGGCGACGCGAACGTCGCCATGCTCGGGCCGCTGTTCGACGGGATGTTCCGCGAGACGCGCGACATCGAGTCCCTGGCCCGTGCGGCCGGCGACGCCACGCTCGACGGCGTCATCGAGCCCAGGCTCGAAAAGTTCGAGTTCGACGTGCCGAAGGGCGAGCGCGACGAGTTCGTCGAGGTCTGGCTCCAATATCAAATCACGCTTTACGAGCCGAACGGCGCCACCGTCATTCAATGGCCCGTGTCAGGTTACGGGAAGTCGGAGCTCATTCGTGATCCCGAGGACGCCGTGCAGCGCGCCGCCATCGTCGCGATGCGCGAGGCCGGCGCCACGATCTCGACGAAATTCAGCGAACAACCGCAAGTCAGACAGTGGTTAGGGAGTATAGGCAATGGCGCACCCGTCACAGTCGGACCTCAGGCCGCCGTCGGCGAATCGCCGTCGGCCGAATCGGATGGCACGCCGCTCGAATAGCGTGGCGCCGCTCCGGCTCGCAGGCTTGGCTGCCGCCGTCTCGCTCTTGAGCGGCTGCGGCATCACCGCGCGCTTCGAGCCTTACAAGCAAACCGACGCCGTCATCGCCGAGGGAGAGCACGTCGTCGTGCTGGCCCGCAAGCAGCACTCGACGCACGAAGCCGAAGAAGACTTCGTGCAGTGCATCAGCGACGGGTTGGCGAACGGCAAGAACGGGCTGGCCGTGCATTCTTCGAAGGAGTTCGAGGACAAGATGTATCCGTGGTTCGAGCCCTCCACGGCTCCGCTCAGCACGGAAGACCTCACGGTGCTGCTCGAGCGCCCGGGTGTGGCCGAGCAGGTGCGCAGCACGGGCGTTCGCTACGTCGTCTGGGTCGACGGCTCGACGGACCGCGTGGCGAGCGGCGGCGGCATCACCTGCGCCGCCGGCGTCGGCGGCGCGGGCTGCATGGGGCTCGCGTGGTGGGAGGATGATTCCCGCTACGACGCGACGGTCTGGGACATCAAGGACATCGAGTCCGAAGGCACGATTCACGGCGACGTGAAGGGCCGTTCCGTCATGCCGGCCGTCATCATTCCGATTCCGTTGGTGACGCGCCCGCAAGCGCATGCCTGCCGCGGCCTGACGGACCAGCTACGCCAGTTCCTGACGTCGCCCGAAGGGTACCCATCGTCGGGGCCCGCTCCGGAAGTAGGCTGAGCCATCCGAAGCGGCTCGGCCGCGCGGAGCGTCGTCTGCCGACTCCGTCGCCGCTGCGCGGCGCGCGAAGCCTTAGACTAGCGGCCGCTTCAGAGGCTTGAGGACTGCCTGCGACTCTGCAGGCCGGCAATGATGAACGACCGCCGCGATTTGGAGCTCGTGCTCGACTCGGGAACGCCGCTGATCGTCATCGAGACCACGGACGAGGCGCGCGTCCTCGATCTATTGCGCGAGATTGCCCTCTCCCGCTCCGCGAGCGCCTATCGGCCCCTCTTCCGCTGGTCCGTCACGGACGGCCTCCAGCGCCTCGACCTCGAGCTCGAGGCGCAGCGGCACAACGCGGACCCCGAGGACGTGCTGCGGCACATTCGCGCCATGGCGAAGCCCGGCGTGTTCGCGCTGCTCGACTTCCATCCGTTCTTGAAGGAGCCGGTCCACGTTCGCCTACTCAAGGACATCGCGCTGGCGGCGAAGGACTCGAAGATGACGCTGCTCCTGATCGGCCACCGGCTCGACGTCCCTCACGAGCTGGCGAGCTTCACGGCCCGGTTCTCGTTGCGCCTGCCGGGCCCGGCCGACCGGCGCGCCATCGTCGAGCGCTGCGCGGCCGAGTACCTACAGGACCACGGACGCCGAGTCAAAGTCGACCCCGCCGCGCTCGAGCTGCTCGTGCAGAACTTGAGCGGTCTGACGACGGCGGACACCGAGCGGCTGGCCCGGAACGCGATTCGCGACGACGGGGCGGTCACGGCGAGCGACCTGCCGGCCGTCATGAAGGCGAAGTATCAGCTGCTGAACCGCGGCGGCGTGCTGTCGTTCGAGTACGAGACCACGCAGCTCGCCGAGCTAGCGGGATTTCGCGCGCTGAAGCACTGGCTCGAGCAGCGGTCGTGGGCGTTCCAACCGGATCGACCGGCCGGCCTCGAGCCGCCGAAGGGCATTCTCTTGCTCGGCGTGCAGGGCTGCGGCAAGAGCCTCGCCGCGAAAGCAACGGCCGGCGCGTTCGCCCTGCCGCTGCTGCGGCTCGACTTCGGCGCGCTGTACAACAAGTATCACGGCGAGACGGAGCGCAACTTGCGCGAGTCGCTGCAGACGGCCGAGATCTTGAGCCCGTGCGTGCTGTGGCTCGACGAGATCGAGAAGGGCCTCGCGACCGGCCACGACGACAGCGGCACGGCACGCCGCGTCCTCGGCAGCCTGCTCACCTGGATGGCCGAGCGGCGGGCACAAGTATTTCTCGTCGCCACGGCGAACGAGGTGAGCGAGCTGCCGCCCGAGTTGATCCGCAAAGGGCGCTTCGACGAGATTTTTTTCGTGGACTTGCCTCCGCCCGCGAGCCGCGCCGAGATCTTCGCGATCCACCTGCGCAAGCGGGGCCTGAAGCCGGCGAGGATGAACCTCGCCGAGCTCGTGGCGCTGACGGACGGCTTCTCGGGCGCCGAGATCGAGCAAGCCATCGTGTCGTCGCTCTACGCCGCGCACGCGCTTCGCGAGGAGGTCGAGCACGACCACATCGCCGCGGAGCTCCGCAAGACGCGCCCGCTGTCCGTCATCATGGCCGAGCGAGTGGCCGCGCTGCGCGCGTGGGCGAGCGGGCGCACCGTGCCGGCCGAATGACGCTCGGCGGTTCTGGCGGCGGGCGCCGAAACGGCCTAACGTAACGGGCCAAGGAACGCGCGTAATCCTCTGGAATGACTACACCATCCTCCGACGATCTCGACGGCGAGCACACGGACGAGCTACCCGTGCTCCGTGACACCGTCGTGCTCGACGACGGCGCGGAGCCGTTGCTCGGGACATCGCTCGGCGAAACCACGGGGGAGCACACGGTCATGTACGGCCCGCTCGCGGCGGCCCGCGACGACTCGCCGCGCTTGCTGGCCGAGCTCGCGAACCAGGTTCCGGCTCTCGAGGCGCAGATTCGAACGCTGACGGACTTATCGCGCGACCTCGAGCAAGCCGGGGCGGCCAAGGACAGGCGGATTGCCGAGCTCGAGGCCACCGTCGCGGCGCTGCGCAAGTCGCTCGAAGATTCCGCAGCGGCCGAGCGGCGCGCCGCCGTGGAGGCCGCGCTGCGCGACGGGCGGCTCGCCGAGCTCAAGGACACCGTCGAGCGTTTGCAGACCGAAGCGGCCGAGCGCAGGAGCGAGCTCGAGGAATTGCGCGCGCAGACGGGCTCGGCGCGGGTCGAGAACGAGGCCCTCCGCGCCGAGCTCGCCGCGAGGCCAGCGCCCGCCCCCGCTCGTCGGTCATCGGGTCATAGCACGACGTCGTTAGCGAGAAGTCGACGCCCAGGCTCGCCCCCAGCCGGATGATCTCGGCCTTGCTCATCCGCACGAGCGGGTCATGGATCGTGATCGGGCCGGCCCCGCCG
>JBBIJV010000149.1:0-9162 GCA_037445815.1 Rhodospirillaceae bacterium
TGCTGACCTGGCATAGGTAGCCGCTAGCCGGTAGCCGCCTCGTACATCGAGGCGGCCTCCGAGTAGCGTAGCTACTACCCACACCGCTGGGGCACAGCGGCATAAGGAGAGCAGTCATGACAGACGTTGATATGGGGGTGGTCCTGGCAGACCGTCGGTACGAACTCTGCATACATAATCTCGCCGTCACACGCGGCCTCGATACGACACTCGGCGCCATTCGCGATGAAATCACAAGCGGAGGCGAACTCATAGACCTAGACTCATTGCGCGATGACACTCCGGCATATGTGTTACGCGGCTATGTGGCCGATGACGACACCGCTGCAGTGCATTACCCGGACGCCTCGTACGCCTATGAGGCGGCCCAAGAATACGTTGACGATGGCGATTGGGGCGAGGTCAACGAGACGAAGTGGATCACAGTGCGCGCATGGAGACAAGCGTACCTCATCGTCGACGGCGAGCTGACGGCGGTGCAGCTCGAAGAAGAGTGGCACAAGATCGAGCTTGAGCCAGACGAGCCTGAGTGCTCGGATGCGTATGCCAAACACGACTGGCAGTCGCCTTTGAAGTTGGTCGGCGGCCTCGAGGAAAACCCCGGAGTCTGGGGGCACGGCGGAGGGGTCGTCGTGAAAGAAGTCTGTGCCCACTGCGGCATGTACCGCATCACCGATACATGGGCACAGGATAGAACCGACGGCGAGCAAGGGCTAACGTCGGTGCAATATGTGCCAGCCGATGAGGAGTCGCGCGAGTGGGTCGCGGCTCAGCGCTTGAGTGTTGATGAGTGAGCCACGTTAGGCTGCTCGCCATGCGGGCAGCCTAGCGAGTTTCACTGACCGAAGGAGGAGAGAACCATGGGCACCTGGATTCTCGGGGCTAGCGACCCCGAAATGGAGGCCATCGAGGCTCTGCTACTCGATGCTGGCGAGCGCGTGGCCTACGCACTCGACGCGACCGGTCAGCGAGTGCGGCCCGCCGACGCCTACCGTGGGACGGCTCCGATACCCGTTGACGCGCGACAGGTCTACCTGGTCGAGTGCGATGTGCCGACCCCGGAGGGAGTAGAGCGCGTCGTTATCGATCATCACCGGCCCGGCGACCCAGGCTACGGCCGGCCGCCGAGTGAGTACATGTCAGCGTCGAGCATTGGGCAGGTGCTGGCCCGACTGGCGATGATCCGAGTCCTGACCGAGACGTATGCGCGGCGAGCCGGGTGGACGAACTGCCGGCGCGGTCCGTGTCCGGAGCTGACCTCTGGCTGGACGGACGGTGCACTCGCCATCGGGGGCGACCAAGAGCACGGCACGGGCGAGTATACCGGCTACCGATGGGTCGGCTGGTTTGCGCCGCCTACCGAGATTTTGCTCGCCGCCGCCGCTGATCACTGCCTAGGCGCCGCGTACCGAGGCGAGTGCCCTGGCGTCAACCCGGACGCCCTCATGCGCTGGCGCGTAGAGACACGCGCGCGATTTCAGCGTCGAAGCGTCGATGAGATGCTGGCCGACATCGAGCAAGCGCGCGAGGCGCTGCGCCGCGCGCCCATGGTCATCCTCGGCGCGCATCCCGACCCCGATGCTCCTGACCTGCCCGACCCGTACCACCCGATCGCTGCATGCGACATGCGGGGAATACACGTCGCCGAACTGCCTGAGGCAGCGGCCCGCGAGGGCGTCTGCTTCGTCGCCGACGGATTGCCTGACGCACACGGCCGCGTAAAGGTGGTATGCCAGTCGGGCCGGCCCGACCAAATTCGGGCATTCATCGAGGACTGGGCGGTTTCCGAAGGTCTCGTTGACATCTACGGTGACCCTGAGCGGGGGTTCGCCGGAGGCTATTGTAATCGGCAACTTAAGGGAAAGGAGTAAATAACCATGCAAGCAATGAGAGTACGTCGGCTTAGCGATGCGCCAAGCAGCGCGCGGCTCTATCTCGACGGTAAGCGTGTATCCCGCCTCACTTGGGATGCCGCGCACCTAGGCCGCAGTGTCGAATGCATAGCGTCGCGCATTACGCGACGGCGCGACGGAGCCGAGCTAGTCCGCGAATATCACTGCATTCGCCCTAGCGAGTTTCATTGTCCGAGCCGCTAGAGAGGCATCATGACGCGACGCCAGCATGCCCTACTTTGGGCGGCCGTCGCGGCGCAGCTCTACGCGACGCACCGAGCCCCGTGCAGCGCGACCTGATCTGCAAGTTCGCCGCGCTCGGCGGCCCACCGGTCGAGGTCGAGCTGGTGCACGACTTCAAGCGCCTCTACCCCGGCTCCAGCGAGGAGCCGCCCGACTACGACGTTCGCAGCCGGCTCTACGTCAACGGTGTGCCGGTCAATCCGCTGAAGTGTCCCCGCATCATGCGCCGCCTCGAGCGGCAAGGGGGGTAGTTCTGACTCGCTACGATGCTGTCCCCGCGGCGCTGCCGCCGACATTGCCGCCGATGACGCGGCTCGAGGCCCAGCGGCCACGACGCTAAAGAAAATCCGGGCCCGCCGGCGCCGGATCGAGCGACTCCACCTCGAAGAAGCCGATTGACAGCGCACACTCACTGTGACATGCTGGGCCCGAAACGATGGAGGTCTCAGTGGAAAACAAGTCCTTTGCCAAGATCACGAAGCGCGAGCGCCGCGCCATCGAGGTGCTGAAGGAAGGCGGCTACTTCCGCCGCCAACTCGAGCGCGTGTATGGCGGCCGCGAGCAGTTCGTCTACCGGCTGCACGATGCCGCGGGGCGCGTGGTGCCGGGCTTCGGGTTTCAGACTCAGAACCGGCTGCATCAGGTCGGCGCGCTGCGCTCGCGCGCGTGCGCGTCGTCGACGGTGTGGCCCTCGGAATGGGAGCTTGCGTCATGAATCACGTTGGCCTGACTGATGAGGATCGCGCCATCTTTCGGCGCCGGCTCTCGGTGGCGGCGCAGGGGCGCTACCACCGCGCTGACCGCGTCGACGCGGCCGCGATGGCGAGCTGCGAGAGCTGGGCCTCGCCCGACTACCGCCGGCTCGACCAAGCGTACACCGGGCTGGTGGTCGGGGAGGACATCAACGAGCTATGAGCGCTGAAGCCCTGAACCTCGAGACGCTGGCCGAGTGGGGTCCGCCCGAGCGGCTGCAAACGAAGTTTGGCCCGCGCATCAAGCGCCGCGCGAACGTCATGCCGCCGGACTTCTGGAGCCTATGGCGTGAGAACAAAGACGCGCTCAAGGCCGCCGGACTCGCGCCGCAAAAGGACAAGCACTCCGGCGCGTGGTTCCTGAACTGGTGGCAGCCGCTGCCCGCGGAGGAGCAGGCCGAGCGCGCCGCGAATCTTGAGGCGTCGAAGGCCGAGGCCGCCGACGTCTCGATCCCGCTGACCGACTTCTGCCGCGAGCGCGGCTGGGACTACTTCCCGTTTCAGAAGGCCGGCGTGGCGGCCGCCATGCAGCGGCTGCGCCCGTTCACGGACTCGGCGCCCGGGCGGGGCGTGCTGTTCGGCGACGAGATGGGGCTCGGCAAGACCTTGCAGGCCATCGCGATCGTCAACCTGATGCCCGACGTGCACACCGTGCTGATCGAGGTGCCGGCGAGCCTCAAGATCAACTGGAGGAACGAGATCCGCCGCTGGCTCGCGCGCGAGTTCGAGGTGACGATCCTCGAGGGCACCCGCCCCATCCCGAACCTGATCCCCTACCTGCACGGCACCTCGCACGACGTGCGGATCGTGGTCGTCAACTACGACATTCTGTACGCCTGGGTCGAGGAGCTGAACCGGGTCCGCTGGGACCTGCGCATACGCGACGAAGCGCACAAACTGAAGAACCCGAAGGCGCGCCGGACCGCGGCCGCGATGGCGGTGGTGCCGACCTACAAGATCGACATTACCGGGACCCCGATCCCGAACGTTGTCATGGAAGGGTATCCGATTTTCTCGGACCTCGACCCCGTCGAGTTCGGCAACGCGCAGCAGTTCCGCAGCCGCTACGGCTCCAGCAAGGCGAACCTCGGCGAGCTACAGCAGCGGCTGCGCTCGACGATTCTGATTCGCCGGCTGAAGCGCGACGTGCTCAAGGAGCTGCCGCCGAAGCTGCGCCAGGTCATCGAGATGCCCGTCACGGATGCGACCCGCGCCGCGATCGAGGCTGAGCTGGCCGCGGCGCGCGCGAGCGAGCAGCAGCTGGCGATCCTGAAGGCCGCGGTCGAGCTAGCCAAGGTCAGCGAGAGCCAGGAGCAGTACGAGGCGGCCGTGCACGCCCTGCAGGAAGGGGCTCGGGTCGCCTTCACCGAGATGGCGCTGGTCAGACACTCCACCGCGGTTGCCAAGCTACCCGATGTGATTCGCCACGTCGAGTCGATCGTCGAAGAGGGCCACAAGTGCATAATTTTCGCGCACCACCGCGACGTCATCGCGGCGATTCATCAGCACTTCGGCGGGGCGCGGATTTGGGGCGGCATGAGCCCCGAGGACAAACAGGCCGAGGTCGATCGCTTCCAGAACGACCCGGACTGCACGACGTTCGTTGGGCAGATTGAGGCCGCCGGCGTCGGCATCACGTTGACCGCCGCGACCTACGTCGTCATGGCCGAACTCGACTGGGTGCCTGGCAACGTGAGCCAGGCCGAGGACCGAGCCCACCGGATCGGCCAGGAGGAGCGAGTGCTGATTCAGCACTTGGTGCTCGAAGGCTCGCTCGACGCCACGATGGCGCGCCGGCTCGTCGACAAGCAGGACACCATAGACCGCACGCTCGATGACCCGATCATGGCCGCCGAGGCGCGCGAGGCGATCGTGCCGACGTCCTCCTCGGTGAGCGTGACCCGCAAGGAGGTCGAGGAAGCGCCGGAGTTCTCCGAGCCGCTGCGCGCCGCGATCCACCTGGGGCTTCAGATGCTGGCCGGCGTGTGCGACGGGGCCCACAGCCTCGACGGCGCCGGCTTCAACAAGATGGACGCCCACATCGGCAAGTCCCTCGCGATGGCGGGCCGGCTGACCAACAAGCAGTGCGTGCTCGGACGTAAACTGGTGCAAAAGTACAGGCGCCAACTGCCTAAGAGCGTGATGGAGGCTGTGCATGCAAATTGACGTCGCCGACATGGCCGACAAAGTCGCGCGCGGGCTTAAGGAGTAGTCCGTTGTCCATTTCCCACACCTACCGCAGCTACGAGGTCATCGAGCGCGGCCCGTGCGAGTTCGAGGTGCCGGTTCTCGGCATGACGCTTCCGAGCGAGGCCGCCGCCCACAAAGCGATCGACGCCGATCTAGCCAGCTGGCTCGACAGCTACAGTCGGGCCGTGGGCACGCCTTCCGCGCCTGTTGACGCGTCGCAGTGAGTGGGCGATGCTGACGCCGAACTGGTGATCGAAGGAGGTGCCTGTGAATTTGATGACGAAAGAGATCGCCGAGAAGCTCATCTTCAGCGCGAAGCACGGGCTCGAGAATCACAACTGGTACGGCCCGGAGTACCTGCGATGAGCGACATGCTGAAGGTCGGCGACAAGGTGCTCTGGCGCGGCGGCTTCGGCACCAACGCGCCGCGCGAGGCGGTCGTCGCGCGCATCGAGGCCGGCTGCCAGGGCAAGTACGGCTACATGGTGCCCGAGGTCTCCTGGGACGAGGTCCGCGCCGGCGGCGTGGTCGTCGATCTCAAGGAGGGCCCCTGGGCCTACGGCGACCAACTCGAGCCACTCGATGCGCGCTAGAGACCGCAAGCAATTCACCGAGGCGTGGAACCGCCACATCATGCAGCTGCGCACGCTGGTGCGCGAGGCCGGCGACGTGGCGGTGCAAGAGTGGGCCGACATCGAGCCGCGGCTGCGCGAGTACGTGCAGGTGGCCGGCGCCAACGCCTTCCCCGAGCCATCGGCCGAGGGCAGCTTGCCGAACGGAGGGGAGTCATGAGTTACGTCTACATCATGTCCGAGACCGCTGCCGAGACCGGCGGCTACCCGCTCTACACCGTTGGGCACTACAGCCCCGAGGGCCGCTGGATCCCCGAGAGCGACCACGGCGGCGAGAGCGGAAAAGAGAGCGCAGCCGCGCGCGTGGCACAACTCAATGGCAAAAGCGGCGGAACGGCCGGCTTCTCGTTGCTCGTCACCGCCGAGTTGCCGAACGAGCAGCGCCAAGTCATGACGGTCGAGGCCCTCGTCGATTTCGGCTTCGATCTTGTGAAGCTCGCCGAGTGGCTGGGCCGCGCAGCTATTTTGAACAAGACCGGCCGCTCCCAAGTTCAGTACGGCGCGCTCGTCGCCGAGGTGCGCAACGGCACGCGCCGGACGGTCCAGGCGACCAAAAAGAGCGCTTGACGGTACACACTGACTGTGACATGCTGGCGCCGTGAGAGAGGAAAATCGTGGAGCGGCCCGCGGGAGGTGTCAATTGAACGACTACGAACTGAAGCAGGCGCGCCGGCGCGAGCGGCTCGAGGCCGCGGCCGCGGCCGCGGAGCGCGAGGGCAACGCCCGCGTGAACCGAGGGCGGGGAATGTTCGACGCGATCCCGTTCGGCCAGCCGATCTTGGTCGGCCACCATAGCGAGAATCGCGATCGCAACTACCGCAACCGCGCCTGGAACAACATGGGCAAGGGGGTCGAGGCGCTCGAGCGCGCCAAGGAACTCAAGCGGCGCGCGGCTGCGGTCGGCACCGGCGGGATCAGCTCGGATGACCCGGACGCGGTCGCGAAGCTGCGCGAGGAACTGGCGAGGCTGACGGCGAGCCAGGAGGCCATGAAGGCCGCGAACAAGATCATCCGGGCGGCCTATAAGGCCGGCGTGCGCGGGCCCGACAGCGAAGGCTGGGCGGACTACGTCGAGAAGATGACGGCCGCCGGGCTCGGCGATCCCGAGTCCCTCGCCGGCATCCAGCCCGTCTGCGGCCGAATCGGCTACCCGAGCTACGCGCTCAGCAATAACGGCGCCAACATGCGCCGCATCGAGAGGCGCATCGCGCAGCTCGAGCAGCGCGCCCGGGTGCGCGAGGCGCTCGCCGCCCAGGTCGAGGCGGCGAAGGAGGCCGGGGCGCCGCCGCCGAACGAGACCGTGATCGGCGCGGTGCGGATCGTCGAGAACGTCGAGGCCAACCGGCTACAGGTGTTCTTCCCCGGCAAGCCCGCGTACGAGGTCCGCGCGAAGCTGAAGTCCTACGGCTTCCGCTGGGCGCCGAGCGAGGGCGCGTGGCAGCGCCACCTCGGCAGCAACGCCAAGTACGCGGCCGAGGTGATCGCGAAGGGGGTGGCCAATGGCTAAGAGCAAGGCGAAGCGCGTGAAGCGTGAGCCCGTGAGAGTCGAGGGCGTGGCCGGGGCGCTGTACGCGGCCGACACCCTGTTCATGCGCGGCTACGGGCCGTTCTGCGGCCTGAACTGCGCGGCCGAATACGCCGTGCGCGTGCAGCGGGTCCTGATGCCGGTGCTCACGCCCCCGTTCCGCGACAGAGTGTGCCGGTCGCTCGTCAAGAGGCGAGCCTGATGCTGCTACACCTGCAGGTGAAGTAATGCTGCTGCACCTGCAATCCCTCGCCAAGCGCAAGCAGCCGCTGAACATCAAGGTCGATCTCCGCATGCGCAACAAGGCGGGCGTCCCGATCTACGACCGCGGCGAGGGCGGGCCGCTCACCGGCACGCTGAAAACGGTCGTGATCCGCCGGCCGAAGGACAGCCGGCGCAAGTACCTCTGTTGGACCTACGAGCCGGATCCGGGCGTGCAGGTGCCGAGCGCTACGCCGGGCTTCGCGCGGGTGGTGCTGGGGCCGACGTCGGGGAACTACTACCTGAAGGCTGTCGAGCAGCCCGAGCCGTCCGCTTAGTTTCCCATCCGGGGATCAGAGCAGCGACCGCTCGCGCAATCGCTTTGTATTGCGCCTCGTCTACGAGCCGGATCTCAACCTCCGGGTAATACTTCGCCATGCGCGCGAGCTTAGTCTTGCTCTTGGCGTCCATCCAGCCTTTGACCTCGACGAGGTAGGACCGTCCCCGCTCGTAGACCCGAAAGTCCGGGGTGTAGCTGCGCGTACCGCGCTTGATCGCGTGAAACCAAAACGTCTCGGGCTCGTATTGCCAACGCTCGATCTCGCCAAGACCGACCAGCCAGTTCAGATAGCGGGCGTAGTTGGCCTCCCAGGACGAGCGAAAATAGACGTCTCCAAGGTCGGCGCGCTTGCCCATGCTGCCGCGCGAGTAGGCTGCGCGCAGCTCGCCCTTAGCCTGTCGCGTCGCCATGTTGTCACTCCGCCGCTGCTTTAGCTCCTCGGAGTTGAGCTTGCTGAGATGGTCCGCCCAGGCCCGTCTCGATGCAGTTGACATTCGCATGCGCGCCGTCTCTCCGTGTGTGTTACCAGTAAACCCTCGTGGGTGCGGCCGGCGCTTCCAACGCAGCTTAGGATCCTTGCGCAGCCCAAGAGCGGCGCGGCGCCGCTCGATCGCCGACACCGAAAGCTGAAACATGGTCGCCAGGTCGGCGTCTGGCATCGTGTCATGAATGGCCGCGAACGTCTCCTGAGAGCCGGAGCCGCGGCGCCACTTCATGGGATCTCGTGCTCGAGGCCCGCCAGCTCGAACACGTCGTAGCCCAGCTCGGCCGAGACCCGCTCGAGCAGCTCGACCTGCGGCGCGAAGGTCCGCTCCCAGGTTTCTATGCCGAGCGCATCGATGCCCAACTCCCCCGTGTGATAGCGCGGGGCGAGCGGGATCTGGAGCCAGTCCGAAGTCCTCATTCCCACCCCGCGCAGCTGCCCGAACTGGCGCATCGACCCGCCCATGCAATGGTGCAGCTCGACGGGAGTCAGCCCCGAGATGACGCATCCCAGCGCGCGCAGTGCGGCAGCGTGAGCTTTTTTACTGGGGCTCTTCACTCATCAGTCCCTCCGAGAGGCGCGCCTTGAAGCGTGCCACCCTCGGCGCTCTGATCATCGTCAATGAAGTGCGGAACTTACGCCATGGGTCGTTAGGGTCGTTAGGCTCGATCATGCTTCTCTCCCTCCAGCGGCTCGAGCAATGAAACTCGCTAGGCTGCCCGCACGATGGGCTCGCAGCAACCAAGCGGCTGCACTCGCATTGATACGCGTCTATACAGACAAGCTCAACCCACCTAGCGACCTCGCAGCAACCAAGCGGCTGCACTCGCATTGATACAGGGAAGCCAGTGACGCTGATCGAGGAGTTTCACCCGCTCGCAGCAACCAAGCGGCTGCACTCGC
>JBBIJV010000150.1:0-9051 GCA_037445815.1 Rhodospirillaceae bacterium
CTCGGCCCGCGAACCGCGGGCACGCGGCCGGTGCGGCGAGCGAGATCGGCAGCACGTCCTTGATCGCCGAACGCACGGCGGAGCCGGCGGCGCTGCGGCGCAGCCGCAGGTTGCGCCCCGCCGCGAGCTCGCGCGCGATGCCGACGACGCTGAAGCAGTCGCCGCGATTCGCGGTGACGTTGACTTCGAAGATCGCGTCGTCGAGGCGCAGATGCTCGGCAATCGGCGCACCCTTCGCCGCGGCGGCATCGAGAATCAGCAGACCGTCGACGTCGTCGACGAGCCCGAGCTCCTTGGCCGAGCACAGCATGCCGTTCGACTGCACGCCGCGCAGCTCCGCGGCGCCGATCTTCCGGCCGTTCGGCAGCTGCGCTCCGACGCGCGCGAACGGCGCCTTGATCCCGACCGCGACGTTCCGTGCGCCGCAGACGACCTGGTGCCGACCCGCGCCGTCGTCGACGACACAGATGGACAAGCGGTCGGCGTTTGGGTGCCGCTCGACGCGCAACACTTCGGCTACGACGATGGCCGAGTCCACGGGAGCGAGCGTCTCGGTGGAATCGACCTCGAGCCCCAAGGACGTGAGCTCGTCCTCGATCCGTGCGAGGTCGCGGCCGACGTCGGCCCACTCGTTCAACCAGTCGAGATTCACGCGCACGGCGGGGGCCTCAAGCGAACTGCTCGAGAAAACGCAGGTCGTTCTCGAAGAACGCGCGCAAGTCGGCGACGCCGTAGCGCAGCATCGTCAGGCGCTCGACGCCCATGCCGAATGCGTAGCCGGTCCACTCCTGCGGGTCGATGTCGACATTGCGCAGCACGTTCGGATGGACCATTCCGCAGCCCAGGATCTCGAGCCAGCGGCCCGACTCGGAACGCACGTCGACCTCGGCCGACGGCTCCGTGAACGGGAAGTACGACGGTCGAAAGCGCAGCTCGACATCGCGCTCGAAGAACTTCGAGACGAAGTCGTACAGCAGCGCCTTCAAATGCGCGAAGCTCACGTTCCGGTCGACGACGAGCCCCTCCACTTGCGTGAACATCGGCGTGTGCGTGAGGTCGGAGTCGCGCCGATAAACGCGGCCCGGCGCGATGAGCCGCACGGGCGCGCCGTGTGCCTTCATCGAGCGGATCTGCACGGGCGACGTGTGCGTGCGCAGCAGCAGTCCCGAGCGCAGATAGAACGTGTCGTGCATCGCGCGCGCCGGATGGTTCTCCGGGATGTTCAGCGCCGTGAAGTTGTGGAAGTCGTCCTCGACGTCCGGGCCCGTGTGAACGTCGAAGCCCGCGTGGCGGAGGATCTGCACCATGCGCCGCAGCGAGCGCGTCACGGGGTGCAGGTGACCCGGCGCGATGCCACGCCCCGGCAAGGTGACGTCCAGCGTCTCGGCTTCGAGCTGCGCCGCGAGGCTTCGCGCCTCGAGGTGGGCCCGGCGCGCCTCGATCGCGGCCGTGAGCGCCGTCTTCGCGTCGTTGACGGCCTTGCCCGCCGCCGGAATCTCGGCCGGCGGCAGCTTGCCGAGCTCGCGCAGCTGCGCCGTGAACAGGCCCTTCTTGCCGAGGAACTGCACGCGAACGGCATCGAGCGCAGTCAAGTCTTCGGCCGCGCGCACGGCTGACTCGGCCTGGCTCAGCAGTTCCGCGATGCTGCTCACCGGGAGCTCCCCGACGTGGGTGAATTTAGGCGCCGGCGAGGGCCTCTTTCGCGGCCGCGGCGAGCGCGGCAAAGCCTTCGCTGTCGTGCACGGCGATGTCGGCGAGCACTTTCCGGTCCACCTCTATCTGCGCGAGCGACAGCCCGTTGATCAGCCGGCTATAGGAAAGTCCGTTCGCGCGCGCGGCGGCGTTGATGCGCGTGATCCACAACGCGCGGAACTCGCGCTTTCGCACGCGCCGGTCGCGGAACGCGTATTGCCCGGCCTTGATGACGGCCTGCTTCGCGGCGCGAAAGACCTTGCGCCGCGCGTTGTAGTAACCCTTGGCCTGCTGAAGGACCTTGCGGTGGCGCGCCTTCGCGGTCACGCCTCGTTTGACTCTGGCCATCTAACCTCCTACGCGTACGGCAGCAGGCGGTGCAACTCTTCGACGTCGGAGTCGGAGATCTGCAGCGTGCGTCCCAATTGGCGCTTCCGCTTCGGAGCCTTCTTCGTCAGGATGTGGCGCATGTGGGAATGACGGGCTTTGAAGCCGCCATTGCCCTTCGCGCGGAAACGCTTCGCAGCGCCGCGCTTCGTCTTTAGCTTCGGCATGACATTCTCCTCGTGTTTAGCCCGTTCCAGTGTTGCCTCGACTGGGCGGGCGGCTCTCACCGGCGCCTTCACGCCCGTGCGAGCACTTGTTCGTTGCGGCGGTGGCGCGCGCTAACGCTTGCGCGGACCGATCACCATGACCATCTGCCGCCCTTCCATGAGCGGTTGCTGCTCGACGGAGCCATAGTCTTCCAAGTCGTGTTGCACGCGCTTCAGCAATTCCGCGCCGAGCTCCTGGTGCACCATCTCGCGTCCTCGGAACCGCAGCGTGACTTTCGCCTTGTCGCCGTGCGTCAGGAACTTGATGAGGTTCCGCAGCTTGACCTGGTAGTCACCCTCTTCGGTACCCGGCCGGAATTTCACTTCCTTGACTTGGATCTGCTTTTGCTTGCGTCGCGCAGACTGAGCCTTCTTGTTCTGCTCGAACACGAACTTTCCGTAGTCCATGATTCGGCAGACAGGAGGATCGGCGGCGGGCGCAACCTCGACGAGATCCAAACCCGAGCTCTCGGCGCTTCTGAGCGCCTCCTGAACGGTCATGATTCCGACCTGTTCCCCGTTGGGGCCGATGACGCGAACACGCGGAGCTAGTATCTCGGCGTTGCGTCGAACGCGTTTTCCTTGGACGATTCGTGACTCCTTAAAAACCTGGCCTAACAAGAATGCGGCCGGCGACCTCCCGGTCGCGGGCCAGCGCGGCATTGTACGGGCGCGGTACCGAGCGCACAAGGCGCGGCCGAACCCAAAGCGTTGATTCTAAGCTAATTCGCGGCGGTCAGCTCACCCCGGGCCGCATGAGGGCCGTAGAGCTGCTCGAGCTGGGCCAGGTCGCCCTTCGATAGGCCCGACGAGGCGCGGATGTCGCCCCGCTCGCGCAGGGTGCGGCGGTACCGGCCGAAGAACTCGCCGATGTCGCCCCCGAACCCGAAAAAATACATGACGTCCGCGAACTCGGCCGTGTGCGCGAGCCCCAGTGCGTGGCCGAGCTCGTGGAGGCACGTCAAATACACGACCGTATCGCGAAACAAAGGGTCGCTCGCTGCGGCTACGGCAACGTCGGGGCCGAGCGCCGTCGTGTCGGGGCGGACGTAGACGGCGGCGCCGCGCCGGCCGCGGACGTCGAGCGGCCGCATTTCGCCGTACTGACCGCCGGCCGCCGGGACCCAATAGACGCGCACCAGGGCATCGCTCTCGCTCGTCGCCGGGACGAATTTCAGCGCGCCACCGGCGGCTCGCTCCCACGACTCGAGCGCCCAGAGGGCGAGCTCCGCGTCGCCGGGCTTGGCCTGCACGTCGCCCGTCGGCGTGGCGATGAAGTACGGAACCGCACCGCCGGCCTCGAGCGGCCCAAGCGGCGCGAGCATCTGCGCGCGGGCGCCGGCCGTCGCGACGACCAATGCGATCAGAGTCAGAAAAAAAAATACGCGTGTACGCACCGCAGCCACTATGCCAGCAGGCGCGCACGAAGAAAAACGCGGTGCGTCTCGATCAGGAGCCCCGCCGGCCGCAACCGGCGGGGCCCCATCCCCGGCAAGTTCGGCGTGAAGATGCCGAAGTTCGCGAATGTCCGCCCTTCGCTCAGAAGTTGCTGAGAAATCGCCGCCGGCAGGAACGGATTGTCGGCGTAGACGCGGCCGACCCAGGGCCCGAGCAGAGCCGCGGTTTGCCAAACGTTGGCCTGCTCCGAATCGGCGAGCAGCCTTTCGACGTAGAAGCTGTTGCTGTCGCTGACGTCGTGGTTGTAATGCACGAAGGCGACGCCGCGGTCGGCCGGAGTGTCGACTTCGTAGTCCGCGTCGATGCCATACTCGAGCGTCGGCCGCGCCTGACAATTGCAGCCGCCGTCAGCCGCCGTTCAATTGACCGACTCCACTGAAGGGTAGCGGGCGGAATCGCCCGCTGCCGTCGGGCAGAAACTCGAAGTGATCGACCGCGGAAACCGGCCGCGTCACGACACCTTGTGCGTTGCGCTCCGCGGGTGCAAGGAGAAGGCCGCCTGCAGTGAAATTCGTCGGGCTCACGAACCTGCGCGCCAGAAGATCCGGGCCGTTAGGATCCGGATTCGTAACCTGCGCCTTGAGATCCAGGTAGTCGCTGCGATCCTGTAGCGCCTCGAACGAGCGGATACCGTTCTTGCGCCAATATTCCGCGGACGCGATCAGGTGACCGCGATCACCGATGTCCGTGCCATAGGCCACGCCGGCCTTGTAGTTGCCGCCGTCGCCACGCGTGGTGGCGCCGCCCTGGATTTGATACTTGCTGCCCGTGAAATTGCGGTCGAGGCGGAAGTTGACGACGCCCGCAACGGCGTCGGCGCCGTAAGCCGCCGAGGCGCCGCCCGTGACCGCTTCGACGCTCGAAACGAGCATTTCGGGGATCACGCTGACGTCGACGGTGCCGAATTTGTTGCTCGGCCCGAGGCGATGGCCGTCCATCAACACGAGCGTTCCCCGCGCTTCGAGACCTCGCAAGTTCAGGTTGCTGCCGCCCGAAGCGACGGAACCGCCGACGGCCTGCTGACTCGTCAGATTGTTGAAGAACACGGGCAACTGGCTCAACGACTCGATGAGCGTGGTCGGCGCCATCGTTTGTAGCTCCACCGCACTGACCGCAGTGACCGGAGTCGGCGTGTTCACGCCGGAAGTGATGAGACGCGCGTGCCGGTCACCGTCAACTCTTCGACGGGTTCCTGTGCAATTGCGTGCTGCGCGGCAGCTCCAAGACACGCGAGCGATACCGCGTACGCGAGCCTGCTATAGCTCACGGACCTTTTCGTTCCGAACGCTCAACCCGCACCTGGCCTAACCCCCTCGGAATTCAAAAGAGCCTCATTTTCGAGCCCCCATTGCTTGCCAGTGAACGGCTCGGCTCACGCGGCGGCGCGAGCACCGCGACGCTTGCCGAGTTTTTTAGCGGATCAACCGAACCATAGTCCTGCAGGTGGCGAAAAAGCAACCTCGCATTCATCGCGAACATGAGTTCGCTGGGCCGCGCAACTCGTTCAGTGCCGCGAAGGCAATCGGACAGTCACGAACAGAGGAGTGGAACGAACGCTGGGACGGCCGCTCGAGGCGGCGGTCGTCTGAGGCGAGATTGCAACAGCTGGCGTGGGGAAGCGACCGGCGCAGTGAGAGGTGGTAGGCGCGAGTGGGATCGAACCACCGACCCTCACCATGTCAAGGTGATGCTCTACCACTGAGCTACGCGCCTAGGGGCCGCCACCTTACCCATTTCCGGGTGGAGTTCTCAAGTGCTTCGCTGGGAGCTGCCCCGGCAGCGCTCGTCCGCTAGCGCGCCTCGGCCGCCCGCGGCGGCGGCAGTCCCACGCTCTGCTCCTTGAGCTCGTTGATCTCGTCGCGCAGCTTCGCCGCCTGCTCGAACTCGAGGTTGCGCGCGTGCTCGTACATGCGCTTCTCGAGTTGCGCCACGCGCGCGAGTGCCTGCTCCGGCGAGAGGCGCTCGTACCGAGCGCCCTCGTCGCGGCCGCGGCGGCGGCGCTCGCCCTTCTTACCGCGCGGCGCGGCACGCGCGCCTTCCATGATGTCCTGCACCGCCTTGCGGATCGAGCGCGGCTCGATACCGTGGGAGCGGTTGAACTCGATTTGCTTCGCGCGGCGGCGCTCCGTCTCCTCGATTGCGCGCTGCATCGAGCCCGTGATCTGGTCCGCGTAGAGAATCGCCTTGCCGCGGATGTTGCGCGCGGCGCGGCCGATCGTCTGGATCAGCGAGCCCTCAGAGCGCAGGAAACCTTCCTTGTCGGCGTCGAAGATCGCCACCAAGGAGACTTCCGGCAGGTCGAGCCCCTCGCGAAGCAGGTTGATGCCGACGAGCACGTCGAACTCGCCGAGCCTGAGATCACGAACGATCTCCATACGCTCGACAGTCTCGACGTCGGCGTGCAGATACCGCACGCGCACGCCGTGCTCCTGCAAATAGTCCGTCAAGTCCTCGGCCATGCGCTTCGTCAGCGTCGTGATCAGCACGCGCTCGCCCAGACGCACGCGCTCGTTGATCTCGGACAGCACGTCGTCGACCTGCGTGCCGGCCGGGCGCACCTCGACCTCGGGGTCGACGAGACCCGTCGGTCGCACGACCTGCTCGACGGTCTGATCCGACTGAGCTTTCTCGTAGGGCCCCGGCGTCGCGGAGACGAAGATCGTCTGCGGCGCAATCGCCTCGTACTCCTCGAACGAGAGGGGCCGGTTGTCGAGCGCAGAGGGCAGGCGAAAACCGTACTCGACGAGCGTCTCCTTGCGCGAGCGGTCGCCCCGATACATGCCGCCGATCTGCGGGATCGTAACGTGGCTTTCGTCGACGAAGAGCAGCGCGTCGTCGGGCAAGTAGTCGAACAAGCAAGGCGGGGGCTCGCCGGGACGGCGCCCCGAGAGATAGCGCGAGTAGTTCTCTATGCCGTTGCAGTAGCCGACCTCGAGAATCATCTCCATGTCGAACCGCGTGCGCTGCTCCAGCCGCTGCGCCTCGACGAGCTTGTTCGCTTGGCGCAGCCGCTCGAGCTGGACGCGCAAGTCCTCGCGAATCTGATCGACGCAGGCGAGCAGCGTCTCGCGCGGCGTGACGTAGTGCGTCTTCGGGTAGATCGTGGCGCGCGGCGTGCGCTGTGTGACCTCGCCCGTCAGGGGATCGAAGAAGCTGATCTCCTCGATCTCGTCGTCGAAGAGCTCGACGCGCACGGCGTCCTTCTCGGACTCGGCCGGGAAGATGTCGATGACGTCGCCACGGACCCGGTACGTGCCGCGCGCAAGCTCGAGCGGGTTGCGCGTGTATTGCAGGTCCGTGAGCCGGCGCAACAAGTCGCGCTGATTGAGCGGCGCTCCGCGCACGAGGTGCAGCACCATGCCGTGATACGACTCGGGGTCGCCCAAGCCGTAGATCGCCGACACCGTCGCGACGATCACGACGTCGCGACGCTCGAGCACGGCCTTCGTCGCCGAAAGACGCATCTGCTCGATGTGGCTGTTGATCGAGGCGTCCTTCTCGATATAGGTGTCACTCGAGGGGACGTAGGCCTCCGGCTGGTAATAGTCGTAGTACGAGACGAAATACTCGACGGCGTTGTGCGGGAAAAACTCGCGCATCTCGCCGTAGAGCTGGGCCGCCAGCGTCTTGTTGTGCGCGAGGATCAGCGCGGGCCGCTGCACGGCTTGGATGATGCTCGCCATCGTGTAGGTCTTTCCGCTGCCCGTCACGCCGAGCAGCGTCTGCTTCGCGAGCCCGCTCGTGAGGCCGTCGACGAGCTGCTCGATTGCCTGCGGCTGGTCGCCGGCCGGCGCGAAATCGGCAACGAGTTGTAGCGGTCGCTCGCTCATGGGGTATACCGCGCCGGTTGGCGCTCCGAAACCTGCATTTTAAGATAACGGCGCCCAGCCACGAAAAGGTCTCCCCTTTGATCATCGAGCTCGCGAGGCGTTTGCGACGCATCCACCCGTCCGCCACGGTCGGCATCACGGCCCGAGCGCAGCGGCTGCGCGAGCAGGGCCGCGACGTCATCGTGCTTTCCGTCGGCGAGCCGGATTTTCCCACGCCGGAGCACATCAAGGCCGCGGCCACGGAAGCGCTCGCGCGCAACGACACGAAGTACACACCCGTCGATGGGTCGAGAGCGTTGAAGGACGCTATCGTCGAGAAGCTGGCGCGCGACAACGGCCTCCGCTACACGCCCGAGCAGGTGCTCGTCTCCACCGGCGCGAAGCAGTCTTGCTACAACGCGTGCCTCGCGCTGCTCGACCCCGGCGATGAGGCCGTCGTCGTCGCGCCGTACTGGGTGTCGTACCCCGACATGGTGCGGCTCGCCGAGGCCGAGCCCGTGATCGTCGAAACGACGGCCGAGCGCAGGTTCAAGATGACGGCCGAGCAGCTCGAGCGCGCGCTGACCGCAAGAACGCGGCTCCTGATCCTGAACAGTCCGTGCAATCCCACGGGTGCCGTCTACTCGGCCGAAGAGCTGCGCGCGCTCGGCGAGGTGCTGCGCGCGCATCCGCGCGTCGTCGTGTTGAGCGACGAGATCTACGAGCACATCCAGTGGACGAGCGCACCGCTCGCGAGCTTCGCGGCCGAGTGCCCCGACCTCTACGACCGCACGTTGACCGTCAACGGCATGTCGAAGGGCTATGCGATGAGCGGCTGGCGCATCGGGTACGCAGCGGGCCCGAAGCACATCGTCAAAGCGATGACGAGCTTGCAGAGCCAGAGCACGACGAGCGCCTGCACGATCGCGCAAGCCGCGGCGCGCGAAGCGCTCGCAGGCGACCAAAGCTGCGTCCGCGATATGTGCGCCGAGCTCAAGCGGCGACACGATTACTTCTTCGCGCGCGTTCGAGCCTTGCCTGGCTTCGAATGCGTCCGCGCCGACGGCACGTTTTATCTGTTCCCGAAGGTCGAGGCGGCCATCGCGGCGAGAGGCGTGGCGAACGACGTCGAGCTCTGCGAGCGGATCCTCGACGACGCCGGCGTCGCGCTCGTGCCCGGCACGGCGTTCGGGGCGCCCGGTCACATCCGCCTGTCGTTCGCGGCGGCACTCTCCACGCTCGACGCCGCGTTGACGCGCCTCGACGAGTTCCTCCGAAGTTGATCGCATCGGCGTTCTAGAAGTACTTGCTAACTCTCTGAAGCGTCGAACTATTCCGTATCCTTTGCCTTGACTTGCCGGGAACCATCTACCAGAATGCCCGCGCCTTCCGACTCGGTTCCCCGGTAGCTCAGTTGGTAGAGCGACGGACTGTTAATCCGTTGGTCGCTGGTTCGAGTCCGGCCCGGGGAGCCAATTTATTTATCAATAAGAACCACT
>JBBIJV010000151.1:0-8982 GCA_037445815.1 Rhodospirillaceae bacterium
GCCGCTGACGACGTTGCGGTGCGCCGCGGCACTCCCGCCGCGAAGCGTCACGGCGACTCGGCGCGGCACGGCCGGTCCGGCGAGCGGCACACCCACCGTCCACGGGTCCTCGGCGTGCGCGCCGCTGGTCAGGGCGAGCGCCATCGCGAGATCGGCCGCCCGGCGAGCGAAAATCCCGGGCACGCCGAACAGCTGGATCGTGAAAGGCAGCTCCGCCGGGCTCGACGCGAGGCGGTACGCGATGCGCCCACGCGTCGGGCGGAGCGACGCGACACCGCAAGCTTGCGCCGGATAGCGCACCGACCCGCCATAGTCGTTGCCGAGCGCAAGCGGAGCCATACCGGTGGCAACGGCAACCGCGTCGCCGCCGCCCGAGCCGCCCGGCGTCCGGGTCTCGTCCCAGGGATTCAGAGATCGGAAGAGCACACGGTTGTCCGTGTGCCAGCGGAATCCCCAAGCGGGCATGTTCGTGCGTGCGATCGGGATGGCGCCCGCGCGGCGCAGCGCTTCCACTTGCGGCGAGTCCACTTCGGCAACCGCGTCGCGGAGCGCGACGACGCCCTGGGTCGTCGGCGAGCCCGCGAGATCGACGTTCGACTTCACGGCGAACGGCACGCCGTGGAGCTCGCTGCGGCGCTCTCCCGCCCGGAGCGCCCGATCGGCCGCGTCGGCTTCGGCGAGCGCGCGGGCGGCGAGCACTTCGACGACGGCGTTCACGCGAGGATTGATCGCGCCGATTCGGTCGAGGTGCGCCTGCACGGCCTCGCGGCTCGACACCGACCGCTCGCCGATCATCCGGCCGAGATCGAGCGCGTTCAACTGCCAGAGATCCATACGGACGCTCTTATACTTCCACTATACTGAGTAGAGTATAGCTACACTGAGTGTTCGTCAAGTATACTGAGGTCCGTGAAGAAGAAAGCGCGTCTCTCGCGCCGCCGGCTCCAGGCCGCGGCCACTCGCCAAGAAATCGTGGACAGCGCGCGGCGCCTGTTCGCGCAGCACGGCTACGCCGCCACGTCGATCGCGGCGATTGCCGAAGCGGCCGGGGTCGCGGTGCAGACGGTCTACAAGACGTTCGGATCGAAAGAGGCGATCCTGTTGGCGATGCTCGATTCGTTCGAGGCGGAGGCGCGGCGCCTCGGCGAGGCGATGGAATTCACAGCCGCGGACACGCCGGGGGGGCAAGTCCGGCGAGTCGCAGCGTTCCATCGTGCGCTCTTCGACGCGGGGCGGGAGATCATCGACGTCTTCAAAGGTGCCGCGTACGGAGACATGGGCACGCTCTGGGAAGAAGGCGGGCGGCGCCGGCGGCGCGCCGAGGCCGCGCTGATCGACCAGTGGCACGCGGGCGGGCTTCTGCGCCCGGAGCTCTCGAAGCGGCGCGCGGCCGATGTGCTGTGGGCGCTCACGAGCCCTGAGCTCTATAGCCTGCTCGTGGTGCAATCCGGCTGGAGCGGCGACGCCTACGAGCAGTGGCTCGTCGAGACGCTGACGGAACGGCTGCTCGCGCCTCGGCGCGGATAGCCGTCGCGGCGGACTGCGCGGGGCGTCTAAAGACGGAGCGCCGCAATGTCGCGCAGTACCGCCTCGAGATCCGGGCGCGTGCGATACGTCGGCTCCATGTACCGGAGTCGAATCGTACCGCTCTTGTCGATCACGTAGAGCACCGGCCGCGGGACGCCGAACGCTGCGCTGCCGACAGGATACTGCTCGTCGCGAATCCCGAGGCTCTCGTTGATGGCGCCTTTGGGGTCCGCCAGCATCGTGTAGCCGATCTTCTGATCGGTCGCGAACGCCTTGATCTTGCCAATCTCATCCACGCTGACCGAGACGACGCCGATGCCGAGCTCTCTGAACCGCGAGAGATGCCGGTTCACGTCGACGAGCTGCCCTTTGCAGAACGGACACCAGTCGGCGGAACGTACGAAGAACACCGCGACGCCTTTCTCGCCCATGACGGATTGCAGCGATTGCGCCTTACCGTCTTGGTCGGGCGCATCGAGGGAATGGGGGAATTTCATTCCGACTTGCGGTCCGGGCCCGGAGTCGGCTGCGAGCGATACTGTTGCCGCGAGCAACAACGAAGGAATCGATATCCATTTCAGCGAGCCGTGCATGACAGTTCTCCCTGGAAGTCGAGCCGAGGTACGCCTTCAAACGCGCGCCCGTGGACGTCACACCGCGTCCGGTCAAGACGCTTGCGCTGCCGCGTTTTGGACCATACAGTTCAGAATCAAGCATGGCAAGACCCCGCCAATTCGACGCCGGCGACGCGCTGGCCCGCGCTATGCGCGTGTTCTGGACGAAGGGCTACGAGGCCGCCTCGCTCGATGACCTCTGCGAGGCGACCGGCCTCAATCGATCGAGCCTCTACGGCGCGTTCGGAGACAAGCGCTCGCTGTACCTCAAGGCGCTCGAGCGCTACGAGGAGGAGGCGCTGACGCGCGTCGCCGCCGCGCTCGCCCGGCCTCCGATCAGAAAGGCGTTCGCGGGGTTCGTCGGCCGGGTCATCGACGACATCGTCGCGGGCCCCGGCCGACGCGGTTGCTTCATCGGGAATTGCGCGGTCGAGCTCACGCGTCTCGACCGCCGCATAGGCGCGCGCGTGCGCAAGAGCCTCGGCCGCATCGAAGCCACGTTTCGCGAGGCGCTCGTTGCTGCCGTGGCACGCGGCGAGCTCGACAACAGCGCCGACGTCGTCGCTCTCGCACGTTTTCTCACCGCGGGTATCCAAGGCCTGCGCCTGGTCGGTAAAGCCGACGCCGATCGTGCGACGCTCGAGGACATCGCGCGGCAGATGCTGCGGTGCCTCGACGGCTGAAAACCAGGAGATGGTCATGAACGTGAACGGTTCACCGCGCATCGAGCCGCTTCCGCCGGAGCACACGCCGGAGCTCGCAGAGGCGTTCGCGCACTTCGAGCGGACCTTGGGGTTCGTGCCGAACAGCATGCTGATCCTCCAACGCAAACCGAATATCGTGCGCGCGATGGCGCAGCTCACCGCGTCTATTTGGGAGCCCGACGGCGAGGTGAGTCGCGCGTTCAAACGCCTCGTCGCTCACGTGGCGAGCCGCGCAGCGGGCTGCCGGTACTGCATGGCGCATACGGCCGGCGGCGCGCTCCTGTTCGGCGTCGAACCCGACAAGGTTCAGGCGATCTGGGAGTATCGAACGAGCCCGCTCTACAACGAAGCCGAGCGCGTCGCGCTCGACTTCGCGATTGCCGCGGCGTCGCAGCCGAACGGCGTCACCGAAGAGATGTTCGCCGAGCTGCGCAAGCACTGGAGCGAAACGCAGATCGTCGAGATCGCCGCCGTGGTGGCGCTGTTCGGCTTCCTGAACCGCTGGAACGACACGATGGGCACGCCGCTCGAGGCGGCGCCGATGGAAGTAGGCGAGAAGTACCTCGCCGCGCGCGGCTGGAGCGCCGGCAAGCACTCGCGTTGATCGGCTTGTGCCACCGAGTCAACGCCGCCGGCGCTGTTTCCGGTGCTGGGCTTCTCGGTTCGCAGCTCGCCGCCGCAGGTGCTCGCTCAGCAAGGTCGCCAGCTCGTCGGGATGAGAGGGTTTGTTGAAGTAGAACCCCTGCATCTCGTCGCAAGCCCGGCTCTTGAGAAACGCCTCCTGCTCGCCCGTCTCGACCCCCTCCGCGACGACGGTCACGCCGAGCGTTCGGCCCATCGCGATGATCGCTTCCGTGATCGCCCCGTCCTCGGAGTCCTTGGGGATCTCACGGATGAAAGAACGATCCACTTTCAACGTGTCGATCGGGAAACGCTTGAGCTGCGCGAGCGAGGAATAGCCCGTGCCGAAGTCGTCGATCGCGAGCCGCACCCCCATGCTCTTGATGGCGTTCAGCGTTTTCACGGCCTGTTCCACGTCGTGCATGATCAGGCCTTCGGTAACCTCGAGCTCGAGCAACTCGGGCGCCATCCCCGTGTCCGCCAGCACCTCGCGGATGTCCGGCAGCAGTTGCGGATCCCTGAACTGGCGCGGGGAGACGTTCACGGCCATGCAAATCGAGGGCAGTCCCTGGCGCTGCCACGCGACGTTTTGAGCACACGCCGTCTTCAACACCCATTTGCCGATCGGCACGATCAGTCCCGTGTCTTCTGCAACGGGAATGAACCGCGCCGGCGATACCGCGCCGAGATCGTGATTCCACCAGCGCAGCAGCGCCTCGACACCCGTGATCTCGCCCGTCTTGATGCCGACCCTCGCCTGATACTGGAGCGTGAATTCGCCGTTCTCGAGGGCGTGGCGAAGCTTTGCCTCGAGCGTGAGCCGCTCGATCGACATCGAGTTGATTTGCCGCGAGAAGAACTGATAGCTGTTCTTGCCTTCCTCCTTGGCGAGGTACATCGCGAGGTCGGCGTTCTTCAAGAGCATCTCCGCGCTCGCCGCGTCGTCCGGGAACACGGCGACGCCGATGCTGGCCGTGACCCGGCACTCGTGCCCCATGATATCGAGCGGCTTCATCGCGGCGGACAAGAGATTGCGCGCGACCGTCGCAACGCCCTGGAGGTCCTCGACCTCTTCGACGAGCGCGACGAATTCGTCTCCGCCGAATCGAGCTACGACGTCGCTGGCGCGCATCGATTCCTTGAATCGCAGCGCGATTTCCTTGAGCAGCTGATCGCCGGCGCCGTGCCCGAGCGAGTCGTTGATGATCTTGAAGCGGTCCAGGTCGACGAACAGCACGGCAACCTTGCGGCGGCGCCGGCGGGCGGAGTCGACGGCGTGCTCGAGGATCTGGCCGAACATCGCACGGTTCGGGAGGCTCGTCATCTCGTCGTGCGTGGCGAGATACTGCACTCGCTCTTCCGCGCGCTTTCGTTCGGAGATGTCTTCGACGATCGAGATGTCGTAGAGCGGCGCGCCGTTCCCGTCGCGCTTGGCCGCGACCGTGATCCTCACCCACACGCAGGAGCCGTCCTTCCGCAAATAGCGCTTCTCCGCCTTGAACGACTCGATCTCGCCGGAGTGGAGCTCGTCCCTCGCGGCATCGGTGACGTTTACGTCGTCGGGGTGGGAGATCTGCTTCACGGTCAGAGCGAGCAGCTCGTCGCGCGTGTATCCCAGCATCTCGCACAGTTGCCGGTTGACGTGGATGAACCTGCCGTCGGCCCCCACGTGCCCGATGCCGATGGCGGCGAGCTCCACCGTGCTCGAATAGCGCTCTTCACTTTCGCGCAGACGCTCGAGCGCCACGGCTCGTTCGTGGAAGTTCCCGATCTGCACGGCCAGGCCGCGGATGACCTGGAGCAACTGCCCGTCGGGTTCGCCGATGTAGCGAGCGTTGAAGTCGAGCACGCCCACCACGCGCCCCTTCCACTGCACCGGGAACAAGAACGCGCTCTGCCAACCCGTCTGTTTCGCGAGCTCCTTGCGCAGCACCCGTTCGTCGTTCCTGAAATCCTCGAGCCACAAGGGCTCGCCCGTTTGCCACACGATGCCCGCCAGTCCGTTGCCGGGAGTGATGACGAGGCCGCGCGCCTGCTCGGAAACTTGCCGGATCGCCCCTTCCGCGATGCTCCAGCCGGTGTGAAACGTCATGACGCCCTTCCCGTCGTCGAGGCTCCAGTATTGCCCCGAGTCCCAGCGCTCCGCCTCGCAGATGGCGCGAAGCGCGGCCGTCAGGGCCGTGGACACGTCTTCGGCGTTGTCGAGAATGCGGGCGACGTCGCGTTCGAGCTCGAGGTACCGCTCCGTTCGCCTTGCCTGGGTAACGTCTTTCGAGATGCCCAAGTAGCCCTTGAACTGCCCGTGTGCGTCGAACATCGGACGGCCGCTCGCGCTGATATAGAGATCCCGGCCGTTTTCGGCCGAGTAGCGGACGACGAAATCGGCGAACGGCCCGCGGGCGCGCAAGATCGCCTTGTGCTCGTCCCACGAACCGTCGCCGCCGATCGGCGTGCCGCCCAGCTCCCAGCGCGTCTTGCCGAGCAACTGCTGGGGCTCGTTCGCGAGCCTTCGGCTGCACGGGCGGCGGAACAGCGTGAATCGGTACCGCACGTCCTGCTCCCAGTAGTAGTCCGACGACAGCTCGATCACGTTCTGAAGGCGCCGCTCGCTCTCCTCGAACGCCTGTCGCAGGCTGACTTGGTCGTCCGTTGCGGTGCGTGTCACCTGGGATTTCAGTGCGTCCACCGGCGCCTCCCGGCAGAGGAAACATGACGGCATCGTACGGTGGACGACGATGCTTAGCTGCGATAGAGATCGCAAATGACATAAATTGGCGGCCGCCAGGTACTTGCCGGCGATGGAACAACGCCGCGTCGCAACCATGTATCGCAATCCCCGCGCCCGCCCTCGCGGCTTCCCCGCCCGGCACTTCCGGGCAGCAAGAGACGATACAGCCGGTAGCGAACCGGCCCTTCGCGCGCGCGTGGTCTCATCCGCGGGCGCTTTCGCCGCCGTCCTCGAGCAGGCTGCGCAGCATCCACGCGTTCTTCTCGTGTACCTGCATGCGCTGTGTCAGCAGGTCGCAGGTCGGCTGATCGTTGGCTGCCTCGGCGGCCGTGAACACCGAGCGCGCCGTTCTGGCCACGGCTTCCTGCCCGGTCACGAGGATCCGGATCATTTCCGTTGCGCTCGGCGTGCCGTCTGCCTCTTTGACGGAGGTGAGCCGAGCCAGCTCCTTGTACGTGCCCGGCGCCGGGTGACCAAGCGAGCGGATGCGCTCGGCGATCGGGTCGAGCGCCTGCCACTGCTCCGTGTAGTGCTCCATGAACAGCACGTGTAGCGTCTGAAACATCGGGCCGGTCACGTTCCAGTGGAAGTTGTGCGACTGCAAGTACAGCGTGTAGCTGTCGGCCAAAAGCCTGGACAGGCCTTCGGCAATCACCGCGCGGTCTTTGGGCGAGATGCCGATGTCGATTTTCATTGCCGTGCTGCTCATGAGTGACCTCCTCGATGTTTTCGGGCAATCCATCAGGCCGCGCGCGCGGTCCATCGTTTGAGCTCCTCGTACCCGCCGATGTGCTCGCCGTTGACGAACACCTGCGGCACAGTTTGCGCACCGGCGATCGCGCCGAGCGCCTTCACGCGCACCTTGTGCGCGAGCGGGATCTCGACGTAGTCGATGCCGCGCTCGTCGAGCAGCGCTTTCGCCTGGGCGCAATAGCTGCAGCCCTCGCGCGTCAGGATCGCCACTTGGTCCGGCCTGCGCGCCTTCGGATTGATGTAAGCAAGCATCGTGCCGGCGTCCGACACCTCGAAGGGGTCGCCGGGCTTCGCAGGCTCCACGAACATCTTCTCGACGACGCCGTCGCGCACGAGCATGGAGTAGCGCCACGACCGTTTGCCGAAGCCGAGATCGCCCTTGTCGACGAGCTGGCCCATGCCGGCCGTGAACTCGCCGTTGCCGTCCGGCAGGAACTGGATGTTGTCGGCGCCCTGGTCCGCGGCCCACTCGTTCATCACGAACGCGTCGTTCACCGAGACACAAACGATGCTGTCGACGCCGTTCGCGAAGAACGCCGGCGCGAGCTCGTTGTAGCCCGGCACGTGGGTGCTCGAGCAGGTGGGTGTGAACGCGCCCGGCAGCGAGAACACGACCACGGTCTTGCCGTTGAAGACCTCGTCGGTCGTGACGTTCCGCCATTCGCCGCCCACGCGCGTGCGGAACGTGACGTTCGGCACTCGCTTGCCTTCTTGCGTTGCAGTCATTGAGCTACCTCCTATAGACGTGGGCTCACTCTAGCCGTCGCTTCCCGACCCGGGCCAATACTTTGTTAGTATCCGAACGATAGGCAAAAACTATCGAAAATCCCCATGACGTTGACCGAGCTCAAGTACCTGATCGCCGTCGCCGACGAAAAGCACTTCGGCCGGGCCGCAGAGCGCTCGTTCGTGAGCCAGCCGAGCCTGTCGGCCGCCATCAAGCACATCGAGCAAGAGCTCGGCGTGCGCGTCTTCGAGCGCAGCAAGCGCGGCGTGCAGCTCACCGAGGTCGGGGCCGAGGTCGTCGCGCAAGCGCGCCGTACGCTCGACGAGGCGGCGCGCATCAAGGCCGTCGCCAAGCGCGGTAAGGGTCGCTACCGACTGCGTCTCGGCGTCATCCACACGATCGCCCCGTACCTCTTGCCCGAGCTCGTCAAAGCGCTACGCAAGATCGCGCCCGAGATATCGCTCGACATCGAGGAGAACATGACCGCCAACCTCGACAGGCTCCTCAAGGCCGGCGAGCTCGATGCCGCGATACTCGCGTTGCCCTATGAAGCGCCCGGCATCGAGGTGGAGCCCGTCTACGACGAGGAGTTCCGCGTCGCCGTGCCGAAGGGCCATCGGCTCGCGCGGCGGCGCGCCGTCGACGTCGACGAGCTCGACGCCGAGGAGCTTTTGCTGCTTCCGGTGGGGCATTGCTTGCGCGACCAGGTGCTGTCCGCGTGCACGGAGTTCACGCAGCCGCCGCCGGCGGGCCGGCACGGCAACTCGCTCGAGACGCTGCGCAGCATGGTTGCGTCGGGGCTCGGCGTGACGGTGCTGCCCGCAACCGCGCTGACCCAGCGCTACGACACGCCGCTCGTGAAGGCCGTGCCGTTCGCGGAGCCCAAGCCGAAGCGGCGCATCGCGGTTGCGTGGCGCAAGGCGGTCGCCCGGCCGGGCGCCGTGCGCAAGCTCGTCGAGGCGATCACGACCGTGGACCTGCCCGTCGAGCTACTCGGCGGCGCGCAGCAGCCGCTCGGCGCGCGTCGAGAGGCGTAAGTCGCGGCCGGCCAGCGTCATGGCCTTGCGCGCCATCGCGGCCGCTTGCGCCGTGTTCCCCGTTTGCAGCTCGAGCTCGCCTAGCTCGAGCCAGAGCGCGGCGTTGTTCGGGTCGAGGCGCAGCGCCCGCTCGAGCGAGGCCCGCGCGGCCGGCAAGCTGCCCGCGCTGACGCGACTGCGCCAGCAGAGCGCCGAGTTCGCCCTGCACCACGGCCCGGACTACCGTATCGGCCTCGCCTGGGAGAACTTCAGCTCCGGCCTCTCCGCCGCC
>JBBIJV010000152.1:0-8905 GCA_037445815.1 Rhodospirillaceae bacterium
CGGTCACGTGGGGCGCGCAGGGCGGGCATCCATGCCCGCGCTGCGCGTGCGCGGCATCCTGCCGCGCACCCCGCGCTGCGCGCGGGGCCTGATCCACGTGACAGCTGCGGCAGCTCGGCTTGCGGCTATTGCCGCGAGGAGGCACTGCGGCGCGCGGTGCTGCCGGGCCCTGTCGGCGCACCAATCGGGCTGCCGAAAGCGGTCGTTGCGGAAATCCCGTTTCTGCCTGGGCAGGTCGCGGGGGCTATCGCATGAGTCTGCTCGCGCCGGCGTTTTTGGTGGGGCTGCTCGCGATCGGACTGCCGTTGTGGCTGCACCGGTTGTCGTCGGACAACCCGAACAAGCAGCGGTTCAGCTCGCTGATGTTCCTCGAGCCCGGCGAGCCGCGGCGGGTGTTGGCGAAGAAGCTGCAGTACCTGCTGCTCTTGGCGTTGCGGATTGGCGTGCTCACGCTGATTGCGCTCGCGTTCGCGGAGCCTGCGATTTGGCGTGCGCCGGCGGCGGCCGGCGACGACGAGGATGCACGCTTGCATCTGATCGTGCTCGACGGGTCGGCGTCGATGAGCTACGGCGACCGGTGGCAGCGCGCGCTCGACGCTGCGAACGACGTGCTTGGCGATCTCGGCGCAGAAGATCAAGCGCAGATTGTGCTCGCGGGCCGGCAATTCGAGGTGCTCGGCCGGCCGAGCAGCGACGTGGCCGCGCTGCGGCAAACGTTGAACACGGCGAGGCCGAGCGTGTTCCGGCTCGAGTACGGGCAGCTCATGCGCTCTGTCGACGGCCTCGTTCGCGCGGCGGAGCTGCCCGTCGTGCTCGACATCGTCACGGACGTGCAGGCCACGGGCATGCCCACGCGCTTCGGCGAGCTCGCGCCGCGGCGTCCCGCCGAGATCGTGATCCACGACGTCACGCGCGCCGACGCCGAGAACTGGACGATCGACAGCCTCACGGCTTCGCCGCTGACGGGCGAGATCACGGCGAACGTGCGCAGCTTCGCGCCGGAGACCGTCACGCGGACCGTGACGCTGACGCAGAACCGCCGTGGCGTGGCGGAGCAGACCGTGGAGATCCGGGCAAACGGCAGCGCCGAGGTTGCGTTTCCCGCGCTCGAGCTCGCGAGCGGGCCGAACCGAGTCGAGGTGGCGCTCGAGCCCGGCGACGAGCTCACCGGTGACGATCGGCGCTATCTCGCCGTCAAGCGGCCGGAGCCGCGCAAGGTGCTGATCGTTGCGCCGTCGACGGACAGCTTGGCGCAGCTCTTCACGCGCTCGGCGCTCGAGACGCTGACCACGATGGCGATCACGGCCGACGTGCGCACGACGGCGCTCGGCGATCCGCCGCTGCTCGACTATAGCTTCGTGGTGGTGACGGACGTGGGCCTGCTCGATGCGGCGCAGGCGTCGGCGGTCCAAGATTATGTCCAAAACGGCGGGCGTGCCCTGCTGGCGGCCGGACCGCGCTCGAGCGGGCTCACGACGCTGCCCGTGACGGGCCAGACGTTGCGCACGAACCCGCAGATGGGCCAGCGTGTCAGCGTGTCGATCGGCGAGGTGGATACGACGCATCCGGTGCTGCGAGGCGTCAACGAGCTGCGGGCCGCGAACTTCAATCGAGCCGTGAACGTCGAAACGGCCGAGGCCGATCCTGTGTTGCTGCGCCTCGCCGACGGCACGCCGCTCCTGCTCGAGAGGACGGTGGGTTCGGGGCGTGTGTTGCTGTTCACATCCTCGCTCGATCGCGAGTGGAATGATCTGCCCGTGCAGCCGTCGTTCGTGCCGCTGATGGCCGGTATCGCGAACTATCTACTCGGAGGCGCGGGGTTCACGAGCGAGGCCAATCTGGGCAGCACGCTGGCGCCGCGGGCGCTCGGCTTCACGGGTGCGCAGGTCTTCGATCCGCGCGGCGAGGCGGCTCTGGGCCTCGGCGCGGGAAGCGACGACGTGTTGCTCGATCAGGTCGGGTTTTACGAGGTCGTCGGCGGGGGAACGACCGAAGTCGTCGCGGTGAACTTCGATGCGCGCGAGTCGGACCTATCGAAGATCGATGCCGCTACTCTCGAGCGCTGGCGCGGGCTCGGCGTACGGCCCGGGGAGCAAATTGCCGCGCGGTCCGCGGCGCGCACAGACGAGCGCGTGCCGATGTCCTTGGGGCCGTGGCTCGTGATGGCGCTGCTGGCGCTCGTCGTCGTGGAATCGCTCGTCGGAAACTGGCATCTTAGGATTCGTAGAGGAGTGGCCGCATGACCGCCCAGTCGCAGCTCGAAGCCTACCTCGGCGAATTTCGCCGCCGTTTGAAGGCGCTCATCGTCGCCCGCGGCGCCGCGCTGCTCGCCGTCGCCGCCCTCGCAATCACGTTGATCGCGGTTTATTTCGGCATCCGGCGCGCGTTCGATCCCGAGATCGTCATCAGCGCGCGGATCGTGCTGCTGCTGTTGCTGGCCGGCATCGCCGTCGGCCTCGTGGCGCTGCCGCTGCGCGCCCTGAAGCGCACGCGCGGCATCAAGGACATCGAACGGCGCGCGCCGGACTTCGACGGCCGGCTCGAGACCTACGACGGCATCGTGCACGGCCCGCCCGAGCGCGCCACGCCGTTCCTCGGCCTGCTCGCCGAGGACGCGCTGAGCCTCGCCCGCCGCATCCCCGTCGCCCTCAAGGTGCCGGACCTGCACGTGCGCGCTCCGGCGGCCGTCGCGGTGCTGGCCGTCGCCGCGCTCGTCGGCACGGCCGCGTTCGGGCCCGACAACTGGCGCTACGGCGTGCGACATCTCTGGGCCGGTTGGCTCTTCGAAGATACGCTGCCGCCGCAGTATCTCGCCGTGGACCCCGGCGACGGCACCGTGCGCCGCGGCGGCGACTTGCACGTGACGGCTAGGGCCGAGGGCTTCGCGCCGTCGCGCATGGAGATCTACGCGCAGTTCCAGCCCGGCGGCACCTGGGAAAGCGCGCCGATGACGCGCAAGTCGGACGGCTCGTTCGATTTCACGTTCTTCGCGCTGCGCGAGCCGATGCGCTACTACGTTGCGGCGGCGAGCTTGCGCAGCCCCGAGTTCGCGGTCGACGTCGTCGACTTGCCGCGCATCACGAGCTTGAGGCTCACGTACGACTACCCGAACTGGACGAAGCTCGAGCCGCAGGTCGTCGAGCCCGGTGACGACATTCGTGCCGTGGAAGGCACGCAGGTGACCGTGGAGCTCGCGACGGATCGGCCGCTCGAGGCGTCGGAGCTCGTGGTCGACGGCCAGCGCATCGCGATGGAGAACGTGGACGGCGTCAACAGGGCGACGCTCGAAGTCGCGAAGGACGGCGAATATTTCGTCTCGACGCTGTTCAACGGCGATTCCGTCAAGCTCACCGACGACTACTTGATCGAGGTGATTCCCGACAACAAGCCCGTCGTGAAGGTCGTGAAGCCTGGCCGCGACTGGCGCGCCAGCAACATCGAAGAAGTCACCGTCCGCGTCGAAGCGAGCGACGACTTCGGTCTCGACCGCGTCGAGGTGCGCTATTCCGTCAACGGCGGCGACTGGAAGACGGCGCCGATCGACGTCGACGGCAACGCCGTCGTCGGGCAGCAGATCCTGTACCTCGAGGAGTTGACGCAAGAGGTCCGCGAGCCGACGCAGGTGTCCGTCGACGCGATCCGCGATCGCACGCGCAACGCGTTCCGCGGCGGCATCGACAACATCCGCCAGCGCCTGCCGCGGCTCGACGAGCCGGACGACCGCTCCGACGAGAACGCGCCGGCCGACGAGCAGCCCGCGGCCGCCGATTCGGCCGCGCCGCAGGTTAGGCCGCTCGAGCCGGGCGACGTGATCTCGTACTACGCCGTGGCCGAGGATCGCGGCCGCGAGGTTCAGACCGATCTCTTCTTCATCGAAGTGCAGCCGTTCAACCGCAACTTCTCGCAGGCGCAAGGCGGCGGTGGCGGCGGTGGCGGCGGCCAGCAGCAGCAAGACGAGATCTCGCGGCGCCAAAAGGAGATCCTCGTCGCGACGTGGAACCTCATCAAGGAGCGCAGCGAGGAGACCTCGAGCTACCTCGACGAGCAGCAGCTGCACGACAACGCGCAGATGCTCGCCGATTTGCAGCGCACGCTCGCCGAACAGGCGCGCACGCTCGCGAGCCGCACGCGCGCCCGCCAGCTCACGGGCGCCGACCCGCGCATCCAGAAGTTCGTGGAGAGCCTCGAGGCCGCCGCGAGGGCGATGGATCCCGCGGCCGAGCGGCTCGCCGACATCGAGCTCGACGAGGCCGTGCCTCCCGAGCAAGACGCGCTGCAGCACCTGCTGCGCGCCGAGTCGATGTTCACGGACATTCAGGTGGCGTTCCAGCAGGGCGGCGGCGGTGGCGGCGGGATGGCCGGCCGCGACCTGAGCGAGCTGTTCGAGCTCGAGATGGACCTCGAGAAGAACCAGTACGAGACGGAGTCGCCCGTCGCGTTCGACGAGCAGTCGCCGCAGCAGGAAGTCGACGAAGCCATTCGCAAGCTGCAGGAGCTGGCGCGCCGCCAGGAGCAGCTCGCGAACCAGGCGAACCGCCGCAACGGTTTGACGGAGCGCGAGCGCTGGCAACAGGAGTCGCTGCGCCGCGAGACCGAGGAGCTGAAGCGTCAGCTCGAGGAGATGCAGCAGCGCCTCGCGCAAGCCCAGCAACAGCAGCAGGGCCAGCAAGGTCAGGAAGGGCAGCAGAGCCAAGGCCAGCCCGGGCAGCCGGGCCAGGCAAGCGCGAGCGGTCAGCAGGGCGGCAGCGAGACGCAGCGGGCCATCGATCAGCTGAACCAGGCGCTCCAGGCCATGAACGAGGCGAGCGGCCAGGGGCAGCAGGGGCAACGAGGCCAAATGAGCCCCGAGGAAGCGCGGCGCGCGATCGAGCAGGCGCGCCGGCAGCTTCAGGAGGCGTTGCAGCAGCTCACGGCCGAGCGCCAAGCGCAAGTCGGCCAGGCGTTCGAGGACCTCGCGCAACGCTCGCAACGGCTCTACGAGGAGCAGCGCCAGGTCGCCAACGATCTGCAGGAGGCGCTGCGCAGCGGCGGCGACGCGAGCTCGCGGCGCCGCGGCGCGTTGACCGATGAGCAAGCCGAGGAGCTCGCCCAGCGCAAGTTCGACTTGCAAGAAGAGCTCGAACGCCTCGAGCAAGACATCCAGCGAGTGGCGCAGCAGTTCCGCGACCAGACGCCCGAGGCGAGCGAAGCACTGAACCAGGCGCTCGCCGACTTGCAGAGCGTGCAAACCGGCGCGCGGCTCGGCTACGGCGCGCAGGCGATCCTGCGTGGCGCCGGCGCGCAGGTGGCCGCCACGGACGCCGTGACGACGTCCGCGCTGCGCGACCTGCAACGCAACACGGAGGAGGCTCGAGCCCTCGCGAATGCGGAGGCGGTCGAAGGCCAGCGCGTCGAGCCCGATCCGAACGCGGAGCTGCGGGCCGAGCTGCAAGACCTGCGTCGCCAGCTCGCGGAGCTGTCGCAGCGTCAAGGCCAAAGCGGCTCGGGTCAGCAGCAAGGCCGGGAGCAGGGTCAGCAGCCCGGGCAGGGGCAGCCCGGCCAGGAAGGTCAGCAAGGGCAGCCCGGCCAGCAGGGCGGTGCGCAGGCGAACGCCGGCGGTGGCGGCCAGTACGACCGCAACGGCGGCTTCGGGCCCGGCGGATTCGGACCCTTCTACGATTGGCGCCGCGGCGGGGTTTGGGATCCGCGCAACCGTGGGTACTGGGACAACCCGGGCGCGATCGACGAGGTGCGGCAGCAGCTGACCGACGTGTCGCGCGACCTGTTGACGCGGGCCAACGAGCTGCGTGCGCAGGGGTTGTCCGAGGAGGAGCTGCGCGCGGTGCGCGAGCTCGGCGACGCGCTGCGAGGCGGCATTACCGGCAATCCGGCGTTGATCGAGCAGGAGTTCCAGCAGCTCGTGAATCTGGCGGAGCAGCTCGAGCTTCGGCTCGCGGCGAACGAGGACGCGGCCGAGCGCGCCGCCGTGCGAGCGGAGGCGCCGACGCAGGTGGCGCCTGGCTTCGAAGAGGCGGTCGCCGAGTACTATCGCCGGCTCTCGCGCTCCGAGCAGCGATAACTCCTTCCGTTCTTGTCGACGAGCCGCTCCGCCTTTCCGGCGCAGCGGCTCGTCGTCATTGCGACCCTTGCAATCCTATCGAACGAGCCGCGGGCGGTCCCACTCGGGCCCCAGAGACGTTCGTCCCAGCTTGCGCGGCGGTCGCCATTCGGTGATGCGGCCGGTAGCATCGACGGCTCGCGATTAGGGAGTCAGCGCGATGGGGACGATGGTTCGGTTGAAGGCGGCAGATGGGCATGAGCTCGATGCATACCTTGCGGAGCCACGCGAGAAGCCGATCGGCGGCCTGGTCGTCGTGCAGGAGATCTTTGGCGTGAACCCGCACATCAGGCGCGTCGCCGAGCGGTTTGCGGGGGAGGGGTACAAGGTGGTTGCGCCGGCGATGTTCGATCGAGTCGAGAGAGGCGTCGAGCTCGACTACTCGCAGATCGAGAAGGGGCGCGCGTACATGCGCAAGCTCGAGTGGGCGGGCACGCTCGCCGACGTTGCGGCGGCCGCCGGCGCGGTTCGCGGTGCCGGCAGCGCGTTCGTCGTCGGCTATTGCTGGGGCGGGACGGTTGCGCATGTCGCGGCGAGCGAGCTCGACATCGACGCGGCAGTTTCGTACTACGGCGGCGGGGTCGCGAAGATGCTCGACAAGCACCCGCGCCGCCCGATCGTCTATCACTTCGGCGACCAAGACACGGCGATACCGCCGGCCGATGTCGAGAAGATCAAGCAGGCCTACAGCCAAGCCCAAGTGTTCGTCTATCCCGGCGCGGCCCACGGCTTCAATTGCGACGAGCGCAAGAGCTACAGCGCTTCAGACGCGCAGCTCGCGTTCGAGCGAACGCTCGAGTTCTTGCGCGCGCATGCGCCCTAGCCGCTGGGCTTCCGCACTTAAGATTGCTATAGGCGTGAGGGGTTTACACTTCTTCGCGTGGGGTTCCCTAGGGCCGATGCCATAATCGCGCACTCGGACTTCGGCTTGATCATGGACGCCACGATTAGGACGCACAATTTGCAGCGCCATTATCAGATGGGCGCCGAGCGGATTCACGCCTTGCGCGGCGTGGATCTCACCGTGAATCGCGGCGAGTACGTCGCGATCATGGGCCCGTCCGGATCGGGCAAGTCCACGCTGATGAACATGATCGGCTGCCTCGATACGCCCGACGACGGCGAATACTGGCTGAACGGCAAGCTGGTGTCGGCGATGAAGGACCGCGAGCTTGCGCGCGTGCGCAACAAGGAGGTCGGCTTCATTTTCCAGACGTTCAATTTGCTGCCGCGCGCCCATGCGCTGCACAACGTGGAGCTGCCGCTGATCTATGCCGGCATGAAGCGCAAGGAGCGGCTCGTGCGAGCGAAGCAGGCGCTCGAGCGCGTGGGCCTTGGCGAGCGCATGATGCACAGGCCGAGCGAGATGTCGGGCGGGCAAAGGCAGCGCGTCGCCGTGGCGCGCGCGCTCGTGACGGAGCCGAGCATTCTGCTGGCCGACGAGCCCACCGGAAACCTCGATTCCGCGACGAGCAGCGAAATCATGGCGTTGTTCGATTCGCTGAACGCGGCGGGTCACACGATCGTGGTCGTGACGCACGAGCACGACATCGCGCTGCATGCGCGGCGGATCATCACGTTCCGCGACGGCACGATTGCCGAAGACACCATCAACAAAGAGCGAATCCACTGAGTATGCGTAGTCTCTTCTGGCTGATCCCGGCCGCTCTGTTGGCCGGTTGCGAACGAGGCGCCGGCGTCGTGGCCCCGGCCGTATACGACTCGGCCGAAGTCGAGACACGCAGCATTCAGGTCACCGTGGATGCCGCGGGCGTCGTCGAGCCGGAGTCCACTGTCGAGGTGAAGTCGAAGGCCTCGGGCGAGGTGCTCACGGTGAAGGCCGAAACGGGCGACATCGTCGAAGCGGGCAGCCTGTTGGTCGAGATCGACAAGCGCACGCCGCGCAATCGACTCGCCGAGACCGAAGCCGCGCTCGCGGCGGCGCAAGCGCGCGCGAAGATCGCGAAGACGCAGATGGAGCGCGCCGAGAAGCTGTACCAGTCGGGCACTTTGACGCAAAGCGATTACGAACAGACGCAGCTCGAGTACGCGAATGCGGAATCGGCGGTCGTCAGCGCAAGGGTGGCCGTCGAGAACGCCCGCATCACCCTCGAGGACACGGACGTGCGCGCGCCGATCACGGGCACGGTGATCGAAAAGACGGTGGAGCCCGGCACGGTCATCGCGTCGACCACGCAAAACGTCAGCGGCGGCACCACGCTCATGAAGATGGCCGACCTTACGACGGTGCAGGTGCGCACGCGCGTCGACGAGACGGACATCGGCAAGATCAAGCCCGGCATGCGCACGAAGGTGACGGTCGCGGCCTATCCGAATCAGCCGTTCGAGGGCGAGGTTCTGAAGATCGAGCCGCAGGCAATCGTCGAGCAGAACGTCACGCAGTTCTCGGTGCTGATCAAGATCGCGAACAAGAGCGGGCTCTTGAAGCCCGGTATGAACGCCGACGTGCAGATCGAGATCGCGAGCGCCGACGGAGTGCCCGTGGTGCCGACGGCGGCGTTGCGCGCCGACACCGACGTGCCGTTGACGGCCGTGATGCTCGGCGTCGACGAGGAGAAGCTGCGCAAGCAGATTTGGCCGAACGGCGCCCCGGCCGGCACTAAGAAGAACGTCGTGTCGTTCAACGGGCGGCAGGTCGAGCTGCCGGACGGCGTGGACGCCGCAAAGGTCACGGCGCTGTTTCAAAAGCGGCAGAGCGGCCAGGAGCTGACGGCTGAAGAACGCACGCTGCTGCGCACCGTCTTTCAGCAGGCCGGCGGCTTCCCGGGCGGCGGGGGCGGCGGCTTC
>JBBIJV010000153.1:0-8857 GCA_037445815.1 Rhodospirillaceae bacterium
GCACGCCCTTCAACGGGCGCGCCTCCTCGATCTTCAACCTGGAATACCACCTCAACCCGCGCGTCCGCCAGCGCTACAACCGGGGTGGCGCGCCGCGGCTGTCGCGCAAAGTGCGCGGCGACAGAGGCTTCCAGATCGTCATCGAAGACAGCAGCAAGCAGCGCGGGCGCGCCGAGTCGCGCTTGCGCTGCGCCGTGCTGACTCGTGCGTTGGTGGTGGATGCGCGCAGAGATGAACTCGATCCAGCTCGGCGCGCGCCGCTCAAGGCTCCGCAAGCTCGCGCACTCAAGCGCGAGCGCGGCTACGAACGCGATCTTGAATGCGCCGCCCGGCCGGGCGACCTCGTCACACGACATCGACCCGCCCGGACCGCCGCGGCGACGCCGAAGCCGCCGTGGAGACGAGCGCTTCCTCCGCGAGCGGCAGCCCGTCGGCCGCCCGTGCGAACACGAGCTTCAGCGCACGATTGCTCATCAGCGTCAGATTCGTCGTCAACACCGTGGCTTTGACCGTGCGGCGCGAGACTTTCACTTGGTTGCCCGAGCGGAACCCCGGATTGCGGTAGATGTTGCGCAGCGTCAGCACCGCGAGCCCGATCGCCCAGAGGCAAAATCGTCGAATGCCTGTCTCGCGCTTCGGAACGAGGCACGTGTACTCGAGCGCGTTGCGCAGGTGCGCGTGGCCCACGCCGATCAGCTCGTACAAGCCGTCGCGAAACGCGGGTTGCGTGTGCCACGCCTCGAGCCGCTCGAGATCGAGCGCGCCGCGCGCGAAGACCGAGCGCGGCAACCAGCAGGCGCCGGACTGCCGGTCGTCCCAGATGTCCTTCAAGATATTCGTCATCTGCAAGCCCTGCCCGAACGACACGGCGAGACGCAGCATCGCCTCGCGCTTCGCTGCGAGCTCCGCGCAGTGCAGACAGAAGAGCTCCGTGCACATCTCGCCGACGACGCCGGCCACGTAGTAGCAGTACTCGGCGAGCTCGTCGAGATCCTCGAGGCCGCGCAGGCTCTTGTTGCGCTGAAACTCCGGCATGCCGCGGCACATGATCGCTACACAGCGCGTGAGCGCGGCGCGCTCTTCGTCCGAGAAGCCGTGCGTCACGCGAATCACGGCCGGCGTGTTGCGAACGAGGTCCTGCTCCGCCGGAAGAATGCGCTCCGACAAGAGCGGCGCGAGATCGCGAGCGAATTCCGCGGCGGGATGCGTGCCCTTGACCACGGCGACGAATCGCTCGTGGAACTGCGACTTCCGCTCCGGCGTGAGTCCTGGATCGTCCTCGATCGTGTCCGCGATGCGGCACAACAAATACGCGTTCGTCGTCACGAGCGCGAGCGCCTCCGGCAGCACGGGGATCGTCAGCGCGAACGTGCGAGAGACGCCCGGAAGAATGCCTCGCTGATAGGCGAGATCTTCGGCAGACGCACGGATTGTTCGGCTCGATTCGGTCACGAGGAAGACCAGCGTCGGGCGCGCCGTTTCGGTGTTAGGATGGCTCGCGATGATACCACGGGCAACTTCCACGGCGTTTGCGGAGCGCATCGATCACTATCGGCAGAGAGTCGATCGCAAGCTCGCCGACGTGCTCCGCGACGACGGCGAAACGCCCGAACGTTTGCTCGAAGCAATGCGCTACTCCGTGCTCGGCGGCGGCAAGCGCGTTCGCCCCCTGCTCGTGTATGCCAGCGGGGCGGCCGTCGGGGCCGACGACGCGGCGCTCGATGCCATCGCTGCCGCCGTGGAGCTGATTCACGCGTACTCGCTCGTGCACGACGACCTGCCCGCGATGGACGACGACGATTTGCGGCGCGGCCGGCCGACGACGCATCGCAAGTTCGACGAGGCCACGGCCATTCTCGCCGGCGATGCTCTGCAAGCACTGGCGTTCGAGGTGCTCGCCGCGGACGCCGCTCTGGCCGCGCACCCGCAGGCGCAGATGAAGACCGTTGCGTGGCTCGCGCGCGCCGCGGGTCCGAAGGGAATGGTCGGCGGCCAAACGCTCGACATGGCGGCCGAGGGCCGGCGCGTGGACGAGCGCGGGCTCGAGCGCATCCATCGCGGCAAGACGGGCGCGCTGATTCGCGCCGCGATCATGATGCCGAGCGAGCTCGGCCGCCTCGGCCCCGACCAGCGCGCGAACCTCGACGTCTTCGCGCGCGACATAGGGCTCGTGTTCCAGATCCGCGACGACCTGCTCGAGGTGGAGCAGGACACGGCGACGCTCGGCAAGAGCGCCGGCAGCGACCTGGGCAACGACAAGTCGACTTATCCCGGCGTGCTCGGCGTCGAAGCCGCCAAACGCCGGGCCGCGGAGATCCACGACCGCGCCGTCGCCGCGTTGCGGACGCTCGGCGGCGGCGCGGACGGACTCGAGTGGCTCTCGGAGTTCATCCTGAACCGCTCTTATTGATCGCGCGCGGCCGTCAGTACGTGATGAGGCTCACGACGGGAAGGCCGGCGAGCTTCTCGCGTCCGGCGAGGAACTCGAGCTCGACCAAGAACAAGCACGCCGCGACGGTGGCTCCTTGTTGCGCCACGACGTTCGCGACGGCGGCCGCGGTGCCGCCCGTCGCGATGAGATCGTCGACGATCAGATAGCGCCCGCCGCGCCGGATCGCGTCGCCGTGCATCTCGAGATGATCGAAGCCGTACTCGAGCTCGTAGCGAACCGTGATCGCGGCGCGCGGCAGCTTGCCGCGCTTGCGCACGAGGTAAAGCGGCAACTCGAGGCGCTGCGCCAGCGGCGCGCCGATGATGAAGCCGCGCGACTCGATCGCCAGCACGCCGTCGCAGTGCATCCCCGCGGCGTGCCGCGCGAGATGCTCGGTGACGGCGCCGAACGCAGCCGGATTCGCGAGCACGGGCGTGATGTCCTTGAAGACGATGCCGGGCTTCGGGAAGTCCGGCACATCGACGATCAGCGACTTGATTTCGAGCGGGCTCATTGCTTGGCGCGGACGTCCTCGGCCAAAATGCCGGCGTTGCATAGTAGCAAACGTCTCCCCCACCGATGAGCTTCTCGCAATCCTGCGTCAGGACTGCGGTGCGCGGCCTGAACTTCGGCGGTCGCACCCTGCGCAGGCTCGGCGTCGAAACGCCGTCTCTCGATGCCGGCGCGTTGCACCGCGCCGCGTACGCGCGGGCCGGTTTCCGCAGCTACGGGTCTTGGGACATCGAGGAGCCGCTCGAGCGGTTGCTCAAGGCGTATCGCGACGAAGCCGCGCTCACGACGCTCGGCCGAATAACGGTGCGCGAGCTCGTCGTGAGCCTGCTCGACAACCTGTTGCGCATGGAAGCGGAACGCGCCGCGAATCCGCGTATCGTCGAGCAGCGGATCGAGGCGCCGGTCTTCATCATCGGCCTGCCGCGCACGGGCACGACGCACCTGCACAATCTGATCAGCGAGGATCCCGCGAACCGGGCGCCGCTGACGTGGGAGGTGATGTATCCCTCGGCGGGGCGCTCGGCCGCGGACATCGCGCGCGCGCGAGCCCGCACCGCGACGCGCCTCGATTGGGCAGACCGATTGGCGCCGGAGTTCATGCGCATCCATCCGATCGCGCCGGACTTGCCGCAGGAGTGTATCGCGATCACGGCGCAAGTCTTCATGAGCATCCAGTTCCATACGACGCACGACGTGCCGTCGTATCAGGACTGGCTCGAAACGGCGCCGCAAAAGCTCGCCTTCGATTTTCATCACCGCTTCCTCCAGCACCTGCAAGCGAAATCGGAGCGTGCTGCGAGCGCGGGAAGCAGCTCGCAACGTTGGGTGCTGAAAGCGCCGGGACATTTGTTCGCGCTCGAAGGTCTGCTCGAGCGTTATCCGGCCGCGCGCGTCGTTCACACGCACCGCGACCCGCTGCGCGTCATGGCGTCGATGGCGAGCCACGCGACGGTGCTGCGGCGCGCGTTCAGCGATCGCGCGGATCCGCGGCGCATTGCCGCCGATTGGGCGGATCGTTGGGCGCGCGCGCTGGAAAAGTTTCTCGCCGTGCGCGACGGCGCGCCTCGCGAGCAATTTCTCGACGTGCCCTTCGACGCGATCGAGAGCGATCCGCTCGGCACCGTCGAACGCGTCTACGACTTCGCGGGTTGGCCGCTGACGCGCGACGCGCGCGCCGCGATGAGCCGCTTCCTCGCGGCGAATCCCAAGAACAAACATGGCGTGCACCGCTACACACTCGAGCAGTTCGGGTTGAGCCGCTCGGCCCAGGCGGCGCGCTTTCGTTCCTACTGCGAGCGGTTCGACATCCCCGTTCGAGCCGAGCGCTGAGCCGCGCCGCAAATTGCTCCTGCATTTGCGGCATGCTCGCCATCCATGGCGGGCGCGCCGCAAATTGCTCCTGCATTTGCGGCATGCTCGCCATCCATGGCGAGCAAAAACGGTGGACTTTTTCGAGTCCGCTTGTGGTATGTTTCGCCGGCATTTACGAAAAACGCGGGTTTTTCCGCATTTTTTCACTACCCAGGAGTCGAGAATGGCCAAAGCACCCACGAAGTCGGAAATCGTCGCTCAGATCTGCAAGGACACGAAGCTGTCTCGTAAAGAGGTCGCCAAAGTGTTCGACTCGCTGAACGGAGTCATCAAGAAAAGTCTGCGCAGCGCCGGCCTGTTCACCATGCCGGGCTTGGTCAAGATGAAGGTCGTGAAGAAGCCGGCGGTACCTGCTCGTGAGGGAATCAACCCGTTCACGAAGCAGCCGACGGTGTTCAAGGCGAAGCCGGCCTCAAAGAAGGTTCGAGTTTTGCCGCTCAAGAACCTGAAAGGATTCGTCAACTAGCACTCGAGCTCCGGCTGCGCCGAGGCGGGCGGCGACGAGCGATCGTCGCTGCCCTGCGCACCCCCCGGCTCCGTGACGGCGCGCGCGGCGCGCGCGTCTTCGTTTCGATTCACTGTTAGATAACGCTGCAACTCGTTGATGGCGAAGCGATACCGCGCGAGGCCAGCACTCGCCGTCGGCACGCGGGCGGCCGGCGCGGTTTGAAGCTATCGCTCGAGCCCGGACGGCAACCGCGGCGAAGAGAGCAACCGCTCGAGCTCGCGCCAGCGCGCCGCCGGGTCGTCGCCGGCACGCCGCTCGACGTGGCGCGCGACGAGGTCCTTGCCCAGGTTGTAGTTGATGACGTAGGCGCCGTACTGGTCGATGAACCGGACGCGCTGCGCGGCGCGCTGCGGCGAGGCCAAGGTATACCTCACGTGCCAATCGGCCGCCGCCGCGGCGTCGATGCGTCCGTCGCGATAACGGCGCGCGGCCTCGTTGCCCGCGTAGGAGAGCTTTTCGACGAGCTTCATGACGTCGTAGTACGCGTCGACGGTCGAGGCGTCGAGCCCGGCGAGCGGGAACAGCACGTCGCGCTCGAAGCGGCGCCGCTCGTCCGTCGGGAACGCCACCTCGATGCCGTAGTTCGCCGTGCCTTCGGCGATCAGCGACTGGGGCGAGAAAAGCGCGTACACCCGGAACTCGGGCCAGCCCCGCCCGCGCACGAGGTGCTGCTCGAGCAGGACGTTATACACGTGGTGCCCGGGATAGCCTTCGTGGCACGCTAGATCGATGGCGCGGTCGATGTAGATCGGCAGGTCCGTATTGATCTGGATCAGGCTCTTGTAGTTGCCCTGGTACCAGTTGTACCCGCTCCAGCTCTTGTCCGTGACGTACTCGATCGTGAAGCTCTCGCTTTCCGGCAGGTCGATGTGCTCGAGCGTCCGCGAACGGCAACCGTCGATAGCGGCGTCGAGCACGGCCGACAAGCGATCCTTCGGGATTTCGAATCGCGAGCGGAATGCATCGTAGCGCTCGAGCAGCGTGCCCTCGCCGGGCAGCCGCCGTCCGAGCTCCTCGAGCGCGGCTTCGAATTCGCCTTCGGTGTGCTGCGGCGCAACCGCGTCGTAGAGCGCCTTCGATTCCGCGTCGAACGACAGCCGCTCGCCGCGCAGCATTGCAACGCGTGCGCGCAGTGCTGCGACCTGCGTCGAAAGATAACGATGCCGCAGCCGCTCGAGCTCGTCCGCTTCGGCCCCGGGCTCGGCCGCGGCGAGCTCGGCCTGTAGCGCGGCGGCATCGGCGTCGATCTCGGGAAGCCCCTTGCGCGCGGCGACGGCCGCGGCGCGCCGCTCGGGCGGACCGTAGTACGCGTCGACGTAGTCGGCGTCGTGCACGCCGACGGCGAGCACGAGCCCGACGTAGCGCTCGGCGAGGTCGTTCATCTCAGCGGCCCGCGATCGAGGCGCATTGAGACAGGCCGCCAGCAAACACGCCGCGAGGGCAAAGCGTCCCGACACCCCTATGGCTCCGGATGCGGCGACGGAGCCCACTGTTACGGCGCTTCGGCGAGCACCTTCATGTTCTTGAGCGCGGTCTCGAACATGCCGCGGCGGCGCGCGATGTCGGCGTCCTTCGCGGCTTGGTCCGGCAGGTTCGAAACGTCGTAGACGAGCGTGTAGAGCATCTTCGACGTCCGGTCCGTGACGGGCCGCGCTTCCATGAAGCCGTGATAGAGATTGTAGAACTGCCCTTCGCGCGCCGGCTGCGTGTAGCCGTACGACAGCTCCGTCTGCGCCACGAGGATCTCCGTGACTCGGCCGCCCGCGAGCACGCGCACGGTGCCCATGCCGCCGTCACCCGACGTGATCGTGCAATCGACGTTGTTGAGCCACTTGGAAATGTCGCAGTAGCCCCCGACCTTCGCCCAGACCTCCTTCGCCGGCTTGGCGATGTCGATCGAAAGCTCGATCTTGACGTACTCGGGCTCGGCGAGCGCGGTGCCCGCAAGCGCCGCCGCGCAAGCGGCGATCATCGTCGAACGGAAGTGCTTCATGTTGTTCTCTCCGCGCGCAGTTTGGCGCTCTGCGATGGTGCTCTAGATGCCGGTTCCTTTTCAACGGCCGCTCGAGGACGAGCCGGCGCTCTCGGCCGCGATCTGACGCAGTGCCTGCTCGAAGACGGCGCTCGGCTGCCCGCCCGAGATCAGGTGCTTGCGGTCGATGATGATGGCCGGCACGGAATGAATGCCCACCTCCTGCCAGAAACGTTCGGCCTGCCGCACCTCGTCGGCGAGCTCGCCGCGCTCGAGCACCTCGCGCGCCCGCTCGGCCGGCAGTCCCGTCGCGGCGGCGAGCTCGACCAGCACGTCCGAGGCCGCGATGTTGCGCCCGTCGCCGTGATACGCCTTCAGCAGCGCGAGCTTCAGCTTTCGCTGCGCGCCCGGGGCGCCTTCCACGCCGGCCCACAACAGCAAGCGATGCGCGTCGAACGTATTCCACACGCGCGCCCTCGTGCCGAACGTGAAGCCCTCCTCGGCGCCGCGCGCCGCAATGCGGGCGCGGTTCGCCTCGAGCTCCGCCGGCTCGAGGCCGTACTTTTCACGCAGGTACTCCGCGGCGTCGGCGCCTCCGGGCGGCATGGCGGGATTCAGCTCGAACGGCTGCACGTGCAGCTCGACCTCGCCCAAGTCGTCGCCGATACGCGTCAAGGCGCGGTCGAGGGCGTTCATACCGATCGCGCACCACGGACACGCGACATCGGAGACGAAATCGATTCTCATGGCAGCACCTCTTCGCGGCAGCGGGCTTCCATCGATTGTGACACGGCGCAGGGACCGAAGTACGTCAGAGATCGTGGAGTGCCCGGATGAAAGCTTCGACGTCGCCGGCATCGTTATATATGTGTGCGGACGCACGCAGCGTGCCGTCGAGCTCAAGCCGGTGGTGCAGCACGTGGGCACAATGGAAACCGCCCGACACGAAGATCGCGTGCGCGTCGGCCAGCAGGCGCGCGATGTCCTGCTGGCGCAGCGCCGGCCACGGCAGCGACACCGTCGCGAGCGCGATGCGGTGGCGCGCCGAGCGGCCGAGCACGGTCGCATTCGGCAGGCCACGCAGGCCCTCGAGCATCTGGGCCGCGAGCTCGCGCGAGTGCGCGGCGATCGTCGGCATGCCGATGCGCAACAAGTAATCGACGGCGGCGCCGAGGCCGATGACGCCCTCGATGTTCGGCGTCCCGGCTTCGTAGCGGAACGGCGGCTCGAGCGCCTCGAAGCGGTCGTCGGCCAAGAGCGCGACCATGCCGCCGCCGACGTTGCCGAGCCCCAAATCGGCGAACCGGTCGCGGCGCACGTACAGCACGCCGACGCCGTTCGGGCCGAACATCTTGTGGCTCGAGAAGCCCAAGAAGTCGACGCCGAGCGCCCGCACGTCGAGCGGCAGATGAGCGACGGACTGCGAGGCATCGACGAGCACGGGCACGCCGGCCGCGTGCGCCGTGGCGATCCAATCCTCGACCGGCGCAACGGCCCCCGTGACGTTCGACACGTGCGCGACGGTGACGAGGCGCGTCCGTTTGCCGAGGCGCTCGCGGAGCTGGCCCCATTTCGGCACGGCCTCTTCGTCGAGGTCGACGAGAACGGGCCGCGCGAGCGTGCGCCACGGCAGATAGTTCGAGTGGTGCTCGGACGCCGGAAACACGACCTCGTCTTCGGGCTTGAGCTTCAGCGCCCGCGCGACGAGGTTGAACGAATCGGTCGCGTTGCGCGTGAACACGATCTCGGCGGGCTGAGCACCGATCAATGCCGCGACGCGATGCCGCGCGCGCTCGTACTCTTCCGTGGCGGCTTCCGCGAGCGGATAGAGGCCGCGATGCACGTTCGCGCCGAGCGTCTCGTAGTAGCGCACGACGGCGGCAATCACCTCGCGCGGCTTCGGCGTCGTCGAGGCGCTGTCGAGATAGATGAACGGCGCCCCGTCGTAGCCGTTCTCGAGCAGCGGGAACCCGGCGGGCCGCATCAGCGTTTGACGAGCCGGTACTTCCCCGACGCCTCGGGCGCGATGGCCGCCACGCGCTCGGCGCGCAGCGGGCGCTCG
>JBBIJV010000154.1:0-8833 GCA_037445815.1 Rhodospirillaceae bacterium
GCCGAGGTGCTGCTCGCGCGCGGCGCGAACGTCAACGCGCGCGAGGCCTGGCGCGAGCAGACGGCGCTCATGTGGGCCGCGGCGCAAAAGCAGCCCGCGATGGTGAAGCTCCTGATCGAGCACGGCGCCGAGGTCGACGCGCGCTCGGCCGTCAACGATTGGCCGCGGCAAGTGAGCGCCGAGCCGCGCCGCATGTACCGGCCGTTCGGCGGCCTCACGCCGCTCTTGTTCGCGGCGCGCGAAGGCTGCCTCGAATGCGCGCGCGCGCTGATCGACGCCGGCGCCAACGTGAACCTCACGGACCCGAAAGGCGTGACGCCGCTGTTCCTTGCGATCGATAACCTTCATTTCGACACGGCGAAGCTGCTGATCGAGGAAGGCGCGAACCCGAACAAATGGGACTGGTGGGGACGCACGCCGCTCTACTCCGCGGTCGACGTCAACACGCTGCCGCACGGCGGCCGCGCCGACCGGCGGTCCACGGACAAGACCACGAGCACGGAAATCATCGAGCTGTTGCTCGAGGCCGGCGCGTGGCCCGACGTGCAGCTCAAGATGCTGCCGCCGTACCGGCACATCGGCGATGACCGCGGGTGCGACCTGATGCTCGTGAAAGGCACGACGCCGCTGCTGCGCGCCGCGAAGACGTTCGACACGGCTGCGATGAAGCTGCTGCTCGACCACGGCGCGAACGTCGATTTGCCGAACGACGGCGGCATCACGCCACTGATGGCGGCGGCGGGCCTGGGCTCCGTCGAGTGCGACCCCCGCGGCTACGGCCCCGGCATTCCGCACTACGTGGCGCCCGACACGGAGCAAAAATCCATCGCGGCGCTCGAGCTGCTGCTCGACGCCGGCGCCGACGTCAACGCACGCACGCTGAACGGCCGCGCCGCGGCGCGCAGCGCGGGGCGCACGGCGCTGTTCGGCGCGGCTTTCTGGGGGTGGAACGAGGTCGTCGACTACCTGGTCGAGCACGGCGCGCGAATCGACGTCGCGGAGCGCGGCGGTCTGACGCCCGTCGACGCGGCGCTCGGCAAGGCCGGCGGCCACGGCCGCGGCTCGACGATCGAGGTGTACGAGGACACTGCGGCGCTGCTCCGCGCGCTTTGCGAGCAGCAAGACGCTTGCGACTTGTCGCAGCCGCACGGCGTGTCGTAACAACTTCCCCGCCGCGCCTTTCTCGGAAAAGCGGCCACATACGAAGCTGCCATAAACGCGTCACCGTGGGCTTGAATTCGCACTTGTCGTGCGATTTAGAATCCGGGGGAGGCATGGCATTGGCGGCAGCGGACTCATCGATGGAAGCGCGCATCGCCCGGCTCGAATCGGATGTAGGTCACATCCGTTCGGACGTTGCGGCCATCAACGCTCGCATGGACAGCGTGGAGGGCCGCCTCGACGAGCTGCGCCGGCACTTCGAGAGCCGCCTCGATGAGATGCGGCAACACTTCGAGCGACGCTTCGAGCGCGTCGAGGCGCGCCTCGAGGAGCTGCGTCAACATTTCGAGGGGCGCTTCGAACGCGCCGATGGGCGCCTCGAAGAGCTGCGTCAACACTTCGAGAGGCGCTTCGACGAGCTGCGCCACCGCTACGACGACCTTCGCGACCGAATCGAACTGATGGATCGCCGCCTAGCGTCGGCCAAAGTGTGGGCGCTGCTGCTGTTCATCGCCCAGGCGGCCGCCGTCTACGGCACCCTTGCCCGCACGATGGGCTGGATCTGACCGCGAGCGCACCGACGCGGCCGCCGCCTTGCCGCCGCCTCCCCACTCGCGTTGCCGAGCCTCGCGAACTACGCAAGAATGCCCCGTGCAGCACGCATAGCAAGGGGGCGAAGCTCAGTGCTGAGGATCCTCGTCGCCGGCTCACTTTTTGCCATCACCGCGGGCTGCGGCGCGGGCGACGCGGCCGTCGCGAATCACCCGGACTTCTCGGGCCTGTATCGCCCCGCCGGTCTCGAAGTGCAGCCATGCGGCCGCAACGAATGGATGCGCCGCTCGTTCGACACGGACACGTTCTGCAACGGCGACGACAGCGGCTTCCCGTTCACGACCGCGGGGCTCGAGCGCTGGAAGTCGTACAACGTCGTCGACGACCCCGTGCTCGGCTGCGTCGAGGATTTTCCGCGCAACGCGATGCGCGGCCGGCCGATGAAGATTACGCTCGGCGACGACGTCACGGAGATCGCGTACTGGTTCAACAACGAATGGTTCGTGCGCACCGTGCACATGAACGGCGCGCCGCCGCCGGCCGACACGCCGCACACCGTCACGGGTTACTCCACGGGCCGCTGGTCCGGCGACACGCTGATCGTCGAGACGACGCACACGCGCGGCGGCCCGATGTTCAACGATCACAAGCCGAACAGCGCGTCGGCGAAATTCACGGAGCGCTTCTGGCGCGCACCCGATGGGCAGAACCTGCTCATGGACATCGCGATCGACGATCCCGAGATCTACTCGAAGCCGTTCCTCTTGAACCGGCAAGAGTGGCTTGCGGCCGGGCCCGGCTACGAGCTCAGCCAAGACAAGTGCGAGCCGAGCTCGATCTGGGAGCGGCGCATGCGCGCCAAAGCAGCCGAAGCCGGCCGATGACGGCCGAGGGGGCATCATGAGACACGCACTCCATCGTTGCGCCGCTGCTGCCGCGGTGCTCGCGGCGGGCGCGGCCGCTGCGCATCACTCCGATTCGCTGTACTTCGTCGACGATCGCTCTGCCGACGGCGGCGCCATCCGCATCGAAGGCACGGTCTCGCGCGTGCGTTGGATCAATCCGCATTCGGAGTTCTTCGTCGACGTGCCGAGCGCGAACGGCGGGGCGCCCGCCGTCTGGGCGATCGAGACCGACTCGCTGAATCAGCTGCGCGGTTTGGGCTGGGACGAACGCACGCTCGAAGTCGGCGACAGGGTCGTCGTCGTCGTTTCGAAGTCGAAGTTCGACGACACGGCCGGCCGGCTCCGCGACATGCTCGTCTACGGCGCGACACCGGACGAACCTGCGGCCGTGTATCTCGAGTTCAAAGCGAACGGCAAGCCCGAGTGGCAGGCTCCGTACGATTTCTACAAGGCCCATACGTCGTGCCCCGGCACTGCACCGTTCGACGCGGAGCGCCAACCCGGCAAGGAGACGCTGCTCTGCGCGCGGCTCGCGGCGGGCGAGCTCGCGGCCGCGAAGCGGGACTACGGCGCCCGCGTGCTACTGCTGCGCGAGCCCAACTGACGCCGTCCGAGCCGAACCGCTCGGTCTCGACTCCGGACCGCCCGGTTCGTGTTGGGGCCGAGCAACATTTCCTCTGGCAGCCGCAGGAATGCCGGGCGGCAATAGTGTTCCCCATAACACGATCTTCGGCGATACTCCGCCGCGGGGCTTCCCGATCGCGCTGTTTTTCGAAGGGGGGAATTTCGCATGCGTACTCGCCATTTGCGCTTGGCTGCACTGTCCGCCGCCGTCATCGCCTCGCTGCCGTTCGCGGCGTCCGCACAGCTCGAGGAAATCGTCGTCACCGCCACGCGGCGCGAGACGGACTTGCAGAGCACGCCGCTCTCGATCCAGGCCTTCACGGCCGAGCAGCTCGAGATCTCCGGCATCGAGCGCGGCAGGGACTTGGGCATCATGGTGCCGAACCTCGTCGCGAACCCGTCGGGCGGCGGCGTGGGTGCGCCGAACTTCTACATTCGCGGCCTGCCCGGCGTCGGCATCTACATCGACGGCATCTGGCAGTCGTCGTGGGGCTTCCTCGAGCAGAACTTCACCGAGGTGGAGCGAGTCGAGGTGCTGCGCGGCCCGCAAGGCACGCTGTTCGGGCGCAACACGAACGGCGGCGCCATCAACATCACGTCGCGCGCGCCGGCCGATCAGTTCGGCGCGCGTCTGGGCTTCGAGATCGGCGAGTTCAACCGCCGCTATGCGACGGCCGCCGTGGACTTGCCGTTGTCCGACACCGTCAAGACGAAGTGGATGGTGTCGAGCATGAAGAACGACGGCTTCCTGAAGAGCCTCACGGTCAATCGCTCGCTCGGCGACCAGGACGACCAGATGTATCGGTTCGACTTGTTGTGGGACGCCACGGAAGACTTCAGCCTGCGGTTCACGGCGAACGACGAGGACAAGCGTGGCACGGATCCGCGCATCATCCGCATCACGAACGAGAACAACGCGCAGTACATTCGCTACAACGTGCTGGCCGGCAACCCCGATTACCTCGCGCGCGCCCGCGCCGTCAATCCGAGCTTCCCCGAGTCGCCGTTCCAGTCGTTCTTTCCGTCGCAGCGCTTCACGCCGCGGACCCACATGCCGGGCTACCCGGGCGGCGAAGTCGGCAAGTGGCAGACGAAATCGGACTCCGTCGAGAACGGCGTTCGCCGCGACTTGCGGTACTACACGCTGACCGCCGACTGGTCGATCAGCGACAGCAAGAATCTGGAAGTCATCCTCTCGGACTGGGAGCTGGACCGCACGCAGGATTCCGACTTCGACGGTTCCGAGTTCACGTTCACGACCGACATCAACCACTCGATCGACGAGAACGACACGATCGAAATCCACCTGACGGGGCAGAGCTTCAACGGGCGCCTCGACTGGATCGCTGGCTATTACTCGCTCGATCAGCACACGAAGAGCCGTACGTATCGCTGGACGATGCTCGACCTGCCGCGCGAGGGAACGACCGGCGCGGCGGCCAATACGCTACGCGCCGACGCACAAGCGTATTTGCAGCAGTGGCGTGCGACGGTCGGCCTGCCGCCGACGCCGGCCACGATCTTCGGCCACATCGATCAGCTGAGCTTCCTCGAAGGAGAGCAGCAAGCCTTGTTCGGCGAGGTGACGATTGGCCTCACGGACAAGCTCGACATGACGCTCGGCGTACGCGTCACCGACGACGAAGGGAGGACGCTCAACATGACGCCGACAGAAGCATTCCGGCCGCCGTTTCCGACCGACGAGCCGCGCGGCGACCTCTACGCCGGCACGCTCGCTTCGATCAGGGAAACGCCGGACTTCGGCAACAACACGACGAACAAGTTCGCGATCCAGTACGCGATCAACGATGACATCATGCTCTACGGCAGCTGGAGCGAGGGCTTCACGGAAACGGGCATCAACTTCGTGAACATCCCGACGCTCGTGAGCCCCGGCAACTGCCCAGCTCTTCCTACGCCGATTCCTCTCGATCGCGAAGAGATCGCGAACCGCGAGATCGGTCTGCGCTCGGACTGGAGGGACGGCACGCTGCGTTTCAACGCCACTTACTTCGACGCAAGCTGGGACGGCATGCGCGTCGTCGCGCTGCCAATCGATCCCTGCACGAACGCTCCGGCGCCGAACCCGTATCCCACGAGCGACGGTTTAGGCGACGCGAGCGGCTGGGAGCTCGAGCTCGTGCTCGCCCCGGCGCAGATCGACCGCTGGCAGTTCAACGTCGGCCTTGGAATCATCGACACGGGTTACCGCGCCTCGGGCTTCTTCGACCCTGTAACCGGCAGCGGCACCTCGCCCGCTGCGCCGTTCGCGTATGCGCCGGACAACAGCGCGACGATCGGCTTCCAGTACGAGCAGCCTCTGCAAGGCGGCGCAACGCTCAGACTGGCCGGCAACTACGGCTGGCGCGACGAGTACGTCCGCGATGCCGCGCACCAGCGCATCCTCATCGATGCCAACGGCAACTACATCATGGAACCCGACTACGGCATCTTCAACGCGCGCCTCGAGTATGAGCCCGCGAACTCGAACTGGACGCTTGCGCTGTGGGGCACGAACCTGAGCGACGAGCAATACGTGAACGGCGGGTTCGACGCGCGGCAGGTGTGGGGTTACGACTTCGCCGTGATCGGCCGGCCGCGCGAGGTGGGCGCAAGCCTCAACGTGCGCTTCTGACCGCGGCAGGCGCGGCGGGCAGCGAGACGGTCGGCGACGCCTGACGTCCGCCCCGCCGCTCGCGGGCTCGCGAACGAGCCGGCTGGCCACGGCTGGTATCTCAGTTTGGGCGGCACCGCGCCGCGAGCCGCCTTCCCTTGGCTTCGGCGGCGCCTACAATGAGCCAAAGTCGAGGCGGAGGAAAATCGTGGACGCTCGAGCTGTTGCCGGACTGGCTTTCGTGGGTTTGAGCGCTGTCGTGGCCGCGACGCTGTCGGCACAGACGGCGACGACCGCTCACTTGCCGCGCACCTCGTGGGGCGACCCCAAGATCGAGGGCACTTACACGAACAAGGACGAGTTCGGCACGCCGTTCGAGCGGCCGGCCGAGCTCGCGGGTAGAGACCGCCGGGAGTTCGGACCGGAGCAGATGGCCGAGCTCATGGTCGAGCGCAGCCGCCGCGCACGCGAAGGGGCCGCGCGCATCGGCGGCAGCGCGGACAACGATACGGGCGCCGGCCCGCCACACTGGTACGAGCACCTCGACGCCATGAACAGCCGACCGTGGCTCGTGAGCGAGCCCGCCGACGGCAAGATACCCACCGTCACCGACGCCGCACGGCAGCGCGCCCAGGCGCGCGCGTTGCCGAAGCGTGATGCTCCGGATACGTACACGGACATGAGCCTCTACGATCGCTGCATCACGATCGGGATGCCCGGCTCCATGATGCCGATGATCTACGGCAACGCATACCGGATCACGCAGGCACCGGGCTATGTCGCCATTCAATACGAGATGGTGCACGAGGCGCGCATCATCCCGCTCGGCGACTCGCCGCGCGTTGCCTCGAGTCTCGACTTCTACATGGGCGATGCGCGCGGCCGCTTTGAAGGCGACACGCTCGTCGTCGAGACGCGGAACATTCGCCCCGAAGCGGCGTATCGCAACGCGAGCGAGAACCTCGTCATCACCGAGCGCTTCACGCCGATCGACGCGAACACGCTGTCGTGGGAAGTACGCTTCGAGGATCCGGAGACGTGGACCGCGCCGTGGTCGATCGAGATGCCGCTGAAGAAGGAAGCGGACGCGGCGCCGTTCGAGTATGCCTGCCACGAAGGCAATTTGGGTTTGCGCAACATTTTGAGCGCGGCGCGCGCCACGGACGCCGAGCGCGCAAGGAAATGATCGCGCCGAGGCGGCCGGCTAGAAGTCGATGTATTTCTCGAACTCGCCCTTCAGCGACTGCCAAAGGTCGATCGAGTCCTCGAAATTGGCCTGGGTAATGCCGCCTTCGGTGTTGATGTCCATCTGCAGGAACGGATCGCCTTCCTCATCGAGGTACGCGCTGGCGAATCGCTTTTCGGCATTCCACTGCTGGATGGCGTCGAGCGACGTCCCGTCGGGCAGGTCGTAGCCGGCGGTGAAGTGCAGCGACTTGCAGCGCTTGTTCTTCGTGCAGTCGTAAAAGAAGATGCTGAAGTCGGCTCCGCTCGAGCTCGAGCGGATCACGGGGTCGCCCGCGTTGTCCTTCTCGAGCTTGGCCTGAAAGCCGAGATTCTGGATGATCGCGACGAGCCCCGCCGGATCCTCGGCGCTGACGATCGTCTGCGCTCCCGCACCCGCTGAGAACGCGAACCCGAAAGTCGCGACCGCGCCGATCGCCGAAATCCTGCCCATCGCCGACTCCTTGCACGCTTCGGGCGAGAATTGTCGAGGCGCCGCTCCGCGGGCGGCTAGGACGCGCCGCACACTTTGCAGACCCGCTGCCGGCGACGTCGCCTCGAAACCGCGCCTAAGCCGACCCGTTGAAGCTCCTGATCGGGGAAGGCGCCGCGCGCGCTGAAAGCGCTCCGCCCGACGGCCGGCGTGCTCGGCGCCGTGCACGTGCTCGTGACGGCGAGCCCGACGTGAGCTCGCCCGAGCGGCGCGGCGCTAGCTCGCGTGCTCCTTCTCGATCAAATAGCTCGCGATGCGCAGCGTGTCGGCATAGGTGTTGCCGCGGACGAGGTAGCGGCCGTTGATGACGAGCGACGGCGTGCTCGGCACCTTGCTGCGCTGTAGGTGATCAGTGGCCTGCTTCAGCTTGAGCTCCACGCTGAAGCCGCGCATCGTGCTCAAGAACTCCGCCTCGGAGACGCCGTGGTTCGCGTACCACGCCGCGATGCGCTCTTCCATGCGCTTCGGGTCCATGCGGTCGGCTTCTGACGGCAAGTCGCGCGTCTGGTGGATCGCCCTGTAGACCTCGGCGTGCGTCTTCTCGGCGATTCCGTGGGCCTGCGCCGCGTAGAACGCGCGCGCGTACGGCACGAAGTCCGGGCGGAACGTGGCCGGCACGTGCGTGAACCGGGCGTAATCGGGCAGCTTCGCAGCCCACGCGACGAGCACTGGCTCGAACGCGTTGCAGCCGGGGCAAATGTAGTTGAAGAACTCCTCGACGACGACTTTGCCGTCGGCCGGCGTCAGCGGGCGGCCGTTCGGGATCTCGATGTAGTCACGGCCGGCAACGGGCTCCTGCGCCTGCGCTTGCAAGGCTCCGAGCGAGCCCGCGACGAGGATCAACAGTGCTCGAAATATGCTGTACTTCACGTGCAACTCCATTCGATTTGCGGTGTGATTGCCTCTTCCTACGCCGTGGGCCTTCGGCAATGGGGGGCGCGCGGAAAGCCTCGATGACTGTAAACGCCCCCCGCAACACGGCGCAAGCTGGGTAGGGTTCCGCCCGCCGCGCGGCGCCTGAGCTTGCAAGATCAGAGCCCGCTACAAAGTTCGCAACTTAAGAAAAAACACGAGAAGACCCCGTGCAGTCCCGTGTGGTCGCCGCCGACGAGCAAAGGTCCTTGCTGCCGCCATAGGGAATACCCCGCCGTTGCGTTCGAGCGGCGCGAGGAGCACGCTTCTGCGACGCAACGCGCGTGCGCTTCCGCGCTCGTTCCTTCGCTCGGCCTCTCCACCGCGCCCGCGCGGCTGCCGCCTTCA
>JBBIJV010000155.1:0-8678 GCA_037445815.1 Rhodospirillaceae bacterium
GTCGTTGGAAACGCGGTTAAGAAATTCACCGACGGCGCGAACGGTATCGGCCTGGAAGACGGGCTCATTCTGGGCGTGAAGGGTACCGGTTAAAACCGACGCCATCAGGCTACAAAAGACCGTACTTTTCAAGTTTGTAATAAAATGCACTCGTTTTCAGTCCGAGTAATTTGGCGGCATCGGCGCGTCCGCCGTTGGATTTGGACAACGCCCGTTCAATCATGACGCGTTCGAATTGTTCGAGCGCTTCCGTCAGGCCCATCGCTTCGATATCGGCAAAACTTACGGGCAGCGCCGACGATTTCGCCCGAAGGCCTGCAAAGTCATCCGCCGTCAGTTCCGACGAACCGGCCAGCACGACCGCTCGTTCGACGACGTTTTCGAGTTCCCGCACGTTGCCCGGCCAGTCGTACCCCATCAGCACGTTCAAGGCATCCTCCGATACCGTCAACTCCCGCCGGCCCATTTCCTTTTTAAATTTTTTCACAAAAAATTCCAGCAAGAGTGGAATGTCCTCCTTGCGTTCACGTAACGGTGGAATCGTAATCGGAATGACATGAAGACGATAATAGAGATCCTCGCGAAAGCGGCCTTTATCAATCAGGTCCTTGAGGTTTTTGTTGGTTGCGGCAATGACCCGTGTATCGACGCTCAGCGTCATCTCTCCACCGACGCGCTCAAATTCCTGCTCCTGCAGTACCCGCAGGCTGCTCGGCCACCGGCCCGAGTGGCGGCTCGCGGGCCGCCCCGTGTACGTGTGCGAGAACTCGGCCGTCGTCGCGGTCGCCGCGGACCGCCTCGGCACGCGGTCGTCTCCCTTGATATGCACGGACGGCATGCCCGGCGCCGCCCAGCAAGCGCTGCTGCGTCAGGTGACGGCGCTCGGCGCAGAGCTCCGCTATCACGGCGACTTCGACTGGCCGGGGCTCGCCATCGGCAACTTCGTGATGCGCAGCTTCGCCGCCGCGCCGTGGCGCTTCGGCGCCGCCGACTACAGCGCCGCGGCCTCCGGCCTCGAGCGCGAGCTCTCCGGCCGGCGCGTCGAAGCGTCGTGGGATCCGGCGCTCGCAGGCGCGATGGCGCAGCGCGGCGCGGCCGTTCACGAGGAGGCCGTCGTCGAGACGCTGCTCGCCGATCTTTCGGCGGCCGGCGGATAGCTGCGGCTTTCGCGCTGCGCGCGAGCGCAGCACCCGACTTCCCTCGCTCGCGGGATTTTCGCTTGCCTCGCGAGTACAATGCACCGCCAATCGAGAGAAGTAGCCATGATCGCCCGGTTTGTGAGAAAGAGGCGCCTGCACGATCCCGATCGCGCGGATCGCGGCGGCTGGCGACACCGCAGCTACATCGAGCGGTTTCGCGCGGTAGAGCTCATCAGCAATCCGAGCCTCGCCGAGGATGCTCAACAAGAATTTCCGCGAGTTCTTAAGGTTACTCATCGATCACGACGTTAAATTCGTCGTCGTCGGGGGATACGCCGTAGGCATCCACGGCTTCCCGCGCTACACGGGCGACATCGACCTCTTCGTCGCCGTCGACGAACAGAACGCGTCGCGCCTCGAGCGCGTGTTCGCGGACTTCGGATTCGGTGAGCTCGGCATTTCGGCCGCCGATTTCAGGCAGGCCGATTCGGTTATCGAGATAGGCCGAGAGCCGAACAAGATCCAAGTGCTCACCGGTATCGACGGTGTCGCCTTCGGGACGGCCCATGCCAATCGCCTCGAGATCGAGCTCGACGGCCTCCGTGTTCCCTTCATCGGTTTCGACGACCTGATCGAAAACAAAAAGGCATCCGGACGGAACAAGGATCTCATCGACGTCGACGAGCTCACTCGCATCAAACGAGGCGGTTGACGTCGGGCGCGCTTGGCGCGAGCCCGGTGCGGCCGAGCTCGCCGCCGAAGATCACGGGCATCTCGTCCGGCAGGCCGCGCGGGCGAAGCGCCGACGCCCGCCGCGCTCGCGCTCGATTTGCGCTCGCCCGATCGGTCAATCATCATCTTCGCCTCACCTCCAGCGACAAGCAGCCGCTCCACCCGAGCCGCTGCCACAGGGAAGCCTTAGCTTCATGCCAGAGCCGGTGCTGCGCGTCCGCGATCTCAAGAAGGCGTATCAAGACGTGGTTGCCGTGAATGGCCTTAGCCTCGAGGTGCAGGCCGGCGAGTGCTTCGGCCTCTTGGGGCCGAACGGCGCGGGCAAGACCACGACGATCGAGATCTGCGAGGGCCTCACGGCGCGCGATTCCGGCGAGCTCGAGGTGCTGGGGCTTCGCTGGGAGCGCGACGCGGCCGCGCTCAAGCAGCGGCTCGGCATTCAGCTCCAGGAGACGCAGCTCTCCGATAAGCTCACGGTCGAGGAGACCGTGCGGCTCTTCCGCAGCTTCTTCCACAAAGGCCCCACGGCCGAGCACGTGATCGGGCTCGTGCAGCTCGAGGAGAAGCGGCGCGCGCGCGTCGGCGCGCTGTCGGGCGGCCAGAAGCAACGGCTCGCGCTCGCGTGCGCGCTGGTCGGCGATCCGGACCTGCTGTTCCTCGACGAGCCCACCACGGGGCTCGATCCGCAAGCGCGCCGCCAGCTCTGGGATCTCATCGAAGAGTTCAAGCGCGCGGGCCGCACGATCTTGCTCACGACGCACTACATGGACGAAGCGGAGCGGCTCTGCGAGCGCGTGGCCATCATGGACCACGGCAAGATCATCGCCATGGGGTCGCCGCGCGAGCTCATCTCATCGATCGGCGTGGAGCACGTCGTGGAGTTTTCCGTCGAGGCCGATGCCGCGGGGCAGCCGCTCGACGCGGAAACGCTCTCCGCCATCGAGGGCGTGCGCGACGTGCGCTTGGGCCTCGGCGTGGTGCGAATGCAGGTGACGGCGCTGCACAGTGCCGTGCCTGCGCTCTTGGCCGAGCTCGTGCGCCGCGGCATTCGGCTGACGGAGCTGCGCACGCACTCGGCGACGCTCGAGGACGTCTTCGTCACGCTCACGGGGCGGCACCTGCGCGATGGCTGATCATCCGCTCTGGCAGCTCACGCTCGTGCGGTTTCGCGAGTTCCTGCGCGAGCCGGAGGCGCTCTTCTGGGTGTTCGGCTTTCCGCTGCTGCTCGCCGCGGGCCTGGGATTGGCGTTTCGCAACACGCCGGCGGAGACGGTGTCGATCGGCGTCGTCGGCAGCGAGCGCTCGGCGTTCGAGCACGCACCGTCGCTCGACGTCGAGCCGTTCGCGACGCTCGAGGAGGGCTTGAAAGCGCTGCGCGAAGGGCGCATCGCGCTGCTCGTCGAGCGGCCCGCCGCCGACACGGCGGTCTACCACTACGACGACACGAACCCGGAAGGGCGCGACGCGCGCATGCGCACGGATCTCGCGCTCCAGCAGAGCGCCGGCCGAGTGGACCCCGTGGCGGCGCGCGACGAGCTGATGCGCGAGACGGGCTCGCGCTACATCGACTTCCTCGTGCCGGGACTGCTGGGGATGAACTTGATGGGCGGGTCCATCTGGAGCATGGGGTTCGCCATCGTCGACGCGCGGCGGCGCAAGCTGATGAAGCGGCTCGTTGCCACGCCGATGCCGCGTCACTACTTCCTGCTGTCGTTCCTGATCTCGCGGCTCGCGATGCTCGTCGTCGAGGCGGGCGCGTTTCTCGCCTTCGGCGTGCTCGTGTTCGGCGTGCCGATTCGCGGCTCGCTCTTGGTTCTCGCCGGCATTTGCGTGCTCGGCTCGCTCGCGTTCGGCGCGATCGGCCTGCTGATCTCCTCGCGCGCGCGCACCGTCGAGGCCGCGTCGGGCCTCATGAACTTGACGATGCTGCCGATGTGGATTCTGTCCGGCGTGTTCTTCTCCTCGCAGCGCTTCCCGGACGCCGTGCAGCCCTTCATCGCCGCGCTGCCGCTCACGGCCTTGAACGACGCGCTGCGCGCCACGATGCTCCAAGGCGCAACGTTCGCGCAGGTGGTGCCGGAGGCGGGCGTGCTCGCGGCGTGGCTCGCGATCTGTTTTCCGATCGCGCTGAAGCTCTTTCGCTGGCGGTAGGGATCGATCGGTTGGCGCCGTCATTCGGGCCGCGGTCGGCGTCTCTCGTAGCTTCAGCATCTTTTCAACAACGTGCATAGGCAGCGCGAGCCGCATCGACTCGGGCAGACGCACAAATCCGTTGCCCTCATAGAAGGCGGCGCGCTCGTTGATCGCATCCGCTACCAGCATCGACGAACCGACGGTCGAGGCGCTTGCACAGGCGCGGCGCACCGCGTCGGCGGGACTCATACCGGCATGCCAGCTCCCGGCCTTCCCGCGGACGCTAACCTGAAAACGCTCTCCATTACACGCTATTGGCGCCAAAGGAGAAGGGTGGTTCAAGACACCCATCCGCCCGCGGGCGCGCAAGCGGGGGATCCTCACGCGGCGGCGAGGAACTCCTCGATCTCAACGAGAAACTCGGGCCACGCGGGCTCGTGCTCGAACAGGATGTGATTGTTGCTGTCGAGCATCTTCAACCGCGCGCCCTGAATGCCGCCCGCGATGATCTTCGCTTCCTCGAACGGCACGGCGTTGTCGCGATTCGCATGCAGCACGAGCGTGGGCGCCTGCACGCGTCGTAGCAGGGGCCGCAGGTCGACTTCGTGGGCCACGCGCAAGAACTGCGCCGCGTTGGTGGAGTTCATCGAGGCGCGTTGCAGCTCGTCGAACCATTTGAACTGCTCGTTCGTCCCGTCCGGAATGAACATGGCCCCGAACGCTTGGCGAAACGCTGCCTGTGGGTAGCCCCAGCCCACGCGAATCAGGTGCTCCATGAGCTCGAGCCGCTCGAGCGAGAGGGGGTCGTCGCGTTTCGTGAGGCCGCGCACGAAGCCGCCGTACAGGATCAGGTGGCTCACGCGTTCCGGGTGCTTCACCGCAAAGGCCGCGGCCACCGACACGCCCTGCGACATGCCGAATAGCGCGAACCGGTCGAGCCCCGCGGAGTCCACGACGCGGTGCAGATCGTCGACCCAGGCGTCGAACGTCACGGCTCGCGGCTGCCAATCCGAGAGCCCACCGCCGCGCGTGTCGTAACGCACGAGCCGATAGCGGCTCGCGAGCTCGCGCCACCAGTGTCGCCACACAGGGCTCTGGTGATCGAACTCGAGGTGGCTCAGCCAATTGGCGGCCTTGACGAGCGGGTAGCCTTGGCCCGACAGCGCGTACGCGATGCTCGTGCCATCGTCGGCTTGGCAATAGCGGATCTCTTGCTTCGGCAGCGTCGTCGGGGCCGTGAACGAGCCACGCCGCAGCTCGATGCTCGGCCGATAGCGTCCCTTCGGCAGCCCGACGAGCACGTCGTCGGCAGCGCCCTCAGTGGCGTAGAACTCCACGAGCTTGCTGCGCAGCCGGCCCATCTCGACGCGCACGATCGAGTCGAGAGTGGGGTCGAAGTGCGCGTCGCGGCCAAGCACGTCGATTGCGATGCGGGATTGATTGAGCGCGTCGCCTTCGCCCGCAAGCTCCGCTTCGACGAGATAGCGCAGCAGTGCCACCATGCGCCCGGCATGCGCGAACAGCGGCGTCGCCGACATACGCTCGATCTGCGCACGGATCCGTTGCTCGTCGTCCGCCTTCCACTGCGCCATGCCGATGCCCGCGGGACGGTTGGTCTCGCGACGGTATAACAACCTGCGGCGCAATCGCAAATTCCCCGACAGATCAGGCGGTTCCGTCGTTACTAACCGGCACGTGCTCCCGGAGACGGCCGCATCGGCGGAGGCTCTGGCCGTCAACCACATCTGCGGAGACTCACATGGGACGCTATTTGGCATTTCTGTTCGGAGTCGCGAGCTACGGCCTTTTCTTCGCGACCTTCCTGTATCTGCTCGGCTTCGTCGCAAACACCGTGGTGCCGAAAGGCATCGACACGGGTTCGCCTGGCGACCCCGTCCTCGCCCTGGTCGTGAACTTGGGACTGATCGCGCTGTTCGGCCTTCAGCACAGCGTGATGGCGCGACCCGCGTTCAAGGCCCAATGGACGAGGATCGTGCCGCGGCCGATCGAGCGCAGCGTGTACGTGCTCTTCTCGAGCCTCGCGTTGATCGCGTTGTACGCGGTGTGGCAGCCGCTGCCGGCCGTCGTGTGGCAAGCGTCGACGCCCATCGTGGCCGCGCTCTGCACGGGCGTGTTTGCGCTCGGGGTCGTGCTCGTGCTCGTCTCGACGTTCGTCATCGACCACTTCGACCTGTTCGGGTTGCGCCAAGTGTTCTTGCATTTGCGCAAGAAGCCCTACGAGGCGCTGCCGTTTCAGGTGCGGTTCCTGTACCGGGTCGTACGCCACCCGCTCTACGTCGGCTGGTTGCTCGTGTTCTGGGCTACGCCCCTGATGACGGTGGGGCACTTGCTGTTCGCCGCCGGCATGTCGGTCTACATCGTGATCGCCGTTCGGTACGAGGAGCGCGACCTCGTCCGGCAGCACGGTAAGGACTACGTCCAATACCAGCGGCGCGTGCCGAAGTTCGTGCCGCGCCTTGGCGCGGCCCATGCGCCCGTCGCACCGGCATCGAGCGGCGTCGCGACGTCCGTCGAGAGTAATTGATTCATCCAACCTCGAGCAGCAAGGAGATTCACATGAACACCTTCAAGACGTTGAGCTCCATCGGTGCGGCGGTTTGCGGCGTGATGGTAGCAGGCGCGGCTGCCGCGGAGCCGATTACCCAAACCGGGCGAACGGCGATCGTGCAAGCGGCTGATCTCGACCTGGCACGCGAGCGGGACGTGCGCGTTCTCTACGACCGAATCCGGTACGCGGCTCACTCCCTGTGCGTTTCCGAGGAGTCCGCGTTCGACGTGCGGAAAGCCACGCGGCGCCGACGCTGCGTTCAGGATGCGATCGAGTCGGCCATCGAACGCACGAATAAACCTCTGTTGCTGGCCGTTCATTTGCAGGAAAGCGCGCGGATTGCGCAACTCTAGCTTGGCAAGGGCGCAACGGTACGGGCGGCTCCGTCGACTCGGAGCCGCCCGTTCGGTCGCGCGCGTCATGGCCCGGGCGGCTGGCTGCTCCTCGCCGAGCCCGAGCTGCACTTCGGCAACGACGTGCGCTCGTGCACGCCTGGCTCGTCGATCCGTTGCGGCAGACGCCGGAAGTGCGGGCCCTCGAATCCGCCGCCCGACGCCGCTGGCCGAGCACCATGGCAGCGCGAGCGTCCGCGCGCCGCCGTTCGATGCCGTCGAGCTCGAGCTCGGGGCGCTGTGAATCTGAGGGCCGCGCGGCCGTGGTCGCGCTCACTGGGCCGGCACGTGCTCCTTGTACCGAGCCGCCACGTCGGGATCGCACCCGCCCGTGTTCTGCGAGAACTCGAGGTCGGGCCGGTGATCCCACTGCTGCGTCAACGTGGCCGGCCCCGTGAGGTACTCGGGGTCTTCGACGGTGACCTCGTAGCGCAGGCGCACTTTGTCGTCGCTCAGCGTGAGCCGCTCCACCACGTGCTTGCGCGCGCTCGACGGCACGTTCAACCCGAGGCCGGAGGGGTTCGGCTCGAACCCGATCGTATCGATTACGAGCGTCTCGCCCTCCCACCGGCCGACGGAGTGGCCGTGGCGCGAGGGTTCGAGATCCGCCGGATGCGATGCGCCCATGTGCACGACGCGGTCGACGTGATCGCCCGTGTTGTCGAACTTGAGCACCACCCGGTCCTCGCCGATCTCGATCGTGCGGAGCTCGTCGAGGATCGAAAGCACCGGCGTCGGCTCCGGATAGCAGAGGCCGTCGGCAACGAGATTCGCCTGAGCGGCGCGGCCTTCGGGCGTCACGGGCCAGCGCGCCATCGCGCCGAACGCCGCGCCGAGCGCCGCGCGATTCGGTGCCCAATGTCCCTCGAGGCTCTCGGCCGGCGTGAGCACGCGGGTGCGGCGATTCGCAGCGTAGAACGGATGAATCTCGCCGTCCTCCGTCGTCACGTCCTGGATGCGCACCTGCTTGCCCCAGCCGCCGCGATTCGGATTCGCGCGCATGACGACGCGCGTGCCGGGCTTCAGCGCGTCGCGGTTCAGGCCGTCGACGAGCGCTTGCGTGATACCTAAGCCTTCGCCTTCGATGAGCGCCTCCTTGCCGTCCGGCCCCTTCGTCCTCACGACCAAGTACATGTGCGGGTTCACCCAGTCGAACCGCTCCACCGTCCCTTCGATGAGGATCTCCTGCGTGTTGTCGAACATGGACACGCTGTGGTGGGCGAACGCGGGCGCGCTCAGGGCGGCAGCGATGAGAAACGGCGTGGCGGCGGTCAGACGGTTCATGGTGCGGACCTCATGATATATGCGTGTGCGGCGAGCCTCGTTGCGGGCGGGGCTCGCGTGCTGTGGATGAGTGTACCTCCGCGCCTAATACAAGCCAGCGCCTTCAGGCCCGCCTGAGACCCTTCATTTTTCTTGTGTTCGCCGGTCGCGGCGGGCCACGCTTCGCGCATATTCCGCAGGGTGGTGCGCTTGCCACCCGGCGGGCCGTCGTCAATTAACGCGCGCGCTGACGGATGCCGCCGAGCAGGGGCCACCGGCCGGTAGAATCGAGCCGATGTGCCCGACAACCCGCCGCCCTGGGACGATCCTCGTTGCTCTTGCATTTACAATTGCCGCGGGCGGCGTCGCCGCGCAAGCGCCGCCGTCGCGCGCCGACGCCGACGCGATGCTGGCGAAGATCGAGCGCGTCGCCGCCGCGGCCGACTCGCG
>JBBIJV010000156.1:0-8593 GCA_037445815.1 Rhodospirillaceae bacterium
CGCCGGCCCCGGCAGGCGCCTCCGAGGCGCGTGCCGCGGCCGACGGCGCCGCAGCCGAAGCACCGGACTGGGCCGGAGTCGTGCAGTCGCTCGATCTCCGCGGCCCCGCGCGGCAGCTCGCCGACAGTTGCCATCTCAAATCGAACGCCGGCAACGTGTGGCAGCTCGTCGTTCCACCGGACAAGGAACACCTGAACACGCAGCAATTGCGCTCGCGGCTCGAGACCGCGCTGCGCGAGCAATACGGCCGCGACGTGCAGCTGTCGGTCGCCGTCGGGCGGCCGGCGCGGCCCACACCGGCCGAAGCGCGGCGCGCGAACGAGAGCGCGCGCATTCGCGAGGCCCGTGAAGCAATCGAGACCGACGCGAACGTCAAAGCCCTGCAGGCTGCGTTCGACGCGACGCTCGAGCCGGACAGCATCCGCTCGAGCAAGTGATTCGAAGCCAGGTGGAAAGGGAGAGGTGACCGATGAAAGGCCTGAGCCAACTGATGCGGCAAGCGCAAGAGATGCAGGCCAACATGCAGAAGGCCCAAGAGGAGCTCGCGGCCACCGAGGTCGAGGGTGTCGCCGGCGGCGGCATGGTGAAGGTCGTCGTGACGTGCAAGCACGAGGTGCGCCGCGTCGCGATCGAAGACAGGCTGCTCGAGGACGACAAGGAAATGTTGGAGGATCTCGTGGCGGCCGCATTCAACGATGCGAGCCGCAAGATCGAGCAGACGGTGCAACAGAAACTGTCCTCCGTCACGGGCGGATTGGGACTGCCGGCCGGATTGAAGTTGCCCTTCTAACGACGTGACCGACGTTTACTCGCCGCTGTTGAGCCAGCTCATCGAGGCTTTCCAGTGCCTCCCGGGCGTCGGCTCGAAGACTGCCCAGCGCATGGCGTTCCACTTGCTCGACAAGGATCGCGACGCGGGCGGGCGCCTCGCGGCCGCGCTCGCTCGCGCCGTGCGCTCCATTCGCCACTGCGAGCGGTGCCGAATGTTGACCGAGGAGCCCGTCTGCCGGTTCTGCTCGAGCGAGAAGCGCGACCGCACGCAGCTCTGCGTCGTCGAGACGCCGGCCGATTTGTTGGCGATCGAGCAGTCGGGCGCTTATCGTGGTGCGTACTTCGTGCTGATGGGCCATTTGTCGCCGATCGACGGGATCGGGCCCGCGGAGCTCGGCCTCGAGCTGCTCGAGCGCCGGTTCGGCACGGAGCGTTTCGCCGAGGTCGTGCTCGCCACGAGCGTGACGGTCGAAGGCGATGCCACGGCACATCTCGTCGCGGCGCTCGCGGGGAAGTACGGTTTGCGCGCGAGCCGTATCGCTTATGGCGTGCCGGTCGGAGGCGAGCTGGAATACATCGACGGAGGCACCTTGGCGCGGGCGCTCAGCGGCCGCCGCGAGCTCGCGTCCGCGAGCGGTGAAGGAGGGCGATGATGGCGCTGATGGCGGACGCGAGCTGCCTGTTCTGCAAAATCGTGGCCGGCGATTTGCCGGCCGACCGCGTTTACGAGGACGACGAGATACTCGCGTTCAAGGACATCCATCCGCAGGCCCCGCTGCATTGCCTCGTCATACCAAAAGCCCACGTTGCGACCCTCGACGAGCTCTCGGAGCAGGACGCCCCGCTCATCGGACGGCTGCTCCTGACCGCGAAGCGCATCTCAGCGGAGCAGGGGCTCAAGGGTTACCGTGTGGCCATGAACGTGGGTAGCGAGGGCGGCCAGGTGGTCTTCCACGTGCATCTTCACGTGCTGGGCGGCCGCCCGCTGAAGGGCGCGCTCGGCTGAGCCGCCGCGCAGGGCACTGTCGGGAGCACGGGTGAGCCGGAACGAGAATCTGATCTGGATCGATCTCGAGATGACGGGGCTCGACCCCGATCGGCATCGGATCATCGAGATTGCCACCGTCGTCACCGACAAGGAGCTGACGGTGCTCGCGGAAGGCCCGATGCTGGCGATCCATCAGCCGGACGAGGTGCTTGCGGCGATGGACGAGTGGAACACGCGCCAGCACGCAAACTCGGGCCTCACCGACCGCGTGCGTGCGAGCCGCATCGCCGAGCAGGAAGCGGAACGGCAGACGCTCGAGTTTCTGCGGCAGCACGTCGACCAGGGCACGTCGCCGATGTGCGGCAATAGTATTTGCCAGGATCGCCGCTTCCTGATCCGCCACATGCCCGAGCTCGCTGCCTATTTTCATTATCGCAATCTCGACGTTTCGACGCTCAAGATCCTCGCCAAGCTTTGGCTGCCGGAAGTGAGCAGCCGGTTCGAGAAGAAATCGGTACACCTGGCTTTGGCCGACATTCACGACTCGATTCGTGAGCTCCGCTTTTACCGCGAGCACGTTTTCAAGCGCTGAGGCAGGTCGCGCAAAATCGGGTCGCGGGCGGTTTTCAAGCGACCCACGGATCGGCTAGTCTCCGGCAAGCTCGGCAGGAAGTAGGCGCGTGATGCGGTTTCTCGGTCTCTGCTTCTTCGCTTTGGGATTCGCTGTGCTCGGGCAAGCGCAGACCCGGTACGTGACGGACCGCACGATCGTCGAGCTGCGGCGCGGCCCGAGCATCGAGTACTTGATCGTGCGCAACCTCGAGGCCGGCGAGCGCGTCGAAGTGCTCGAGGAAAACAAGGAGGACGGGTACTCTCGCGTCCGCGTCGCGGACAACGCCACGGAAGGCTGGATACTGACGCGTTACCTGACGGCGGAGCCGATCGCGCGCGAGCGCCTCGCCGTCGCGGAACGAAACTTGACGGCCGCGCGCGGCCGCGTTTCGGAGCTCGAGGTCCAGAACGCGGAGCTCGCGCGCGATCTCGCGGCGACGCGCGCGCAGCTCGAGCAGACGGAGACGAGTCACGGCACGGTCAGCCGCGAGCTGGCCGACCTTCGCACGTCCGCCGCGAACGTCGTCGAGATCCGCGACCAAAACGAGAGCTTGCGTGAGCGCCTCGCCGAACGCGACCGCGAAGTGGAGCAGCTCACGGCCGACAACCGGCGTCTGAGAGCCCGCGAAAACCAAAACTGGTTCATCATCGGCGCGGCCGTGCTGCTGGCCGGCATCGTCATCGGTCTCGTGGCACCCACTTTGCGGCGCAAAAGGCGTTCCGACTGGTAGGTTGCCTGACACCGGAGTTTAGGACACTGTAGCGCCCATGGTCGTCGATAGCTTGCTCGTACCGCAATGCGTCTACCGCCCCGGCACCTTCACGGGGCTCATGATTTTGTACGAGAGCAATTACATCAAGCTGCACCAGCTCCTCACGGAGCTCGATTGGCCTGCCGAGGGCGTCGTCTCGTCGTCGCTGCGCGACAACGACCTGCACGCCGCCATCGTTCGCCGCGAGCCGTACACGACGACGCTGCGGCTCACGTACTGGTTCGACGACCTGAACGGCACGCGCGCGCCGGATCCCGACATCGTCGTGCGCATCTACCACGACGCGCGGCTCGTGGAGGCCGTCAGCAGCGGTGAAACGCACCGGCACGCGAAGCTGCGCGAGCTCGCGCGAAGCAGCAGCGCCGAGCTCGACCGGCGCTGGCGCTTGAACATGCTGCTCAACAAGTGGCTCGACTATTTGTTTGAGGTCGGTCACAGCCTCGGGCGGGCGCAGCGCGCGTTGACCTGAGCGCGGCCGGGCCGGCGCGTTCCTTGCTTTGAATCACGGTTTGCTCTCGGCGGCGCGGCTATATTTGCGCCATGCGTCCGTGTTACAGAATGCGAGGCCGTTGATGCTCTCGGCGATCCTCGAGCGGCAGCAGACGGGGCCGACCGAGCAGCTGCTGAAGCTCTATTGGAATAGAGCCGACGTCAAGCGCGAGCTCAAGGCGCTGCGCCGCGAGCGATTCGAGCTGCTCGACAAGCTCAAGGAGCAGGAGGGCGCGATTCTGCGCGCCCAAGAGCAGCTCGAGGGCCTCGAGCGGCTGCTGACGAATCCGTTGGCCGCGGCAAACGCGATGGTCTACTTTCAGCTGCGGCATTTGTGGCGCGTCGGCGCACAGCGGCTCGAGCAGTTTGGCCGCGAGCTGCAACTCCAACGCGAGAAGCGCGAACGTGCGCAGCTACAGGAAGCCGAGATCGCGAAGCGTCAGCGCCGGCTCGACGCGATCAAGGAAAAGATGGCCGGCCTCGCCGAGAAACGCCGGACGACGATCGAGGAGCAAACGCGCGTCGAGCGAAAAATAGCGACGATGAATCCTCTCGTGCGCCTATTTCGCGCCGGCGCGCTGAAGCGCCAGATCGCGGGCCTTCGAAGCGGCCAGCAGATGCTCGAGGAGAAGCTCGAGGAGCTGCGCTCGCTTGGCGAGAAGATTCAAGGAGAGCCGCTCCCGGAGCCCGAAGGCCTGTCGCTCGACAGCCGCCGGCTGATCAACACGGCCGTCATCGCGCTCGCTCAACACCTCGTCGTGCACTTCTCGGAGCACGATCTCGCGTCGTTGGCGAAGACGTCGACGGAGCGGGCCGTCGGCGACATGAAGTTCGGCGATCGCCGCGATTGCGACCGGATGGTGGAACGGATCCGCGAGAAGATCGAGGAGCTCAAGCAGCAAAAGACGTTCGCCGACCAGGTCAAGCGGCGCACCGATTTGCTCCTGACCGAGGTCAAGTACCGCAACGAGACGGATTCGGTGCCGAGCGTGGATTGTCTACAGCTGATCAGCCGCACGCCGGGCGCTCAGGCCAACGAGATCGAGCTCGCGCGGCGCACGAGCGACGCGCCGTTGCGCATCAACGTCGTCGCCGACGACTACTGGGACGTCCTGTCCGTGATGCGCTGAACGCCGCGCGGCTACGGCGCGGCCCTGTCCTTGGCGAGCTCCGCCACTACGAGGGCCGCCTGCCGCAGCAGGATGGCGTCCGACGCCTCGGTGTCGGAGAGCTCCGCAATGTTCGTCAGCGGCTCGAGGCCGAGCGCCGCGCGGCGCGCGTTCTCGCGCGCGAGCCGCCCTTGCTCGAGCCGCTTGTTCTCGGCGATGCGCTGCTCGAGGTTCAACGACACGCTCTTCTGAGCCGCGATCTCCTTCACGGCCGCGATGTCGCTCAAAAGGTAGTTCCACTCGGGATCGCCGACCGCGCGCGACTGCTGGTGGGCCCGAAGCTCCGCGATCTCCCGGTCGAGCGAGGCCTGCGCGCGGAAACGCGCCGGCTGAATCCGATCCCAGGGCAATGCCGTATCGCGCGTGCTCTCGCCGACGGTGGCCGTGTCGACCATCGACGGCAGCTCGATGTCGGGCAGCACGCCGCGATGCTGCGTGCTCTCGCCGGTGACGCGGTAGTACTTGCCGATCGTCAGCGTGAGCTGGCCGTTGTCGGTGCCGCGCATAAGGCGGTCGAGCGGGAACAGGTTCTGGACGGTGCCCTTGCCGAACGTCTGCTGGCCGATGATGACGCCGCGGTCGTAGTCCTGGATCGCCGCGGCGAAGATCTCCGACGCGCTCGCGCTGTAGCGGTCGACGAGAACGCCCAACGGCCCCGTGTATACGGCGCCGGGGCTCGGATCGTCGAGCTGCTGAATCGTCCCGCGGCCTTCGCGCAGCTGCACGATGGGGCCGCGCTCGATGAACAGGCCCGAAAGCTCCGTGGCCTCGGAAAGATGGCCGCCGCCGTTCGCGCGCAAATCCATGACGAGGCCGTCGATGCCGCCCTCGGCCTTGAGCTCCTCGATGAGGCGCGTCACGTCGCGCGAGGTGCTCGTGTAGTCCTCTTCGCCTTTGCTGCGCGCTGCGAAGTCTTGATAGAAGCTCGGAACCGTGATGACGCCGATCCGATAGTTCTTGCCGTCGAAAGGAATCTCGAGCCGCTGCTTCTTCGCCGCTTGCTCCTCGAGCTTCACCTTGTCGCGCACGAGCTCGATGATCTTCTCCGGCGAGCCGGGCGCCGCGCCGGCCGGCAGCACCTGGAGGCGCACGCGCGTGCCGCCCGGCCCGCGAATCTTCTGCACGACGTCGTCGAGCCGCCAGCCGATGACGTCGACGGGCTCGCTATTGCCTTCGCCGACGGCCGTGATGCGATCCTCTTGCTTGAGCTGACCGTCGATGTGCGCCGGCCCGCCCGGAATGATGTTGATGACCTTGACATAGTCGTCCTCGAGCTGCAGCGACGCGCCGATGCCGTCGTACGACAGGCTCATCTGAATGCGGTACTCCTCGCTCTGGCGAGGAGACAGGTAGCTCGAGTGCGGATCCATGTTGTGCGCGACGGCGTTCATGTACGTCTCGAACACGTCGTCGCTCGTCAACTGCGTGATTCGCCGATACGAGCGCTCGTAACGCTCCTTCAAGATTTCGGCGGCCTCGGCCCACGTCTTGCCGGTGAGTATCAACCGCAAGCCGTCGCTCTTGACGGTCTTGCGCCAGACCTCGTTCATTTCTTGCTCGGTGGCCGGCCACGGCATTTCGCTGCGGTCCCACTCGAAGGTCTCGTCGACTGTGTAGTCGGGCTCGGTGGCGAGGAGCGCGACGGCGGCGTCGACGCGCTCACCGGCGCGCTTGCGGAACAAGTTGAAGATATCGAACACGGGCTGCAGATCGCCGGTGCGCGTGCGGTCGTCGAGCTCGTAGCGGAGTCGATTGAAGCTTGCGACGTCGGCTGCCGTGAAGTACATGCGGTTGCCGTCGAGCATGTCGAGGTAGCGGTCGAGAATCGCAGACGACAGCGAGTTGTCGATGCGCGGCAGCGAATAGTGGAGCTCTTCGATCAGTTTTGCGACGTTGCTGCTGATCGGTGCATGCTTCGGGAGGATCTGCAGCGGCGGTAGCGGCTCGACAGCGGCGAACGACGCGAGGCTGGCGCTGAGCGCCAGGGCGCCCAAGCTGAGACGGCCAAACAACTCCCTCACGTTTCCTCCTTGGAGTCCGTGGCGACGCTGATCACATGTTTGTTAAGTTTCGGACCCTTGGGCGGGCGAATCAAGTGCGCCCGGAGCGAAAAAACAAACTTAAGTCACGTACTTGAGCGTCGGGAGCCCGCGTGCGTCCTACGGTCGTAGTCCTCGGTTTCGTGCTCGGCAGCGCCACCGCGATCACATTCGCGCTCGGCGGCACGGCCGTGGTGTTTTTCGTGCTGCATGACGATTATCCGCGGCTCGAGGGGGAGCTCGTGCCGCTCCTAGAGAGCCTTGGGCTTTTCGTGCTGCTCACCGCTCAAGCGGCCTTCAGCTTCTACGGCGAGATCAAGGCGAGCCGCTGGCGGCGCGTGGCGCACCTGCTGCTCGTCGGCGTGCTGGCCGCCGTCGCGGCGTACCACGTCTGGCTGCGGGGCTGAGGCCGATCAGCGTTTGCGCTGCCGGCCGATCTTTTCCCACGAGGCGCTGCGGTTGAACGCGCCCGTGTTGTAGGGATCGAAGCCGTCGTCGGCCGGCTTGTCGAGCGTCAAGCGCGGGTTGTCGAGCACGTCGAGCGGCGTGCGCTCCGGTTTCGGCCGACGTTCCCGCGGCAGGCTCGGCTCGGCGGACCGCATCCGGCTCGTCGCGGGCGGTTTCGGGGCGGGCGAGGTCGGGCGCGGACGCAAGCTCAAATCCGAAAAATCGAGTAGCCCCGATTCGGTGTCCCAGCCGAGCCAACGTTTCAAGCGCTTCAACAGCATTGGAGAAGTCACATTACGTGGTAGCGACCTGCGCGACCGCCGAGGGTCCGGCGCCCTGCGATGAAAACGATAACAGACGCGTGTGCGGCCGCTACGCCACGCGTGTGGAATCTGTGACTTGAGTCACAGCCTCCGTCGCCAGGTGCGCCGACCGAGACGCGCGAGCTGCACGACGATGTACGGCGTCAGAACGAGCAGCCAGGTCAACGGCTGCAATGCGAGAAGATCGAGCCAAATGCTTTCGGCGAGCCCGAGCGCGCCGGCGCCTTCGTACTCGCCGAGCAGGTTTTGCCCGACGATGTAGATCGAAAAGGGCAGCACAATGAGACCGAACGCGAGCAAAGCCGCGGCGATCGAAATCTCGCGCTGCCAAGTAGTCTTGATTGCCGCGTCGCGTTCCATTGCGCTGGCCTAGTGTGCCATCGATTCGACGAAACGGAACTGAGTCTCGCCGATCGTCACGAGATCGCCTTCCCGCAAGTGCCGGCGTTCGACACGCACCGAATTGACGAATACTCCGTTGCGGCTGCCCAGGTCTTCGATCAGCGTGACGCCGTCGTGCAAGACCAAGCGTGCGTGCTCGCGGCTCACGAAGTGCGTCAAGATCTGCAAGTCGCATTGCGGACCGCGCCCGACGGTGACCGTCTTCTTCGTGAGCGCGAAGCGCTGAGGCGCATCCCCGGTGAGGCAGAGCAGCGCGGGTACGGCCTGACCTTCGCCGGCTTGCTCCCGCGTGGCGCGCGGCAGGGCAGTTGGCTCGGCGGGCGCAAGCGCCGTATCGGCCCGCCGCTCGCTGCCACGGAGCCTGAGACTCAACTCCTCCTGCAGCGTCGCGATTCGGGCATCGCGCGCCTCGAGCGCGCGATCCTTGTCGATGATGGCTTTCTCGAGCCGAACGATCGTGGCGCGGCTCTCGTCGAGCTCCGGGCGCAGGATGCCGAGATCGCGGCGCATGCGCTCGAGCTCGCTCGTCGTCGCGTGCAGGCGCTGGTCTCGCTCGCGCAGCTCCACGAGCTGCGCGGCC
>JBBIJV010000157.1:0-8577 GCA_037445815.1 Rhodospirillaceae bacterium
CTCGCTTGCGCGGCGAGGCGCGTGGCGTGCTGCGCCGCGGCGGGCCAGCGCGCGCGCAGCGCCGGCGCCACATGGAGCCGAAGATAGTTGCGATCGTGGCGCGCCTCGAGGTTGGATGGATCCTCGAGCCACGCGAGCTTGCGGGCGACCGCCTCGGCATGGAGCTGCTCGCGCGTGCGATCGAGCAGCGGCCGGCCGAGCCAACCCCCGTAAAACGGCGCGAACGCGATGATGCCGCGCAAACCGCGGATGCCGGTGCCGCGCAGCATGCGCAAGAGCAGCGTCTCGAGCTGATCGTCGGCGTGATGCGCCGTCAGCAGCCACTCGCCGGGCGCAAGAAGCTCGCCGAGCGCGCGATAGCGCGCCTCGCGCGCGGCCGCCTCGAGGCCTTCGCCCGACGCGCGCTCGACGGCCGCGCGCACGGTGCAGTACTCAACCCCGAGCGCGGCTGCGACGTTCGCGCAGTGCGCGCTCCACTCCGCCGACCGGGGATGAAGGCTGTGATCGACGTGCGCGGCTCGCAACGGAGCCCGAGCCGGCAGCCGCGCGAGCGAGGCGAGCAGCACTGTCGAATCGAGGCCGCCGCTGAAGGCGACCGTCATGCGCGTCGGCGGCTGCTCGGCGGCCCATGCCGCGAGCACGGCTTCGAGCGCGGCCGCAAAGGAGTCGGGCTCGCCGCGGCTCGTTCGATCGCGAGTGGGCATGGTGCCCCGCGGAGACCTCCGGCGACGCCGGAGCTCAACCCTCTCGGTATACGCCGTAGCTCGCGAGACGTTTGCGCCGCTGCACGAGCAGCGCATCGAGCGGAACGCTCTGAAGTGTGGCGAGCGTCTGCACGAGCGTCTTCTTCAGCGTGTCGGCCATGGCCTGCGGGTCGCGATGCGCGCCGCCCAGCGGCTCCGGAATCACGTCGTCGACGAGATTGAGCCTGTGCAAGCGCTCGGCCGTGATGCCCATGGCCTCGGCCGCGATCTCGGCCTTGTCTGCGCTCTTCCAGAGGATGCTCGCGCACCCTTCCGGCGAGATCACGGAGTAGATGGAGTACTGAAGCATCAGCACGCGGTCCGCGACACCGATCGCGAGCGCGCCGCCCGAGCCGCCCTCGCCGATGACGACGCTGACGATCGGCACCTTGAGGCTCGACATCACGAACAGATTGCGCGCAATCGCCTCGGCTTGCCCGCGCTCTTCGGCGCCGATGCCGGGGTAAGCGCCGGGCGTGTCGATCAACGTGATCAGCGGCAGGCCGAACTTCTCGGCGAGATGCATGAGCCGCAAGCCCTTGCGGTAGCCTTCGGGGCGCGCCATGCCGTAGTTGCGCAACACGCGCTCTTTCGTGTCGCGGCCTTTCTGATGACCGATGACCACCACGGGCTCGCCTTCGAGACGCGCGAGGCCGCCGACGAGCGAGTGGTCGTCCGCATACATGCGATCGCCGTGCAGCTCCTGAAAGTCCGTGAAGCACTTCTCGACGTAGTCGAGCGTGTAGGGCCGCTGCGGGTGTCGAGCGAGCTGCGCGATCTGCCACGCCGTCAAGCTCGAGAAGATGCTGCGGGTCAGCGACTCGCTCTTGTTGCGCAAACGCGAGATCTCCTCGCTGATATTGAGCTCGGAATCCTCACCGACGAACTTCAGTGCATCGATGCGCGCCTCGAGCTCGGCGATCGGTTGTTCGAACTCCAGGAATTTCAGATCCATAGCCTCTCGGGCGACGGAGACGCTCGCACCTTAACCGAGCGCTGATCCGCGTGACAAGCGCGCGCCGCCGTTTTGGCGCGGCGTCCCGGTTGGCCAAATCGCTACAGTCGAGCGGCGGGCGGCGTGGCGCGCGGGCAGCCCGCACACCCACTGCCCGCATTGCTTCATCCGTGGGGGCCCTGCGCTCCGAGCGGGCCGCGGCGCCGCGCCGCGCTGCAACGCAGCGCTCAAACGAAGTGCTTGGGGTAGTGGATCAGGAAGCGGTCGTCGCCCAAGAGGCGCGTGAGCTGGTCGCGAAGCTCCCGCGTGCAACGCACGGACCAGGCCTCGCCGAGGGTCAGCGAGGCCGCGGCGTCGCTGCGCCGATACTCGACCGAGACTTCGCAGCGGCCGCGCGTGAACGGCTTCAAGATCCGCTTCAGCTCTTGCACGAGCTCGGGCCCGGCGTCGCTCGGCCACAGAATCGTGAGCCGCCGCGCATACTCCTCGATCGCCTCGTCGGCCGAGCGGACGCGCTTCGCCGTCAATCGCCAGCCGTTGATGAAGTCGTCGTACCGCAGCTGCCCCTCGGCGATCAGCACGGCGTGCTTCGCGATCACATGCTTCGCTTGGGCGAACACCTCGTCGAACATCGAAACCTCGATGCGCTCGGTGTCGTCGTCGAGCCAGATCGAAACGCGGTTGCCGCGGCGCCGCACATCGAAGACGACGCCCGCCAGAATCGCTTCTTTGCGCATTTGGTACGGCTGCGCCGTGCTCGGCAGTGCCTCCAGCACCTTCGCGATCGCCCCGTTCGTGAAGTGCTTGCAGTGCTCCGCGAACTCGTCGAACGGATGAACCGTCAGATACAGCCCCAAGCTCTCGCGCTCGCCGTCGGCACGCTCGCGCTTGGTCAAGTCGCGCAGCGGCGTCAGCACGTGCTCGAGATCCTCGTCCTCGCGCTCGCCGCCGCCGAACAGCGTCGTTTGCCCGGCCGCTTGCGCGTGAACCGTGCGCTCGGCCGCTTGCAAGGCGTTCGGAATGCCGTGCAGCAACGTCGCGCGATTCGCCCCGAGGCAATCGAGCGCGCCGGATTTTGCGAGCGCCTCCAGCACGCGGCGGTTGATCTTCGTGAGATCCGCGCGCCGGCAAAGATCGAAGAGGTTCTTGTACGGCCCGCGCGCGTCGCGCTCGGCGACGATGGCCTCGACGGCGCTCGGCCCGACGCCCTTCAGCGCGCCCAGCCCGTACCTGATGCGCTTCGGGCCGGCCACGGTGAACGGCAGCACGGACGCGTTGACGTCGGGCGGCTCGAGCACGATGCCCAAGCGCTTCAGCTCGTCCTTCAGCACGACGAGCCGATCCGTGTTGTCCATGTCGGCCGTCAGCACGGCCGCCATGTAGGCCTCGGGGTAATGCGTCTTCAGCCAGGCGGTCTGGTAGGCGATCAACGCGTACGCGGCCGCGTGCGACTTGTTGAAGCCGTAGCCCGCGAACGTCTCCATGAGGTCGAAGATGTGGTTCGCGCGCGCCTCCTCGACGCCGCGCTCCATCGCGCCCTTCAAGAACACTGCGCGCTGCTGCGCCATCTCCTCGGGCTTCTTCTTGCCCATCGCCCGGCGCAGGAGATCGGCGCCGCCGAGCGAGTAGCCGGCCAGGATCTGCGCGATCTGCATCACCTGCTCTTGGTAGAGGATGACGCCGTACGTCGGCTTCAGCGTGGCCTCGAGCTTCGGATGCAAATAGTCGGGCGCGCCACCCGCGCGATGCTTACGCGCGATGAACTCGTCGGCCATCTGCATCGGCCCCGGCCGGAACAGCGCCACGATGGCCGTCAGGTCGTCGAACCGGTCGGGCTGCAGGCGCTTGATCAAATCGCGCATGCCGAGCGACTCGAGCTGGAACACGGCCGTCGTGCGGCACTGGCGCAGCAGCTCGTAGGTCTTCGGATCGTCGACGGGAATCGCGTCGACGTCGAGCGGCGGCTCGCCGTTCTTCTCGCGCTCGCGATTGATCGTCGCGACGGCCTTGTCGATGATCGTGAGCGTCTTGAGACCCAGAAAATCGAACTTGATGAGGCCGATCGCCTCGAGATCGTCCTTGTCGAGCTGCGTGAGCAGCGCGCCGCCCGAGTCCGCGTAGAGCGGCATGTACTCCGTGATCGGCTTCGGCGCGATGACGACGCCGCCCGCGTGCGTGCCGACGTTGCGCGCCAGGCCTTCGAGCCGCTTCGCGAGGTCGATCAGGCCGCGCACCTCCTCGTCCGTCTCGTAAACGCGCCGGAGCTCCTCGTCGTCGGCGATCGCCTTGTCGAGCGTGATGCCGAGCTCGAACGGGATCAGCTTCGCGATGCGGTCGACGTAGCCGTATGGCATGCCGAGAGCGCGCCCCACGTCGCGCACGACGGCGCGCGCAGCCATCGTGCCGTACGTCGCGATCTGCGCCACGCGCTCGCGGCCGTAGCGGCGCCCGACGTAATCGATGACGCGGTCGCGGCCGTCGATGCAGAAGTCGATATCGAAGTCCGGCATCGAGACACGCTCGGGATTCAGGAACCGCTCGAACAGGAGATCGTGCGCGAGCGGGTCGAGATTCGTGATGCCGAGCGCATACGCGACGAGCGACCCGACGCCGGAGCCGCGGCCGGGCCCAACCGGGATCGCGTTCTCGCGCGCCCAGGCAATGAAGTCCGCGACGATCAAGAAATAACCTTCGAAGCCCATCTTGCAGATGACCTCGATCTCGCGCGCGAGGCGCTCGCGGTAGCGCGGCTCGCCCTCGGGCGTGACGCCGAGCTCCTCGAGCCGCTCCTCGAGCCCGCTCTCGGCGCGCCGCTCGAGCAGCTCGCGCGGCGGCGTGCGGTCCTCTGCGACGAAGTCGGGCAGAAACACCTTGCCGAGGCTCACCTCGAGCGAGCAGCGCTTCGCGATCTCGACGGTGTTCGCTATGGCTTCCGGCAGATCCGCGAACAGCTCGGCCATCTCGTCCGGCGAGCGCAGGTACTGCTCCTCGCTGTAACTGCGCGCGCGGCCCGGATCGTCGAGCGTGACGCCCTGCGCGATACAGACGCGCGTCTCGTGCGCCTCGAAGTCCTCGCGCTTCAAGAAGCAAACGTCGTTCGTCGCGACGACGGGCACGGCGCGCGCCGCGGCGGCCTCGACGGCGCGCGCGAGATACTCGCGCTCGCCGGCACGACCCAGGCGCTGCAGCTCGATGTAGAAACGGCCCGGCAGGCGCGATTGCCAGTAGTCGAGTATCTCCGCGGCGCGCGTAGTGCGGCCCGCCGCGAGCGCCTTGCCGAGCTCGCCGTGCAAACCTCCCGAGAGGCCGATCAGGCTCACGAGCGCGTCCGGCTCGAGCCACTCCTTGAGCAGCACATTGCGGCCGCCGACGGGCCCCTGCCTCGCGCTCTTCGTGAGCAGCGCGCTCAAGCGCTTGAAGCCCGCCTGGTTCTGACAGAGCAGCGTCAAGCGCGCGGGCTCCTTGTCCTCGAGCGAATCGGCCACCCAAACGTCGGCGCCGACGATCGGCTTCACGCCGCGCGACAGCGCGGGCTTGTAGAACTTCACGAGCGCCGAGACGTTGCCTTGATCGGTGATCGCGCAGGCCGGCATGCGCCTTGCGGCGACCGCGTCGACGAGCTCGTCGACGCGCAACAGGCTATCGACGAGCGAGTACTCGGTATGGACGCGCAGGTGAACGAAGCCGTTCATCGCGCATGCTCGGCCAGCATCGATGCAAGGATCACCGGATTCCCCGTACCAGCGCGAGCACCTCGCGTGCGGCCGAGGCGCTCGCGTCGCAACGCAACTGCCGATGGATATCGGCGAAGGAATCATACCAGCCGGGCGCGAGCCCGGAACCGTCGAGCGCGCCGAGCACGGCGGGGCCCAAAACCTCCGGCCGCACTCGGCCCTGCACGAACTCCGGAACCAGCGTTCGACCGGCGAGCAAGTTCGGCAGCGAGAAGTTCGGCAGCTTCGCGACGCCGAGGCGCCGCACGAGCCAATACGTGAGGGGCACCATTTTGTACGCGACGACCATCGGCCGCTTCGTGAGCAGCGCCTCCAGGCTCGCCGTGCCGGACGCCGTCAAGACGACATCGGCCGCGGCCATCACGTCGCGCGCGCGCTGCGCGATCAACTTGGCGCCTTTCAGGTCCATTCCCGCCGTCGCGGCGTGGAAGAGCTCGGCGGCCGAATCGCTCGCGAGCGCGACGGCAACCGACAGCTCGGGCCGCCGGCGCTCGAGCCACGCGGCCGTCGCCATGAACGGCGCGGCGAGGCGCGAGATCTCGCTGCGGCGGCTGCCCGGCAGCACCGCGAGCACGGGCCCTTCGGCCGGCAGGCCGAGCTTCGCACGCGCTTCCGCCTTGTCGACTTCGAGCGGAATCATGTCCGCGAGCGGGTGCCCGACGAACTTCGCGTGCACGCCGTGCGCTTCGTAGAACTTCGGCTCGAACGGCAGCACGCACAGCACGAGGTCGACGGCCTCGCGAATCGTCGCGACGCGCGACTGGCGCCACGCCCACACCTGCGGACTCACGTACTGCACGGTCTTGATTCCCGCGCGCTTCAGCGCCGCCTCCGCAGGCCGATTGAAGTCCTGCGCATCGATCCCGACAAAGGCGTCGACGCCCTCCCGCATCACGCGCCGAACGAGCTCCCGCCGCAACGCCAGAATCCGCCGCAGGTGCGGCAGCACCTCGAAGAACCCCATGACGGCGATCTCTTCCGCACGCCACCAAGCCTTGCACCCGGCCGCGATCATTCTCGGCCCTGCCATGCCGACAAACTCCGCGTGCGGCACCTGCTCCCTGATCGCCTCGATGAGCCCGGCTCCGAGCGTGTCGCCCGAAGCCTCGCCTGCGACGAGCGCAAATCTGAGCGGTCGGCTCATTCCCGCGTCACCGCGTGGGCTGAGCGCGCCGCGTCGACCGATTGTGCACGCCCGAAGCCGGCCGCGGTGTGCGCCACGCGCGTCACCGGTTAGCGGGCGAGGCCGCGGGAGCCGTCGCGCAGCGAGTCGAGGAACGGTTTGATCTCGGGCTGCGCGTCTGCGACACGCGCGAGCTCCGCGATGGCTTCGTCGAGCTTCATGGACTGGCGGTAGACGATGCGGTACGCCTCGCGGATGTTGCGGATTTGGTCCGGCGTGAAGCCGCGCCGCTTCAGGCCTTCTGCGTTGATGCCGCGCGGCTCCGCCGGCCGCCCCGAGATCGTCACGTATGCCGGCACGTCCTTCGTCACGTAGCTGAACATGCTCGACAGCGTATGCGCGCCGATCCGGCAGAACTGGTGCACCGCCGTGAACCCCCCGAGAATCGCATAGTCGCCGACGCGCACGTGCCCCGCGATCGACGCGTTGTTCGCGAAGATCGTGTTGTCGCCGACGACGCAGTCGTGCGCGATGTGGCAGTACGCCATGATCCAGTTGTCGTTGCCGACCGTCGTCACGCCCCGATCCTGCACCGTGCCGCGGTTGATCGTGCAGTACTCGCGGATCGTGTTGCGGTCGCCGATGACGAGCTCCGTGCGCTCGCCCTTGTACTTCTTATCCTGCGGATCGTCGCCGATCGAAGCGAACTGAAAGATGTGGTTGTCGACGCCGATCGTCGTGGGCCCTTTGATGACGGTGTGCGGCTCGATGCGCGTGCCGCGGCCGATACGCACGTCCGCCCCGATGATGGCGTAGGCGCCGATGTGGACACCTTCGTCGATCTTCGCGGCGGGATCGACGACCGCCCGCGCGTCGATCAAGATTTGGGCCCGTCCGCCATGAGGATCTGCGTCTCGGCAACGGCCTTGCCGTCGACCTCGGCTCTGCCCGAGAAACGCCAGAGGTTCCTGCGCCGCTTCACGAGCTCGACGCGCAGCGTGAGCTGATCGCCGGGCCGCACGGTTTGCTTGAAGCGCGTCTCCTCGATGCCGACGAGATAGAGGATCCACATCCGCTCCTCCGCCGTCGCGCTCTCGTACGCGAGCACCCCGCCCGCCTGCGCCAGCGCCTCGATGATCAACACGCCCGGCACGACGGGGTGGCCGGGGAAATGCCCTTGGAAATAGGCCTCGTTGAAGCTCACGTTCTTGACGGCGACGATCGACTTGCCCGGCACGACGTCGAGCACGCGGTCCACCAACAGGAACGGAAAGCGATGCGGCAGGCGCGCGAGGATTGCGTCGATATCGAGCGGTTTTGCGTCACTCATCGTCGTTCTTCGTTTGCGTTTTGGTTCCGGTGATTCTCGCGAGCACACGCTCCACCGCGATCAACCGGCTCGCGAGCGCGTCGAGCTTGCGGAAGCGCGCCGCATTCTTGCGCCACAGTCCCGCCTCTTCGGCAGGCAAGTGGCCGGAATACGTACCGGGCTCGTCGACCGACCGCGTGACGATGCTGCGGAACGTGAACAGCACGTCGTCGCAAATGGTGAGACCGTTGATCATGACGGCGCCGCCGCCGATCATACAGCGCTTGCCCACCTTCGTGCTGCCCGCCACGCCCGACATCGCCGCCATGATCGTGTGCTCGCCGAGGCGCACGTTGTGAGCGATCTGCACGAGATTGTCGAGCTTGACGCCGTCTTCGATGACCGTGTCGTCGATCGTGCCGCGGTCGATCGTCGTGTTGGCGCCTATCTCGACGTCGTTGCCGATGACGACGCTGCCGATCTGAGGAATCTTGTGCCAGGCGCCGCGATTCGGCGCGAAGCCGAAGCCGTCCGCGCCGATGACGGCCCCGGGGTGCACGATGCAGCGCTCGCCGACGCGCACGCCGTCGAGCAGCGTGACGCGCGGGCCGATCCGCGTGCCCTTTCCCACCGCGACGTTCGCGCCGAGCACCGTTCCGGCGCCGATGACGGCGTCGTCGCCGATCGTGCAGTCGCTGCCGACGACCGCGTGG
>JBBIJV010000158.1:0-8534 GCA_037445815.1 Rhodospirillaceae bacterium
CACCCCCCCGAAAGCGGCGGCCAGGGCTTACGCTAGGCCGGGCAAGTGGTTAGAATTGCGCGCTCAATTCGGGGCGGTCCATCGGGGCCGCCTTGGCGTTTTTGGGAACTGAAGGTTTCTCGCTATGGTGATCATTCGGCTGGCGCGTGCCGGCACGGTCAAGCGTCCTTTCTACCATGTCGTCGTCGCCGATCGACGCAGTCCGCGCGGCGGTCGCTACATCGAGCGCGTCGGATTCTTCAATCCGATCGCCACGGGCGGCGAGGAGCGTCTGCGCGTCGATTTGGGGCGCGTCGAGCATTGGCTCGCGCGCGGAGCGCAGCCCTCGGAGCGCGTCGCGCACTTGCTCAAAGAGGTTCGGGCGACGCAGGCCGCGGCCTAGCCGGTGGCCGCGTGCGCCGCGGCTTGCGCGGTGAGCGCCGGGCGCGCGAAGTGGGTCACCTTGGGCCGTGTGCGCGGCGTGTTCGGCGTGAAGGGGTGGCTCAGAGTGCAGTCGTTCACGCAGCCGCGCGACAACGTCACGCTGTTCGAAGCCTGGACGCTGCGCACCCGCGGTATCGAGCGTGAATTCGAAGTGGAGGAAGGACATGGCCACGCGGACGGCGTGGTCGCAAAACTGAAAGGCCTCGACGATCGCGACGAGGCGCGCGAGTGGATCGGCGCCGACGTCGTCGTGCCGCGCGAGCGCTTGCCCCGCTTGAGTGAAGGCGAGCTCTACTGGGCCGACCTAGAAGGGCTCGAAGTCCGCACGCCGGCCGGCGTCCTGCTCGGCAAGGTCGACCACCTGCTCGCCACGGGTCAGCACGACGTGCTCGTGCTCGACAGCGAGCCGCAACGGTTGATTCCGTTCGTCACGGGCGCGGTCGTCAAAGAGGTCGACTTGCTGCGCGGGCTGATCGTCGTCGATTGGTCTCCCGACTTCTGAGCCGATTGCATGTTCAGGATCGGAGTGATCTCGCTCTTGCCGGAGCTCGTCGCACCGGTCATGGAGGCCGGCGTCGTCGGGCGGGCGGCCGAACGGGCTCTCGTGAGCCTCGAGCAACTCTCGCCTCGGGAGTTCACGAGCGATCGGCACCGGACGGTCGACGATCGGCCGTACGGCGGGGGCCCGGGCATGGTGCTCAAGTACGAGCCGCTGCGCGACGCGGTGCACGAGATGCGGCGGAGGTTGCCCGCCGGGAGCCGTGAGTTCGTGCTGACGGCGCAGGGCAGACCGTTCGATCAAGCGCTCGCGCGCGAGATTGCAGCGGCGCCGGGCATGCTGCTCGTGTGCGGCCGGTACGAAGGGATCGACGAGCGGTTCGTGGAATCGGTCGTCGAGGAAGAGCTGTCGCTCGGCGATTACGTGTTGTCCGGCGGCGAGCTCGCGGCGGCCGTCGTGATCGACGCGGTCACGCGTTTGCTGCCCGGGGTGCTCGGCGACGAGTGCTCGCACGTCGAGGATTCGTTCACGGCGGGGTTGCTCGACTGCCCGCAGTACACGCGGCCGGAGGTCGTCGACGGTCGGCGTGTACCGGAGGTGCTGCTCGGCGGCGATCACGAGGCGATCAAGCGCTGGCGGCTGAAGCAGGCACTCGGGCGCACGTGGCTGCGGAGACCCGAGCTGCTGCAACGGCGAGCCCTGACGGCGGACGAACGAACGTTGTTGGAAGAGTTCAAGGCGGACGGCGGGACTGAACTCGACGCGTCAAGACGCGTAGAATAGTGTGAGCTTGCGCAACGGCCGCCGAACGGGAATGGCAGAGGATGTATTTATGTCCAGGGTTATCGACCAAATCGAACAAGAGCAGCTGAAGCAAGACGTTCCCGACTTTGCGCCGGGCGACACGGTCGTCGTCCAGGTTCGCGTGACGGAAGGCGATCGCGAGCGGCTACAGGCCTACGAAGGCATCGTAATCGCGAAACGAAACCGCGGGCTCAACTCTTCGTTCACGGTCAGAAAGGTTTCCCACGGCGAGGGTGTCGAGCGCGTATTTCAGACGCACAGCCCCGCGGTCGCTGAAATCAAGGTGAAACGACGTGGCGATGTCCGCCGGGCCAAGCTCTACTACCTGCGCGACCTCAGCGGCAAGGCCGCCCGCATCAAAGAAAAAGTCTAGCGCGCTCGACGCCGCGCCGGCGTTCGTCCGGCCGATCGCGCGAACGCTCGCGTTCGCCGCCCTCTTGCCGCTGCTCGCGACGAGTTGCGCCAGCTTGGTAGGCGGAGCGGCGGCGGACACGTTGTCCGCCGCGATCTTGAACGAGGACGATCCCGCGCTCGTCGAGAGCGGCGTTCCCGCGTACCTGCTGCTCGTCGATGGTCTCATCTCGCAGAATCCGGAGAACGTTGCGCTGCTTTCGGCCGGCGCGCAGCTGTTCGCGCTGTACGGCTCGCGCTTCGCGCCGCCGGAGCGCGCCGTGACGTTGACCGCGAAAGCGCGCCGCTACGGCGAGCGCGCGATTTGCGCCGCGCATGCGCCGGCCTGCGATTGGGCCGGGCTCGACCATACGGCGTTCGTGGCCGAGCTGGAAGGCGTTGGCCGCAAGGACCTCGATGCACTCTACTCGTACGCCGTGAGCTGGCTCGCGCATCTCGACGCCACGAGCGAGGACTGGACGGCCGTCGCCGAGCTGCCGTGGGTCGAGGCTGCCATGATGCGGGCCCTCGCGATCGACGAGACGTACGAGCACGGCGCGCTGCACGGCTACCTCGGGATCTTGAACGCCCTGCGGCCGCCGGCACTCGGCGGCAAGCCCGAAGTCGCCCGCGAGCACTTCGAGAGAGCCCTGGAGCTGTCGGGCGGCCACGATCTCTCGATCAAGGTAGAATATGCGAGGCGCTACGCGCGGCTCGTCTTCGACCAGGAGCTGCACGATCGGTTGCTCAATGAAGTGATCGATGCGCCGGTCGACGCGCCGCTCTTGACGCTGTTCAACGTGTTGGCGAAGCAGGAAGCGCACACTTTGCTCGCGTCCGGAAAGGAGTACTTCTGATGGGCGATGGCAGAGCAGCCGAGACGATCCGCTCCCTGGCCGGGGCGCTGCTCGGCGTGTTTCTGGCGACGGCGGCGGCAGCGGCCGTTGCCGTCGACATCAAGATCGCGACGGTGGCGCCGGACGGCTCGCGGTGGATGCAGCAGATGCGCGCCGGGGCCGAGGAGGTCGGCGCCCGGACGGCGGGGCGCGTCGCGTTCAAGTTCTATCCCGGCGGCGTCATGGGCAACGACGCGCAGGTGCTGCGCAAGATCCGCGTGGGTCAGCTGCAGGGCGGCGCGTTCACAGCCGGCGGCCTCGCCGAACGCTACGGCGCGTTGAACCTCTACGGCATTCCGCTCCTGTTGCGGTCGCTCGACGAGATCGACGCAGTGCGCGCGGAGCTCGACCCAGAGCTCGCGGCCGGCCTCGAGCGCGCGGGCTTCGTCACGTTCGGATTCATCGAGGGTGGGTTCGCGAATCTGCTATCGAACGAGCCCATCCGCAGCGTCGAGGACATGCGGCGCAAGAAAGTATGGGTGCCGGAAGGCGACCAGATCAGTTTCATGGTCATGGAGGAGATGGGCTTGTCGCCCGCGGCGTTGCCGGTCACGGACGTCTTGACGGGGCTGCAGACGGGCCTCATCGACGTTGCGTTCGCGTCGCCCGTTGCGGCGCTCGTGATGCAGTGGCACACGAAGGTCAAGTACATCACACAGCTGCCGGTCTCGTATTCGATGGGCGTGTTTGCGATCGACAAGAAGACGTTCGAGTCGCTGAGCGCGGAGGACCAGCAGATCGTCCGCGCCGTCATGGGGCGCCATATCGAGATGCTCGATCGAGAAGCGCGCGACGACAATCGCCGCGCGGCCGAGGTTCTGCAGCGGTCGGGGCTCATGACCGTCACCGTCGACGAGGCCGACGTCGAAGGGTGGCGCAAGACGATCGAAGGCATGTATCCGAAGCTTCGCGAACGCTCCGATATCGACAGCGCGATGTTCGATCGCCTGCTGGCCATATTGGCCGACTATCGGCGCATGCATCCTTGACCGGCGCTCGGCGGTCGATTGAGCGACGCTGCACAGAAGCGCTGGCGGGCCCGAGTCGCACGAGCGGCGCGTAACGTCGAGACGGGCCTCATCGTCGTTATCCTCACCGGCTTGATCCTGCTCGGCGCGGCACAGATCGTGCTGCGCAACGTCTTCTCGATGGGCTTCGCCTGGAGCGACGGCTTGGCGCGGCTCGCCGTGCTCTGGCTCGCGCTGCTCGGCGCGCTCGCCGCGAGCCGCGACGGCAGCCACATCTCGCTCACGGTGCTGACGCGCTGGTTGCCGCCGCTCTGGCGCGTCGCCGCGCAAGTCACGGCCGACGTGTTCGGCGCCGCCGTGAGCGCCGGGATGGCCTGGGTTTCGTGGGCATTCGTCAGCGATTCGCGCGAGTTCGGTGACACGCTGCTCGGCGACGTCCCGGCATGGTGGCTGCAGGCGATCATGCCCGTTGCATTCGCGCTGATGGCTTGGCAATTCACGATTCAGGCCGTGAAACGGCTGCGCGGCGGCACCGTTACGGAGACGCCGCTCTGAGCGCCGCCGTCACGCTCGGGCTCCTCGTGCTGACGGTGCTCGGCGCGCCGCTCTTCACCGTCATCGCCGCCGGCGCTTTCGCCGGGTTCCATCGCGAAGGGATCGACTTGTCCGTCGTCGCGATCGAGTTCTTCGGTCTCTCGGAGACCCCCGTGCTCGTCGCGATTCCGCTCTTCACGTTCGCGGGGTTCTTGCTGAGCGCAGGCAAGGCGCCGGCGCGGCTCGTGCGCTTGTCGCAGGCGCTGCTCGGCTGGCTGCCGGGAGGGCTCGCGATGATCTCGATCGTCGCCTGCGCCGTGTTCACGGCGTTCACGGGAGCGTCGGGCGTCACGATCATCGCGCTCGGAGCGCTCTTGTATCCGGCGCTCAACGAAGTCGGCTACGACGAGCGGTTCAACCTCGGGCTCATCACGTCGTCGGGCAGCCTCGGGCTGCTGTTCGCGCCGTCGTTGCCGCTCATCCTGTACGGCATCGTGGCGGAGACGCCGATCGACGATCTGTTCGTTGCCGGGCTCCTGCCCGGGATTCTGCTGATCGTCGTGCTGGCCGCGTACTGCTACTGGCGTAATCGGCGGCTGCGCTGCGCCGTCACCGCGGGCTCATGGGCGGCGGCGCGGAGCGCGATTTGGGCGGCGCGCTGGGATTTGCCGCTGCCGATCATCGTCTTGGGCGGCATCTACGGCGGTTTCTTCGCCGTTTCCGAAGCGGCCGCCGTGACGGCGCTGTACGTGCTGCTCGTCGAGCTCGTGATCTTGCGCGAGGTGCCGTGGCGCGAGCTGCCGCGCATCATGCGGGAGTCGACGGTGCTCGTCGGCGCGATTCTCGCGATTCTCGGAGTCTCGCTGGCCTCGACGAACCTCATGATCGACACGGCAGTGCCGCAACGCCTGTTCGAATTCGTGAGCGACTACATCACGGGGCCGACGACGTTCCTGATCGCGCTCCTGATCTTCTTGTTGATTCTCGGCGCGCTCCTCGACATTTTCTCGGCGACGGTGCTGATCGTGCCGCTGCTCTTGCCGATCGCGGCGCAATACGGCATCGACCCGATCCACTTGGGCATCGTGTTTCTCGCCGCCATGGAGCTCGGTTATCTGACGCCGCCCGTCGGGCTCAACCTGTTCATTGCAAGCCATCGGTTCGGAAAGGACATCACGGAAATCTACTGGGCCACGCAGCCTTTCTTGATCGTCTCGCTGCTGGCCGTGATTATCATTGCGTTCTGGCCCGATTTGTCGTTAATGCTGCTCGATCGATAGCCCAATTTCTTCAAGGTTGCGACAACATGGATAGGGATAACCGCAGCTGGCCCCTCAGAATCGTCGGCGGCATTTGGCGAGGCCTGGATCGGCTGCGCCGTCTGCTGCACCTGATTTTCTTGCTCGGCCTCTTTCTTCTTCTGCTCGTCGCCGCCGTCGGCGAGCGCGTCCTCATTCCGTCGTCGGCGGCGCTCGTCATCGCGCCGCGCGGCGTGCTCGTCGATCAGCTCTCCGGCGACGCCATCGAGCGCGCGATCGCTAAGGCGCAGGGCGCGCCGCTTCAGGAGACGCTCGTGCGCGACGTTCTCGACGCGTTGCGTTCGGCGCGCGACGACTCGCGCATCAAGGCTCTCGTGCTCGACCTCGACGGCTTGACCGGCGCCGGGTTGAGCAAGCTGCAGGAAATCGCCGCGGAGATCCGGCGGTTCAAGGAGAGCGGTAAGCCCGTCATCGCGGCCGGCGACGCATACACGCGCGACCAGTACTATCTCGCGGCGCAAGCAGACGAAGTCTTTCTGCACCCGATGGGGCTCGTGCTCGTCGACGGCTACAGCCGTTTTCTTCCGTACTACAAGTCGCTGCTCGACAAGCTCTACATCGACTACGAGGTGTGGACGGTCGGCGAATACAAGTCGTTCGTCGAGCCCGTTACGCGTGACGACATGTCGCCGCAAGACGAGGAGGCGAGCCGTGCCTTCCTCGACGCTCTTTGGGATGCCTACCAGGCCGACGTCACGGAGGCGCGCGGCTTGGCCGCGCGGGCGCTGCAGCAGTACGCCGACGACATCGTCGCGCTGCTGGAGGAAACCGGAGGCGATACGGCGCAGCTCGCTCTCGACTACGGGCTCGTCGACGAGCTGCTGACGCGCGACGCGGTGCGCGAGCGGATTCGCCGAGCCGTCGAGCCCTCGGGATCCGCGCGCGGGCAGCCGGACGACTTCGCGGAAGTGCCGCTCGACGCCTACGTGGCCTGGCTGCGAACGGAGGCGGCTCCGGAGGAGAAACCGAGCAAAGTCGCCGTGATCGTCGCCTCCGGCGAGATTCTCGACGGCACTCAACCGCCGGGCTCGATCGGCGGCGATTCCACGGCCGAGCTCATCCGCAAAGTGCGCGCCGACGACGAAGTGAAGGCGCTCGTGCTGCGCGTGGATTCGCCCGGCGGCAGCGCGTTCGCTTCGGACATCATCTTGAACGAGATCGAGCGCTTTCAGGAGACGGATCGGCCGGTCGTCGTCTCGATGGGCAGCGTCGCGGCCTCGGGCGGGTATTGGATCTCGATGTCGGCCGACGAGATTTGGGCGAGCCCAACGACGCTGACGGGCTCGATCGGCGTCGGCGCGCTGATCCCGACGATTCCGCGCGCGCTCGATCGGGTGGGCGTGCACTTCGACGGCATTGGCACTACGGAGCTCGCCGGAGCGCTGGACATCACGCGGCCACTCGGCGACAACGTTCGCGGCTTCGTCGATCTGTCGATACGCCACACCTACGACGAGTTCGTCGGCAAGATCGCCGAGCATCGCGAGCGTACGGTCGAGGAGATCGACGCGGCGGCCCACGGCCGAGTCTGGGTCGGCACCGATGCGCTCGACCGCGGCCTGGTCGATCGGCTCGGCACGCTCAGCGAGGCCGTCGAGTCCGCCGCGGAGCTCGCAGGTCTCGAGAGCGGGAGCTATAGCCTCGACTACGTCGAGCAGCCGCTCGGATTCGCGGAGCGACTCGTGCTGTCGTTGACGGCGAAGGTGGTGGCCGCGGTGCAACGGTTCGTCGACGTGCCGCGTTGGCCGGCCTCCGTCACGCGGGCGCTCGAGTCGACTCTGGAGCCCCTCGCGTTCATCGAGCGCCTCAACGATCCGCGCGGCATCTACGCGTACTGCTTTTGCGACACGAAGTAGCGACCGACGACGACGTCGCCGGCGACCGGCTGCGTGTCGATCGCTGGTTGTGGTGCGCGCGCTTCTTCAGGAGCCGCAGCGCGGCCGCCGAAGCCGTCCGCGGCGGCCACGTGCGCGTCAATGGCCAGCGCGTCAAGCCGGCGCACGCCGTCAAGGTCGGCGACAGGCTCGAGTGCACGTACGCGCACGGCGAGGAGCGCGACGTCGCCATCGTGGGCCTGCCGAAGCGCCGCGGGCCGCCGGCCGAAGCCGCCGCGTGCTACGTCGAAAGCGCAGCGTCGATCGAGCGGCGCCGCAGAGCGGCAGAGCAGCGTGCCGCGCGCGCGGATTATGCGCCGCCGACGAGCGGCAGGCCGGACAAGCGCACGCGCCGGCTGCTCTTGCGGGCGCGGCAGCGTGGGCCCGTCAACGAGCCGTAACCGGCGCGCGGTCGTTCTTCGGAAAGTCGTAATACGCGAGCCGCGGCGGCTCGTCGTCGATGTGCGCCCAGGCGGCCGCGCCGTCGTAGGCGAGCCCGACGACGGCCGCCGTGGGCAAGTCGTCGGCTTCGAACGTGGGCAGGAGCTCGAGCACGAGCTCGCTCAGGCCCGGATTGTGGCCCACGACGAGCAACGACTCGATTCGCGTGTCCTGCGCCGCGATGACCGCGAGAATCGCGCTCGGCTCGGCCAAGTACAGCCCATGCTCGATGGCGATGTTCTCGCGCGGATAGCCGACGGCCGTCGCGACGAGCTGCGCCGTTTCCAGCGCTCGCGCCGCAGGGCTCGTGATGATGCGTTGCGGACCGAACCCGTGCCGCAACAGGCGCTCGCCGACCCAGCCGGCGTCGTGCGTGCCGCGGGGGG
>JBBIJV010000159.1:0-8519 GCA_037445815.1 Rhodospirillaceae bacterium
CGATTAACGACCGCGGCGGTCGAGCCCCGGTTTTTCCTGGCAACGAGGCCTGCTCAAGCTCGTGCTCTGTTAGCGGAATGGCCGGCGCGTGGGAATCCAGGCTAGCAGTCAAGCCGAAGTAGACTCCTCTCAGCGCGGCGCGGCGCGGCTCGTGGTCTCCTCGCGATCGTCGCGCTGAACTTCGATGAAGGTGTTTTCGTGCCAGCGAATTCGCACGGGCGCGCCGGCGTCGTCGATCGACTCCTCGCCGACGTCCTCTCCGGCGCCGTAATTGATCTGCTGATCCGGGCGCCGGTTGATGCCGACCGTCAGCATGAGCCGGCTGCCGGCCTCGAGCCGGCGGCCGATCATGCGCTCGCTCTGAAATGGCAGCTGCTGTCGCACTCCTGCGAGCAGAAGCCGGCGGTGGACGCGGTCGCCTGCGTAGCTCGAGCGGAAGGCGTATGGTGGCTCGAACAGCTTGACGTAGCGTCCGTCGGGTGTGACCTCGTACAAGCTCAGCACCAAGTCCACGTCGTATTTGTTGATCGTGAAGTCGAGCTCGCCGCGCAGCCGGCCTGCGAGCGCCACGGGCTCGTCGAAAGGCTCCGTCACGAACTGTAGGCCGTCGCGCCGCGGAACCTCTTCGAGCACGAGCGCTTGCGTGGGCCGCCACTCGACGTCCGAGCGATCGCGCAGGTCGAGGCGGTCGACGAGCGCCGGGGGCTCCGCCGATCGCCGGGGTGCGAGCCGATGCGGCTCGCCCGTCGGCGACGCGACGAGGTAGAAGCGCAGCGGCGTGCTCTCGAGCGCTGCGAGCGACGGCGCGTGACGCCATTCATTCGCTCCGGCGAGCTCGTAGTTGACCTCGCCGCTCACGAGGCCGGGACGATCCGCGCCGCGCAGCACGTGACGGAACCACGCGTAGCGCACGTCGTTCAAGTCGACGCGCGCCGCCGCGTCCACGTCGAGACCGCGAAGCTCGGCCGAAGCGCCTTGCCGCAACGTTTGCTCGTCGAACGGGCCGATCAACAAGGCGTGATCGGCGTTCGCGTGGTGTCGATGGTGCTGCGTGAAGTAGTAGAGCGCGCCGGTCTCGCCGGGCGAGTAGTAGCCGGTCACGGTGAGCACCGGGATTCCGATGTCCGCGAACTCTGCGCCGAACGGCAGCCACTTCTGCCAGAACCGGTCGTAGCTCGGGTGGTTCACCCAGCTGCGAAAGATCGCGCGCGCCCGGCCCGGGAACGCCGGGAAGTCGCGATAGCGCTCCCCGGCTCGATACCAATCCTCGTCGAGCGCGCGCCAGCGAGCGTCGTCGCCGACCATCGCGTCGCCGAGAGGCGCCAGAAGCTCGTAGACCCAGCGATACGCCGAGTTCATGAAGATTCGGTTTACTGTCGGCACGTCGATGCCGGGCGCCATCGGATCGATCGTGGCAATCGCTTTCAACGCAGGCGGCAGCCGTTTCGCCGCCGACCAGGCGACGAAGCCGCCGTAGCGATAGCCCTGCATTCCGACGTTGCCGTCGCTCCAACCTTGCGCCGCGATCCAATCGATGACGGCCCGTGCGTCGTCGCCGTCCGACTCGAACGGCGCTCTGGGACGCGACGCCGCGGCGCCCGCGATGCGCGCGACCGCGAGCACGCTCGAGTAGCCGTGGGCCGCGGCTTCGTAAGCGTCGCGACTCGAGCGGTCGAGCGTGAATTCGAGCAGCGTCGGCAGGCGGCCGGCCTCGGCCGCCTTCCGCGAGCGAACGAGCGTTGCGTCGACGGTGGCGCCCTCGGCGACGGGGATCGCGGCGGATTCGACGACGTAGCGGTTGCTTCGGTCCTCTGCGAGCAGCGGCCGCACGAGCTCGTCGAAGCTGCGATAGGCGTCGAAAGCGAAGTACGCCTGAACCAGATCGAGCGCGTCCTCGAGCGCGATCGAGCTCGTGCCGCGGTGCCGGTCGAGGGAGCGCTGAACGGCGGCGCGCAGCGGCTCGACGGGTGCCGTGAACGAGTCTTCGAGCTCGTAAGCCGCGAGATCGTCGAGCGAGCCGAACATTTCGCGAAACGCTCGGCCATACGCGGCCGCGAACGGCACGTCCTCGCCGGCCTCGATCGACCTCGCGTACGTGTACACGTCGTAGACGATGGCGCGGCCCGGCGGCAGGGAGCTTTGCTCGCTCGCGAGGCGCTCGCGCAGCGTCATGCGAGTCGTGTGCGCCGCCGTGGGATTGCCGACCACCATTTGCAAAGCCGCGAGCGTCGAGAAATAGCGATCGGGATCGTTCTCGGCGTAGCTGGGCAAGAGACGCTCCGCAAGGTCGCGCATGACTTCCGTGAGTGCCGGGTCGGTAGCCGCTGCCAGGGGCTCGAATCCGAAATTTTGTGCGGTGCCGGCCGTCGGAGCGATGGCTGCGAGCAGCACGATTCCGAGCAACGCTCGCACCGGCGTTCGCCTCATCGCCGCCGGCGTAGCATGCGCTCCGCCGCCCAATGTTCGTTCTCCGACTCTTCGCCGTTCAGTCTCTTCAGGTGCAGGACGCGCGCGAACAGCTCGAGATGCGCCTGAGTGCTGCGGCCGATGTGAATGACCGTCGTGCTCGTCAGGTCGCGCTCGAACAGGTCGAGGACGCGTTCGAGCGTCTCGTCTTCCATCGCGGAAAACGTGTCGTCGAACACGACCCAGTGCGGAGCTTGCAAGACGACGCGCGCGAGCGCCAGGGCCATCTGCTCGTCCTCGCGCAGCTCGCGGTCCCAGCGCCGGTTCGCATCGAGGCTCTTCGCGTGCCGCGCGAGCCCCGTGCAGTCGAGCGCGCGCAAATACGCGCGGTCCGGAAAACGGTCGGTCAGCATGGGGTAGGCGAGCGCTTCGCGCAGCGTGCCGCGCGGCAAGTACGGCGTGCCGCGCGGCACGTACATCACCGACTCGCCGCGCGGCCGCACGATGCGCCCGCTGCCCCAGGGCCAAAGGCCGGAGATCGCGCGGAAAAGCGGTGTTTTTCCTTCGCCGGGCGCGCCGCAAATCAGCACATGCTCGCCGGCCCTAACGACGACTCGCCGCTCCTCGAAGCCCTCGCGTCCGACGGGCGACTCGACCTCGAGCTCCTCGAATGCCATCGCGCCGGGCGGCCCATCCACGTATTCGATGCGGCTGCCCAGCTCTTGCGGCGATTCGGTGGCGAGCAGCGCCGCCCTGAAGTTCGCCACGCGCAGAAGCGTCGCTCGCCAGTCCGCGATCGCGCCGAAGTTATCGACGAACCAGCGCAGCGAGCCTTGCGCCTGCGTGAAAGCGGCCGCGGCCAGCATCATTCCGCCGAACGAGGTCTTGCCCGTGAAATAAAGCGGCGCCGAGATCAGGATCGGGGCTATGCCCGTGATCCAGCCGAACCCTGCGGTCACCCACGTGAGATTCGTGAGCCCGCGCACGAGCCGCCGCATGGCGAGCATGACGTTGCCGATGTCCGTCTCGACGCGCCGCCGCTCGTCCGCTTCGCCGGCTGCGAGCGTGATGTCGTCCACGTGCTCGCTGATGCGCACGAGTGCGAAGCGCAGGTCCGCCTCGCGCGCGTAGCGCACGGCATTGCGCGGAATCAGGCTGCGGCCCACGTAATAGGAGAGCAGCGAGCCCACGAAGGCGTACGAGAGCGCGGCCCAGAGCATGAAGCCCGGTATGGCATAGTCGGCGCCGCCGACCCGAAACGTGAAGTCGTTGGAAATCGTCCAGAGCACGCCCGAGAAGCTGATCAAGAGCACGCTCGCGCGGAACAGCCCGATCGAGAGATCGGCCGAGATGTCGCAGAGCTTCTGCGCGTCCTCGCTGACGCGCTGGTCGGGATTCACGGCCAGTTGACTGCCGCTCGTGGCGAGCCAGAAGGCGCGGCGAGGCGCCATCCACAGCTTCAATAGATCGCGCGTCAATCCTTCGCGAAGCCGGAACTTGAAGGTCTCCGTGATCCAGCGTTGCGAGACGTCGAGAACGAGCAAGCAGGCCACGATGACGAAATACACGCCGAGCTGATAGAGAAACTCGTTCAGGTCGCGGCGCGTCAATGCGTCGTAGAACGGCTGATTCCAGTCGTTCAAGACGATTTGCCCGTAGGTGGTGATCAGGATCGCGACGATCAGCGCCAACGCGAGCAGAACGACGCGCCGACCGACCGGCGACGCCAGGATCGCCCGGTAGATCATGCGAGCTTGAGCCGCGACGCCGGCGCGCGCCGCTTCGAAGACTTCCGGCGAGTTGCCGGTTTCGGCCGGTTCGGTCATGCGCCGAGCACCGCTCCACGAGCCGCGACGCACGAAATGAACGCCGCGTAACTCCACGCCAGATGCTTCGCCGAGGTTTGCTCACCAGTGCGCTGGTCGAATTGTTCCGACAGGTCGCCGCTCGGAGGCGTGAACGCGCGCACAGTTTCGAGGTAAGCGTCGCCGCGCGCGGTCCACGCGCGGCGCTCGGCGCTGCCCTGGGCGTAGCCCGCCGCGGCCCGGAAGCAGAATTCAGCGGCGCCGAGCGTCGAGAAGTAGTACGCGCCACCGGAGAAATAGACGTCGCCTTCGTACCGGCCGAGCGCGGGTGCTCGCCCGAGCGGCAGGTCGCGATTGATCGGATAGAGCCTCGCGAAGAGCCGCTCGAGCTTCTCCAGCGTGACCTGCATGCGCGGATCGCGCGGCGAGTGGGCGGCCTCGCCGTCGTCCGCGTGAATGGCGGCCAGAATCACGGCGAAGTCGAGGAGCTTCGTCGTCGAGGCGCCGGGCGGCATCCTGCGCGAGCGGTAGTACTGCTCGTCCGCGAGCCAGTAATCGTCGAGCATTTTTAGAATCACCTCGGCTTCGGCGCGCAGCGCGGCGGCGTCGCCGCGTTCGCCGGTCTCCCGGAGCCACGCCGCGCCTTCGTTCAGCGCCGCCGCCGAGACGCGCAGCGTGAAATAGTGCGACCCGAGCTCCTCTTCCCAGATGTCGAGCGACGGCTCGCGCCAGTGCGCGGCCGTGAGCCCGAGGTCGGTGCGGAGCAGCCGCTCGGCGTCGGCCAGCGCGCTCGCCGAGATTGCTTGCGGCGCGCGCCGCCCCGGATCGCGCAACGTTTTCAGCCAGCGGCGCACGGTCAACGCGCGTAGCGGCGCGCCGTCATGCTGCGGACGCGTCCAGCGCGAGATGTCGAGCGTGCCGTCCGGATTCACACGCGCATCGGCATAGACGGCGTCACCCGACACCGCCAACAGGTCGTCGCCGCGCAGGTACTGCACGAGCTCGGGCAGCACCTTGAGCCGCCAGTGCGGAAGCTCGAAGAGCGCGCGTCCGTCGAGCGCTTTCAGCGAGAGACTGAAGCGAATGAAGTCGGCGAAGTGCGTGACGGCTTCGCCGCCGAGATCGCCGGCTTCGTAGAGCAGGCGAACGGCTTCCATGACGATCGCGGAATCCCGGAACCAGTGGAAGAAATAGTCCGGATCCGGATCCCACGACGCGAGCACGGGCGAAGCGACGATCGAGCCCGAGGCGGGCCGCACGGTCTGCCCGAAGCCCGGGCGTTCCTTGACGATGTCGCGCGCCGAAACGCTTCTCAGCATGGCGGTCGCGGCGTGCCCGTGCTCGCGACGTAACCACTGCTCGAGGCTCTCCGTCACGGCTCCGTATCGCCGAGATGCGGGCTCGAGAAACCCAGCTTGCGCAAGCCGGAGCGGACTTCGGGCACGGCCATGAAGAGCTTCCACAGGAGTGCCGTCCGATGGTTTTCGATCATGACGATGATCGGACCTTGATCGATCGCGAGGAACGTGTCCGCGTACCAACTCTCGCTTTCGCAGAACGCGTCGACGAAGCCGAAATCGCGCCACAGGCGCTTGCCATGCCGCAGCAGGAAATGACGCAGCACCGCCATGACGTCGGCGGGGGCATACGGCAGGCTCGCGAGCGCGGCGGTCGGGCTGATCGTGCCGTTGTCGTTGTCGGGAGCGTGCGCGGAGTATCCCCACGGATCGTCACTCGCAGTAAGTCCCCAACACGCTTCGCCGTAACCTGCGAATTCGCCGGGATTTGCGATGCAATGGGCCCGGTTGATACGCACGTGATGCACGTTTTGTGCCCAATAGTCCGCATAACGATCCTTGAGCCCGCGGGGATCGAGGCCGCAGAACGAGTAGTGAGCGAAGAACAGCGGGCCGCCGTACGCCGCGCCGAGCGGCAGCTCTATGGCATACCAGGCCTTGTGATTGCGGAACGCGCCGCCGCTCGCGAAGCCGCGGTGATAGACCTCGGCATCGATCGCGTAGCGGGGCGACGAAGCGGCGAGCACGTACGTGATGAGGCACTCGTTCCAGCCGCGAATCTCGTGATTCATCGCCCAGCCGTTGTACGGGCTCCAATGCCAGAACAACACGTCACGCCCTTGCGTGAACCAGCTCCACTCGACTTCCTCCCAGAGCTGCGAGATGCGCGCACGAACGGCCGCCTCTCCCGAGTCTGCACGTGCGAAATACTCGCGCGCGCAGAGCAGGCCCATCAGCAGCAACGAGGTCTCGACAAGATCCGCGCCGTCGTCCTTGCGCCCGAACGGGATGGTTGCGCCGGTGCGTCCGTTCATGAAGTGCGGGAAAGCGCCGTGATAGCAGCGTGCGGACAAGAGCAAGTCCAGCATGCGGCCGAGCCGTTCGAGCGCGGCGCCGCGCGCAATCCAGCCGCGCTCGGCGGCGACGATCAGCGCCATCGCGGAGAACCCCGAGCCGCCGATCGCCACGGGATCGTCCACGGGATTCTTCGCGCCTTTGCGCGACGTGCGCCGGTCGTAGGCAAGCCCGCTGACGGGATGCGCGGCGTCCCAGAAATACCGGAACGTTTGGCGTTGCACGGCCTCGAGCAGCGCGTCGTCCGCGAGTGCCGCGAGCTTCGCGGGATCGCGAGCTTGCCGGCTTTCCGGCAGGCCGCCCCGCTTCGCGGCTCTCGAACGTGAGGATTTCGGCTTCGGCAAAGTGACGTCCCTTTCGGTTCGGCGTTCGGCGTCCGCGCCGCAGCGTCCCTGCGCGAGGACAGCATGATTCCCTCGGCGGGCGCGAATGACAAGCCGATCAGCGCACAACCGGCACGGAATGGCCCGCCGTCCCGGCGTCCGGGCAGCCGCAGAATCCCGCTTGCGGCCGCTCGACGCAGCTCATCGCCCAGCCGCCGGCTTCAGCGCGGCGTGCGGCTCGATTCCTGGCTCGCCGGCCCGCCGATGAAGCATGATGGGCTTGCATGAGCAGAGTCGAAGAACTGATCGGCCGCATGACCCTGGCTGAAAAGCTGGGGCAGCTCACCATGACTTCGGCGTCGTACGCCGTCACGGGGCCCGTCATCACGGGCGATTCGACGGACTCCATTCGCGATGGGACGCTCGGCAACCTGCTGAATCTCGTCGGCGCCAAAGCCGTGCACGACATGCAGCGAATCGCCGTCGAGGAGTCGCGGCTCGGCATTCCGCTCCTGATCGGGTTCGACGTGATCCACGGTCATCGCACGGTGTTTCCCGTGCCGCTCGCCGAAGCCGGCACGTTCGACCCGCGGCTCTGGGAGCTCACGGCGCGCGAGTCCGCGCGCGAGACGGCCGCCGACGGCCTCGCAATGACGTTCGCGCCGATGCTCGACGTGTCACGCGACCTGCGCTGGGGCCGAACCGTCGAAGGGCCGGGCGAGGATCCATGGGTCGCCGTGGCGATCGCGCGGGCGAAAGTCCGCGGCTTTCAAGGCGCGGATCTCGCCGCCGCGGATGCGGTGGCGGCGACGGCGAAGCATTTCTGCGCGTACGGCCCCGTGATGGGCGGCCGCGACTACGCCTCGGTCGACATCTCGGAGCGCACGCTGCGCGAGGTGCACTTGCCGGCCTTCGCGGAAGCCGTTCGCGCCGGCGTCGCGGCCATCATGCCCGCGTTCACGGAGCTCGGCGGCATCCCCATGACGATGCACAAGGCGCTGCTCAGCGATTACCTACGCGGCGAGCTCGGCTTCGACGGCGTCATCGTCAGCGACTACAACGCGATCCGCGAGCTCATTTATCACGGCGTGGCGGCCGACATCGTCGACGCGGCGGTGCTGGCGCTCAAGGCCGGCGTCGACATCGACATGATGGCGGAGGCTTATCGAAAGGGCTTGCCCGTCGCGCTCGAGCGCGGCCTCGTCACGATCGACGAGATCGACGCGAGCGTGCGGCGCGTGCTCACGCTCAAGGAGCGCCTCGGCCTCTTCGAGGATCCGTATCGGCGCGGCTCGAGCGCCGAATCCGCCGAGGCGATCGCGGCGCGCCGCCGCATCGCGCGCGAGGTGGCCACGAAGTCGCTCGTGCTCGCGAAGAACTCGAGCGGCGCTCTGCCGCTCCCCGAGGATGTACGACGCGTCGCCGTGCTCGGGCCGCTGGCCGATGCGTGGCGAGAGATGCGCGGCCCGTGGGCCGCCGCCGGCTACGAGGAGCCGAGCGTCACCGTGCTCGCGGGGCTTCGCGCGGCGCTGCCGAGAGCGAGCATCGTGCACGGCGAAGGGGTGTCGATCGCGGGCGCGGACACGTCGGGCATCGCCGGGGCCGCCGAGCTC
>JBBIJV010000160.1:0-8496 GCA_037445815.1 Rhodospirillaceae bacterium
CGTGTGCTCTTCCGATCTGACACGATGGACCTGCAACTCACGAACCGAACCTGCCTCGTGACGGGCGCAAGCCGCGGCATCGGCCGCGGCATCGCCAAGGTCTTGGCGGCCGAGGGCTGCCGCGTGGCGATCGTCGCGCGGCGCGCGAGCCTGTTGAACGAGCTCGCCGACGAGATCGAAGCGGCCGGGCATACGCGCCCGCTCGTCATGGCCGAAGATTTGACGAGCGACGGCGTCATGGAGCGCATGCGCGACCGTGTGCTCGCCGAGCTCGGCGAGCTCGACGTGCTCGTCAACAACGCCGGCAGCTCGCGGCCAGTGCCCTGGAACGCGACCGAGGAACAGTGGCAGGAAGGCATGCGGCTCAACTTCGACCTCGTGCGGCGCCTCACGAATCAGTTCATTCCCACGATGCGCGCGCGGCGCTTCGGCCGAATCATCAACATCACGGGCGCCAACGAGCCGTTCGGCGTCAATATCGCGTCCGTCGCGAAGGCCGGCTTGCACAACTGGGCGAAGGGCTTGTCGCGCGAGCTCGCGAAGGACGGCATCACGGTGAACTGCGTGCCGCCGGGCCGAATCAACAGCGAGCAGATCCTCGAACGCCTGCACCCGACGGCCGAGAACCGCCGCGCGTTCATCGACGCGAACATCCCCGTCGGCTATTTCGGCGAGCCCGAGGACGTGGCCTACCTCGTCGCGTTCCTCGCGTCGCCGCTCGCGCGCTACATCACGGGCGAGGTCATCCACGTCGACGGCGGCATGCACCGCTTCGCCGGCTGACGGCGTTGCCGTGGCCGCCGCCACGCGCAAGGGCGGCGGCTGTAGCCCGAAGGCTGCCGCGTGCCGCCGCGGCTCGCGAACGCGCTACTCGGTGCGGGCGATGGTCTGCGGCGCCGGCGCTTCGGCCGACTGCGCGCGGCGCATGCGGAACGGCACGCTGTTCGCGATGCCCTTCACGATCGCCGAGAACCGGTAATCCTCGGCTTCGGCCGCGCGCACGATGCTGCGCACCGTCGGCATGTCGTGCGCCTCGAGCCCGCGACCCAGCGCGTACGTGAGCAGCTTCGACGTGAACACGCGCGCAAACGGCTCGGGCTCGGCCGTCAGCGCCTCACGCAGCTCCGCGGCGCCCGAAATCGGCGTGCCGTCGGCGAGCTGCCCGTGGGCATCGATGACGCCGCCGGGCTCCTTCGTGCGCCACTGGCCGACGGCATCGAAGTTCTCGAGCCCGAGCCCGATCGGATCCATCACGTCGTGGCACGTGGCGCAGACGGGATTCGCGCGGTGCTCCGCGAGCCGCTCGCGCAGCGTGCGCTCCACCTTGCCGGTCTCGTTCTCGGGAAGCGCCGGCACGTTCGGCAGCGGCGGCGGCGGCGGCGTGCCGAGCACGTTCTCGAGCACCCACTTGCCGCGCAGCACCGGCGACGTGCGGTTCGGGTACGACGTTACGGTCAGGATGCTGGCGTGCCCGAGCAGCCCTCGGCGCGCCTCGTTCTCGACGCTCACCTTGCGGAAATGGCTGCCGTAGATGCCGGGCATGTCGTAATGCCGCGCGAGCCGCTCGTTGACGAACGTGTAATCGGCAGTCAAGAGCTCGTTGATGGGCAAGTCCTCGCGCATGACGTGCTCGAAGAGCAGCTCGGTCTCGCGCCGCATCGAGCGGCGCAGGTTGTCGTCGAAGTTCGGGAACTCCTCGATATCCGGCGTCGCGCTCTGGAGGTTGCGCAAGAAGAGCCACTGGCCCGCGAAATTCTCGACGAGCGCCGCGGAGCGCGGGTCGGCGAGCATGCGGTCGATCTGCTCGTCGAACACGCTCTGATCGCTCAACTTGCCCTGTGCGGCCAGATCGAGCAGCTCGTCGTCGGGCAGCGAGCTCCAGAGGAAGAACGAGAGCCGCGACGCGAGCGCGGAGTCGTCGAGCGCGTACAACGAGCCCGGCGCTACCCCGGCCGGATCCGGCTCGTCGCGGAACAGGAACTTCGGGCTCGTCAGAATCACGCGCAGCGCCGATTGGATGCCGGCGTCGAAGCCGCCGCGCGCGGCGCCCTTCTCGTAGAACGAGAGCAGCGTCGCAACGTCCTGCTCGGTGGGCTTACGGCGATAGGCGCGGCGCGCCAGGCTCGAAAGAATCTCCGTCGCGCAGACGCGCGCCGTCGACTCGTCGGCGGGCCGGCAGGTGAAGATGCGCTCGCGGCTCGGCGTGGTGCCGGGGCCCGTCGCGTTGAACGGGCCGCGCACGTTCACGTAGTCGACGACGGGCAAGCCGTTCATGTCCTGAAGGTCGAGGTTGCGCGTGTGCAGCTCGAGCGGCTCGTGCGTCTCGGCGGCGCTGCGCTCGAGGAAAGCCACGGTGACCTCGTGCGGGCCCGCCGTCACGAACACGCGCGTGCGCAGGCGCTCGTCGATCGCGTTCGCAGCGGCCGACATGTTCGCGTCGGACATCGCGTTGTCTTCCTCGCCGCCCACCTGCGCCAAGAACACGCGGTGGCCGTCCACGGCGATCTCGAGCTCGTGCGCCCATTCGAGGCCCGTCATGTAGCCCACGATGTTGCGCAACAGGAAGACATCGAGCTCGTACTCGCCGTCGAGCGGGAAATAGTGCTCGATCTTGATCCCGCCGCGCGTGCCGAGCGGCATGCCTTCGACGTGCACGCCCTGCGCGAGGTCGGACGGCGCACGATAGACGGCCGTGACGGCCCGCGTGTTCGGATCGCCGACGGCGAGCGCCGCGATCTTGGCTGACGCCGCGAGATATTGCTCGAGCAGCGACGGCGACACGCGCAGCACGTCCGCGATGTTGTCGAAGCCGTAACCCTCGTCGTCGGCCGGCAAGTACTCGGCAGGATCCACCTCGAGCGCGAGCAGATCGCGCACGGCGTTGCCGTACTCGGTGCGGTTCAGCCTGTGGATCGAAGCCTGCCCCGGCTCGGGCGACGCGAGCGCGGCTTCGTCGAGGCGTCGCTCGAGATAAGCGGCGAAGCCCTCGTAGGTTTCCGGGTCGGGGCGGGGCCCGCCGAGGGGCGGCATCTGACGCCCGCGCAGCTTGCGGGCCACGTTCTCGAACATGTCGGGGTGCGCCGCGACGTCGGTCAAGTCGACGCCCTCGAGCGAGAGGCCCGCCTCGCGGCCCGCGGAATCGTGGCACTCGAGGCAGTAGCGGTCGACGACGCCCTCGTAGCGCGCCGCGAGCTCCTCGTCGGACGGCTGACAGGCTGCGACGAGCGCGGCCAGCGAGATCAAGGGGATGGGAATGGCTCGGCTTTTCATAAGCAGTGAGACACCTTCGAGGCTCGTGGCGCCATCATTAGGCGCGATCCGGCGGCCATGTCGGTCGCAATATTTGTAAAGGCGCGCGGCCGTGTTTTTCGGCTGGCCCCTCGGCCCTGAGTTGGGGTACAGTGGCGCCCCGCTGGAAGGCCGGGCCGCCCCGCCCTTCAGCTTCCCTAAATCGCGGCAACTCTAGTTTTTAGTGCTGCCCCGGCGGACGGTAAACGCCGCCGGCATCCCGTATTTTGAACGAGACCACACTTTTATGGCCAGGCAAAAGCCCCTCAAGCTGTACCGCAATATCGGCATTATCGCCCATATCGACGCGGGCAAGACCACGACCACCGAGCGCGTGCTCTATTACACGGGCAAGAAGCACCAGATCATCGAAGTCCACGACACGAAGGACGGCAAGACCAGCACGACGACGGACTATCTGGAGCAGGAGCGCAAGCGCGGCATCACGATCCAGAGCGCGGCCGTTTCCGCGGAGTGGAAGGGCTATCAAATCAACCTGATCGACACGCCGGGCCACGTCGACTTCACGATCGAGGTGAACCGCAGCTTGCGCGTGCTCGACGGCGCCGTCGTCGTGTTCGACGGCGTTGCGGGCGTCGAGCCGCAGACGGAGACGAACTGGCGGCTCGCGAACCAGTACAACGTGCCGCGCATGTGCTACGTCAACAAGATGGACCGCATGGGCGCGAACTTCGCCCATTGCGTCAAGGGCATCAAGCAGCGCTTGAGCCCGAAGGCCGTGGTCTGTCACGTGCCGCTCGGCAGCTACGACGAGTTCTGCGGCATGGCCGATCTCGTCGCGGGCCAAGCCTACATCTGGGATTCCGACGACAAGGACGCGAAGTGGGAAACGGTGCCGCTCGAGAAGCTCGAGGGCCGGTTCAATTTCGCGGCCGCGGCCGACAACGACTGGATCAAGCGCATTCCGGAGCTGCGTCAAGAGCTGCTCGAGCACGCGCTCGCGCTCGACGAGGAGGCGTTCCTCGAGTTCGTCGAATCCGGCAAGTTCGACCCCGTGAAGCTGAAAGCGTGCATCCGCAAGGGCACGATCACCGGCGAGCTCGTGCCGATCTTCTGCGGCTCGTCGTTCAAGAACAAAGGCGTGCAGCAATTGCTCGACGCCGTCATCGATTATCTGCCGTTCCCGGGCGAGAACGGCGGCATCGGCATGGTGGATCCGGACGGCAAGATCATCGGCACGCAAGAGGTCACCGACGACGCGCCGGCGCGCGCGCTCGCGTTCAAGGTCATCAACGACCAGTTCGGCACGCTGACCTTCGTGCGCGTCTATTCGGGCGTCATCAAGAAGGGCGACACGCTGCTCAACGTCACGCGGAACAAGAAGGAGCGCATCGGCCGCATGGTCGAGGTGCAGGCCGCCGTTACGAAGGATATCGAGGAATGCCGCGCCGGCGACATCTGCGCCTTCGTCTCGTTGAAGGAGACGGAGACGGGCGACTCGCTCTCCGATCCCGACCATCCGGCGCTGCTCGAGCGCATGCGTTTCCCGGACCCCGTGATCAGCGTCTCGGTGGAGCCGAAGACGCGCGCCGACGTCGACAAGCTGTCGACGGCGCTCTACAAGATGGTGAAAGCCGACCCGTCGCTGAAGCTCGAGGTCGACCAGGAGACCGGGCAGACCGTGCTCAAGGGCATGGGCGAGCTGCACCTCGAGGTCACGATCGACCGCATGCGCACGGAGCTCGGCGTCGAGGCCAACATGGGCCGCCCGCGCGTCAGCTTCCGCGAAGCGTTCGGCATGCCCGTCGAGCTCGTCTACACGCACAAGAAGCAGTCGGGCGGCTCGGGTCAGTACGCCGAGGTGAAGATGATCTTCGAGCCGCTGCCGTACGGCACCGGCGTGCAGTTCTCCGACGAGATCGTCGGCGGCCGAATCCCCCGCGAGTTCATCCCGGCCGTCGAGCACGCGATTCTCACCGAGTGCAAGCGCGGCCAAGTGGCGGGCTACGAGGTGGTGGACTTCAAGGCCCGGCTCGTCGACGGCAAGTACCACGACGTGGACTCCTCCGCGCTGGCGTTCGAGATCGCCGGCCGCGCGTGCTTCCGCGAGGCTCACAAATCGAGCAAACCGAAGTTGCTCGAGCCGATCATGCGCATCGAGGTCGTCACCGAGGCGGACTACCTGGGCACCATCATCGGCGACATCAATCGCCGCCGCGGCACCGTCACGGAGCAAGGCCAGAAGGGCAACCAGGCCACGGTGCAGGGCTTCGTGCCGCTGTCCGAGATGTTCGGCTACATCAACTTCCTGCGCTCGGCGACGAGCGGGCGCGGCACGTTCACGATGGAGTTCGCTCACTACGCCGAGGTGCCGCCGGGCCTCGTGCAGAAGCTGATGGACGCCGAAGCCTAGGGAAGCACGCATTAGTCGGCGGGCGGCCGTTCGGGCAGTGCGGATCCTCGAATACAGCGGCTTGACGACGAGCAAGGTCGCGGACCGCTACCGTCGAGCCGTCGAAGCGATCGCGCGCGGCGATTTTCGTGCGGCGGACGTCAAGAAGCTGAGCAATGTCCCGCACGGTAAGTTTTACCGCGCGCGCCTCGACGGGCCGCACCGCCTGCTGTTCACGCTCGTGCGTTACCGCGGCGAAGTGTGCGCGTTGATGCTCGAAGTCATCGAGAATCACGACTACGCGGGCTCGCGTTTCCTGCGCGGCTGCACCGTAGAGGAGGCCAAGATCGCCGACGCTCAACCCGACGCGGCGGCGGCCGAAGCCGAGGACGTCCGGTACTTGCACCCCGTGCGGACGACGCTTCGGTTTCTCGACAAGCCGCTTTCGTTCGACGATGCCCAGGACGCCGTCTATCGATCGCCGCCCCCGCTCGTGATCGTCGGCGGCGCCGGCAGCGGCAAGACGGCGCTGACGCTCGAGAAGCTGAAGGACGTGCCGGGCGAGGTGCTGTACGTCACGCAGTCGGCCTACCTCGCCCGCAATGCCCGCGACCTTTATTACGCGGCGGGATTCGAGCACCCGGACCAGGAAGCGACGTTTCTGTCGTACCGCGAGTTTCTCGAATCGATCCGCGTGCCGCGCGGCCGCGAGGCGGGCGCGAGAGAGTTCGCCGGCTGGTTCGCGCGCCAGCGCCAAGGCCAAGCCTTCAAGAACATCGACGGCCATCAAGCGTTCGAGGAGATCCGCGGCGTGATCCTCGCGCGCCCCGGCGGAGTGCTGTCCCGCGCGGAATATCTCGGGCTCGGCGTGCGTCAGTCGATCTTCCCCGCGGCGGAGCGCGGCCGCGTTTACGATCTGTTCGAACGGTACCGCGAGTGGCTAGCCGAGTCGAACCTCTACGACCCCGGCCTCGTCGCGCACGACTGGCTCGCGCTCGCCGCCCCGCGCTACGACTTCATGGTGATCGACGAGGTGCAGGATCTCACTACGGCGCAGCTCGCCGTGGCCCTACGGACGCTCAAAGAACCCGACCGATTCCTGCTCTGCGGCGATTCCAATCAGATCGTCCATCCGAACTTCTTCTCCTGGAGCCAGGTGAAGACGCTGTTCTGGCGTGACGCGCAGCTCGCGGAGCGACAGGAGCTTCGCGTGCTTCGCGCGAACTTCCGCAACGTGCCCGAGACCACGCGGGTCGCCAACGCACTGCTGAAGATCAAGCACCGGCGCTTCGGCTCGATCGATCGCGAGAGCAATTTTCTCGTCGATGCCGTCGGCGAGGAGCCCGGCAGCGTGCAGCTTCTCTCGGACCATCCCGCGACGAAGCGCGAGCTCGACGCCAAAATCCGCCAGTCGACCCGCTTTGCCGTGCTCGTGATGCGCGACGAGGACAAGGCCGCTGCCCGCGAGCACTTCTCGACGCCGCTGTTGTTCTCGATCCACGAGGCCAAAGGGCTCGAGTACGACAACATCGTCTTGTACCGCTTCGTTTCCGACTACCGGCGCGACTTCGCGGAGATAGCCGAGGGCGTGACGCGAGCGGATCTCGATGGCGACACGCTCGAGTACCGCCGCGCGCGCGACAAGAGCGACAAGTCGCTCGAGATCTACAAGTTCTTCGTGAACGCGCTGTACGTGGCGCTGACTCGTGCGGTGAAGAATCTCTATTGGATCGAGTCCGACACCGAGCACCCGTTGCTCCGGCTGCTCGACCTCGCCGCCGGCACCGCGCAGCCGCGGGTGGACGCGCAGCGCTCGAGCGTCGAGGACTGGCAGAAGGAAGCGCGCAAGCTCGAGCTCCAGGGCAAGCAGGAGCAGGCCGACGCGATCCGCCAGTCGATCTTGAAACAGGTCGCGCCGCCGTGGCCCGTGGTCGACGAGCCTGCGGTGCGCGAGCTGCTCGGGAAGGTTTTTCGCGAGCGCGCGGTCGGCGACAAGCACAAGCGCCGGCTCGCCGAGTACGCGGCGTTCCACGACGAGCCGGAGCTCGCGGCGCGGCTCGCCGAAGAGGCCGGCTTCGGGGTGAAGCAACACTTCGAGCAGCAGAGCGTCTCGCATCGGCGCCGGCTGCTGACGCCGTATGCCGCGCACAACTTCAAGGAGGTGCTGCGCCAGTGCGGCGTGCACGGACTCGAGCACCGCACCGCCATGAATCAAACCCCGCTGATCGCGGCCGCTGCGGCGGGCAACGTGGCGCTCGTCACCGCGCTTCTGGAGCGTGGCGCCGACCTGAATGCCACGGATCATTACGGCTGCAACGCCCTGCACGCCGTGCTGCGCGAGGCCTTCCGCGACCCGCGTTTCGCGCAGGGGCCGGCGGCGGCCCTTTACGAGCTCTTGGCTCCGGCCCACGTCGATCTGAAGTCCGGCGAGCGCCTCGTGCGCATCGACAAACGCCTATCGGAGTATTTCGTCTTCCAGACTTTCTGGACGCTCTTCCGCACGCGCTTCACACGCGTCGATCGCACGCTCGATTGCGCGCTCGACACCCGGGCGATCCTCCAAGCATGGCAGCACCTGCCGGAGACCATTCTCCGCGCGTCGCGCAACAGGCGGCAGCACTTGTCGAACGTGCTGTCGCGCAACGAGGTGTCCCGAGACTACCTCTACAACCGTGCGCTGTTCCGGCGCGTCGCGCACGGCTGGTATCAACTCAACAGCGCGCTCGAGGTGCGCAAGAGCACGGTGCCGGAGGGAGAAAGCTGGCAGCCGATTCTCGAGGCGCTGAACCTGCGGCTGGTCGGGGAGCTCTCCACGCCTCACGCGCAGGAGCGCGTCGACGCGCTGTTGGCGTCCG
>JBBIJV010000161.1:0-8490 GCA_037445815.1 Rhodospirillaceae bacterium
ATGCGCAAGATCATGCGCGACCTCGCGAGCGCCTGCGCCGTGAGCGACGCGCGCGCCGCCCGCGACCACTTGCTGCGCTTCGCCGAAGCTCGCTTCGCGCCGAACCCGCCGCGCAGCTTGGGAGCGCTCGCCGCGCTGCTTCCCGAGCCTGCGGCACGCGAGGTGCTCGCGCTCGAAGCGCACATCTACGGTTCGGCGCCGGGAGTCTGGCGCGGCGACGACCTCGAAGCCGCGTTAGCCGCGCTCGAGCGCGCCGCCGAGGGGTCCGAACGCGCCGCGGCGGAACCGCTGCTGCCGCTCTATCGATGAGATCGATCTCCATTTGTGACTTGGGTTGAAGATTTGCCCGGCAGGCCGGCTCATGCTTCCGGATCTGGCAGCGCCCGCCTCGATATGGACTTACAAAGGCTCGACCAGCACGAGTACGGCTCGCCCTACGCCGAACAGTTGAAGCGTGGGTTCAAGGGCTTGCGTTTCTCGGGCCTGCTCGAAAAGGACTTTCGCGACTTCTACGTCGCGCAGAACCTGCCGCGCGCGCGGTTGTCGGGGCTCATCGCGCTGATCATCGTGCTCGCGGTCACTTGCCTCGACCTGTTGCTCGGTACGAGCACCGGCGGCCCGCTCAACACGTTGCGCCTCGGGATCTTGTGCCCGCTGCTCGTGATCATCGGCGCCGCGATCTCGGTACCCGCCGCGCAGCGCTACTACACGGAGGTCGTTGCCGTCGGCGTCACTCTGATCGGTTTCGTCGTCACCTATATTGCGCACCTCGGCGCGCTCGCGGGTTCCTCCTACGTGCTCGCCGGACTCGTGCTCGTCGTGCTCTACGGCTGCTTGTTCTTGGGGCTGCTCTTCAACGTCGCCGTCACGATCGCGGCGATCCTGATTGCCGGACACTTCATCATGGGAGTCGCGGTGGGCTTGCCGTTCGACGCGCTCTGCTACAGCGCCGCAATTTTGGGCGGCGCTGCCGTGATCGGCAGCATTTCCACCTACAACCTCGAGCACGCGCTGCGCACGAATTTTCTCGAGACGCGGCTCTTGAACGAGCTCGCCGAACGGGACGGCATGACGGGCTTGTACAACCGCCGCATCTTCGACGACTACATGGAGCGGCTCTGGCGCCAATCGCGCCGCGAAGGCACCTCGGTCGCGATCATTTTCGTCGACATCGACTTTTTCAAGGTCTTCAACGACCTCTACGGCCATCAGGCGGGCGACGATTGCTTGAGGCGCGTGGCGAAGTGCATCGCCCGCGGCGCAAAGCGGCCCTTCGACTTCGCGGCGCGGTACGGCGGCGAGGAGTTCGTGCTCGTTCTCTACGGGCCGCCCGACGAGTACGCGCGCGCGGTTCCCGAGCAGATCCACCGCGACGTGCTCGAGCTCGCGATCCCGCACGCGGGCTCGCAGGCGGCGAAGTACGTGACGGTGAGCGTCGGCATGGCGCTCGCGCGCCCCGAGACGAGCCGCAGCTTGGCCGGCGCGATCCAGGCGGCCGACGAGGCGCTCTACCGGGCGAAGCGCGAGGGCCGCAATCGCGTCGTGCTCAGGGACTCGGACGGCGACGACGTCGAGACCGGAAATTTCCGCGTCATTCAGCGCGATCTGGCTTGAGACTCACCACGTGCCGGTATTCGGCATCGAAGCCCAAGGCTCGGCCTTCGGCAGCGCCTCGCCTTTCTGTAGCAGCTCGATCGAGATGGAGTCCGGCGAGCGGATGAACGCCATCTTGCCGTCGCGCGGCGGGCGGTTGATCGTGACGCCGGCGTCGCGAAGCCGCGCGCAAGTCGCGTAGATGTCGTCGACCTCGTAGGCGATGTGGCCGAAGTTGCGGCCGCCCGTGTATTGCTCGGGATCCCAGTTGTAGGTGAGCTCGATCGCGCAGTCTTCTTGGCCTTCGGCGGCGACGAAGACGAGCGTGAAGCGCCCCGCTTCGTGATCGATGCGGCGGACTTGCTTCAAGCCGAGCTTGTTGCAATAGAAATCGAGCGACTGCTCGAGGTTGCTGACGCGCACCATTGTATGCAGATACCGCAAGACCTATTCTCCCTTACCGTCGCTTCTCTCGAGAGTCATCGACTATACCCAAGGCAGTGGCGGCGGTCACAGGCGCCCGAATCGGTTTGACACCCGCTCGCATCATCTTCGTCCCGGGGTTGAACCCGAAGCCGCCTCCCGAGCTCTACCGCCCGCAGCTCGAGCGCGTGCTCGTGCGCGCGCTCGCTCGCACTCGCCCGCGCGCGGCCGAGCGGATCGCAACGGGCAGCGTTGCGTTCGAGCTCGTCGCGTGGACCTACCTGTTTCACGGCGCGCATCGCGACATTACCGTCGACTTGCCCGGGATCGAGCGGCTGCTCGAGCAGACGGAAGCCACGCGCGAAGATCTGCGCGAGCTCCGCTCGTGGAGGCGCCGCTTGTTGCGGTGGTCGCACCTGATCGGCGACCGGTGGCCGTTCGTGGGCAGGCGTCTCGCGCCTGCCACGACGCGGCGGCTCATGCACGAAGCGAATCGCTACTTGAAGAATCGCGATGGGATCGGCGCCGACGTTCGCGCGGTGTTGCGCGGCACGCTCGAAGCGGCGTGGCTGCGCAGCGAGCGCGTGCTGTTGATCGGGCACAGCTTGGGGTCGGTCATCGCGTACGACGCGCTCTGGGAGCTGACGCACGAGCACGCGGCGCGCGGCGAGGTGAGCCTGTTCCTGACGCTCGGCAGCCCGCTCGGGACGCGGTTCGTGCAGCGGTCGCTGAAGGGTACGCGCGAGGTGGGCGCGGCGCGCTATCCGCACAACATCCGAAGGTGGGTGAATCTCGCGGCGCTCGGCGACACGACGGCGCTGTTGCCGCGCTTGAGGCCGCTCTTTCGCGAGATGCTCGATCTTCGGCTCGTCGACTCGATCGAGGACCACGTCGACTTCGCGAACTACTTTCGCGGGGACGTCGGATTGAACCCGCACGAGGCTTACGGCTATCTCACCCAACCGTTGGTGGCCGAAATCGTCGGCGAATGGCTCGAATCTTCTTCGAACGCATGATCGCGTTGGGGAAGTCGCGCTTCGCGACTCGCTTCGCGCGCCGGTTCGTTCGCTCGCCGCGTGCGGGGTGGGAGGGGCTTAGGGGGCGGACTCGAGTTGGGGTTCGATGATGACGTCGATGCGGCGGTTGCGCGCGCGGCCCTGCTCGGTGTCGTTGTTGGCGATCGGCTGCGTCTCGCCGTAGCCGACGGAGCTGATGCGGAAGGCCGGCACGCCGAGCTCGTTCGTCAGGTACGCGCTGACGGCGTCGGCGCGCCGGCGCGACAGCGCCAGGTTGCCCTCGTCGCCGCCGTACGAGTCCGTGTGCCCTTCGATCGTGATCTGCGACTGCGGAAACACGTCGGCCGCCTGCTTCAGCTTCTCGAGCAACGGGCGGTAGTTGGGGCGTACGACGTCCTGTCCGCTCTGGAACGTGAGGCCCACGAGCCGGATGATCACGCGGTTGCCTTCGCGCGAGACACGCGCCTCGTCGCGCGTGAACAGGTTCTCGATCGTCGCGAACTGCTCACGAATACGCGCTTCGGCCTCGAGCCTTTGCACGAGCGCCACGCGCTCCTGCGACACGCCGCCCAGGCGCGCGTCGAGATCGCGAATTTCTTCCTCGAGCTCGCCGACGCGCGTACGCGTGTCGGCGAGATCCTGCTCGGCCTGCGCCGCCTGCTCGCGAAGCCCTTCGATGTAGGCCACGAGCTCGGCGACGACGGGCTCGACGCCCCGGTCGAGCTGCGCGACCTTGTCGGCGGCGGCGCTGATGTCGAGGAGCGGCTGCTCGAAGCGCAGAATCAAGTCCTCGAGCGACTGGTCCTCGCTGCGCAGGCGCTCGATGAGCTGCGCGAGATAGATCGCGTGCCGCGCCTCGTAGTTCGCCTGCTGCGCCAGGCTCCGCGGCAGGTCGGTGTCGTAGCGGTTTTCGTTGAGCTCGCGCTCGGCGTCCGCGAGCAGCGAACGCGCTTTCTCGTAGGTTCGCGGCGCCAAGCGCGGCACGCGAGCCTGCTCCGCCTCGGCGAGCAGCGCACGCGTCTGGCTCAGATACTGCGCTTTGATGGCCGTGAGCTCGGCGTCGCGATAGAGCGTTTCGGCCTCGTCGGCGCGGCTGCGCGCGCCGCGAATGTCGCCGCTCTCGAGCCGGCGCGCCGCGTTCTCGAAGCTCTCGCTCGCCTCGAGCCACAAGTTGGCGGCGAACGTTTCCGCGTTGGCATTCATGGCGTCGGCGCGCGTCTTGATGACGGCGGCGAGCGTCACGTCGGCGATCTCGGCGGCGTCGCGCGCTTCGTTGAACGCGCGTGCGGCCGATGCGAGCGAGCTGCGTATCCGTTCGACGTTGCGGCCGCGCTGGAGATCGTTCTCGGCGGCCATGTAGGCTTCGAGACCGCGCGTGAACGTGCTGGGCGCGAGCAGCTCGGCTTTCGCGGCTCGCGCACTTTCGAGGGCGCGGTCGGCTTCCGCGAACAGCGTCGCGCGCGCGTTCTGTTGGGCTTTGACGGGTAGCGCGAGAGCCACGAGCACGCTCGCGAGTACGGCAAACCGAACGAGCTTCATCGGGTCTCCTGAGGCCAAAGCCTTCTGTACCTGCGCCGGGGAAAATATGTCAAGAGCGCAGCCCGCGGCGACTTTCACCACATATTGCCGCGATTCATCGCGTGCGCGCGCGCCGCGCGCCGGCAAACTGTGCATCCAGTCACAGACGTTGCGCGAGCCGTTGCCTAGAGTCTCACCCCATGGGTGTCAAGTACTACACGCACTTCGTTCTGACGGGTGAGGCGGCAGCCGGCTCGGATCAAGAGTTCAGCGGAGTGGTGGAAGTGAATCAAGCGACCGATCAGCGCTACGAGACGAAGGAGATCGAGGCGCTGCTCGCCCGAAACTTCGATCTGCGCTCGAGCGACGTGCGGCTGATCAACTGGGCTCGCTTGCAATAGTCCCGAACGGTTTCCCCCTGTGAACTCGCCCGGCCCGGAGCCGGGCTTTTTTTTTGCCGGCCATGGATGCCGGCATGCCGCAAATGCAGGAGCGATTTGCGGCGCCGGCCATGGATGGCCGGCATGCCGCAAATGCAGGAGCGATTTGCGGCGCCGGCCATGGATGGCCGGCATGCCGCAAAGCCGCAGCCATTCCCGGCTCCGCCGCTCACGCGTAGCGAACACCCGTCAGCGTGTACTCCCGTTCGCCCTCGGGGGCGCGCACCGTGATCCTCGCGCCCACCGGTTTGCCCAGCACGGCGCGGCCGAGCGGCGCGTCGATGCTCACGTAGTCCGCCGAGAAGTCGAGCTCGTCGGGGCCGACGAGCCGGTACTCGCGCCGGCCGCTGACGTCGTCGAGCTCGAACCACGCACCGAAGAACACGCGGCTCGTGTCGCTCGGCGCCTGGTCCACGACGCGAATGCCGGTGAGCCGTTTGCGGAGATAACGCACGCGCCGATCGATCTCGGCGAGCTGCTTCTTGCCGTAAATGTACTCGGCATTCTCGGACCGGTCGCCCTGCGCGGCCGCCTCGGCGACGGCGCGCGTGACGGCCGGCCGCTTCACGCGCCACAGCTCGTCGAGCTCGCGGCGCAAGCGCGCGGCGCCTTCCGGCGTGATGTATTTCGCGCTCGGCGGGCGCGGCGCTCGATACCGCCCCATAACACCTCGTTCAATGCCCGTGCGATACTCGGATCGCCATTCCGACGATGTTACCAACCACGATGAGCGAATTCCGCGGCATCCCCGTCGTCGCGACGGGCACGAAGTACCAGACCGAGCAGGGATTCGCCGCGATCAAGAACGGCGTCAAGGCGCGCCCCGATCGGCAAACGGCGCGGCGCGAGCCGAAGCCGCCGTGGCTGAAGGCTCGCATGCCCGCCGGCGAGCGCTTCGAGCGGCTGCGCGCCACGGTGCGCGAGCATCGACTCGTCACGGTCTGCGAGGAATCGATCTGCCCGAACATCGGCGAATGCTGGAACCACGGCACGGCCACGATCATGCTGATGGGCAAGGTCTGCACGCGCGCGTGTCAGTTCTGCGCCGTCGACACGGGGAATCCGCACGGCTGGCTCGATCCCGACGAGGTCGAGAACTCGGCGCGCACGGTCGAGCTCATGGGTTTGCGCTACGTGGTGCTGACGTCCGTCGATCGCGACGACCTGCCCGACGGCGGCGCGCGGCACTACGCCGACTGTATCCGCGCGATCAAAGCCCGCTGCCCAAGCACGGCCGTCGAAGCGCTGACGCCGGACTTCGCGGGAAAGCTCGAGGACGTCGCGACGGTCGTCGATTCGGGCCTCGACGTGTTCGCGCAGAACCTCGAGACCGTCGAGCGGCTGACGCACAAGGTGCGCGATGCGCGCGCCGGCTACCGGCAGACGTTGTCCGTGCTCGAGTTCGCGAAGCGTCATCGCTCCGCAGTGCTGACGAAGTCGAGCCTGATGCTCGGCCTCGGGGAGACCGATGCCGAGATCGAGGCGGCACTCGACGACTTGAAGCGCGCCGGCGTCGACATCGTCACGTTCGGCCAGTACCTGCGCCCGACGCCGAATCACCTGCCCGTCGAGCGCTACGTGACGCCGCGCGAGTTCGAGCTCTACCGCAGCGCGGGCTTGCGGCGCGGCTTCCTCGAGGTCGTCGCGGGCCCGCTCGTCCGCTCGAGCTATCGCGCGGACCGCGTGTTCGAGAAGAACAACGTCGGGCTCTGACGAGCGGTGAGCGAGTTCCTCGCCGCGTACGGTCTCTTTCTCGCGCAGCTCGCGACGCTCGCCTTCGTGCTGTTCGTCATCGTTGCCTTCATCGCGGCGTCGCGGAAGCGCGGGCACGCCGAAGGGCTCGTCGTCGAGCACTTGAATCGCAAGCTCGAGGAGTCCGCCGACCAGCTCAGGCTCGCGATCGAGGGCAAGGGCCGCTACAAGAAGACGCTGAAGGCGCGGCAGAAGGAGCGCAAGCGCGAGGAGAAGGCGCGCGCGAAGGCGGACGCCGCGAAGCCGCGGCTCTACGTGCTCGACTTCAAAGGCGATCTGCGCGCCACGGCGGCTGCGTCGCTGCGAGAAGAGGTCTCCGCCGTGCTGCGTGTCGCGAAGCCCGGCGAGCAGGTGCTCGTGCGCCTCGAGAACTCGGGCGGCACGGTGCACGAGCACGGCTTCGCGGCCTCGCAGCTCGTGCGCTTGAAGCAGCACGGCTTGAAGCTCGTCGTCGCCGTCGACAAGGTCGCCGCGAGCGGCGGCTACCTCATGGCCTGTGTCGCGGACCGACTCATCGCGGCGCCGTTCGCGATCGTCGGCTCGATCGGCGTGCTCGCGCAGCTGCCGAACTTCCATCGCCTGCTCGACGAGAAGGGCGTCGACTTCGAGCAGATCATGGCCGGCCGCTACAAGCGCACGCTGACGATGTTCGGCAAGAACACCGACGAGGGCCGCGAAAAGCTCCAGCAGGAAGTCGAGGACATCCACGAGCTGTTCAAGGCGCAGATCCGCGAGCATCGGCCGCAGGTCGACATCGAGCGCGTCGCGACCGGCGAGCACTGGTACGGCGTTCGCGCGCTCGAGCTTGCTCTCGTCGACGAGCTCAAGACGAGCGACGACGTTCTGCTCGAGGCGGCGAAGGATCACGACGTGTACCACGTCACGTACAAACGCCGCCGGAGCTTGCAGGAACGCATCTGGGGCGGCGCCGAGACGCTGCTCGCGCGCTAGCCGTCCCGGCACTTTGCGCTGAGCGCCGCGCACGACGCCGGCGCTTATCCGCGTTGGAACAGGCTCGTGACGCAGCGGGTCGTCTGGCGATCTATCTCGCCGCCGGCCTCATGATCGGGCTCGGCGGGTTGGGCGCGCCGATCGGCGTCGGCGTTCTCGGCAGCAAGATGCTCGAAGGCAGCGCGCGGCAGCCCGAGCTCTCGCCGATGCTTCAGGCGAAGTTTTTCGTCGTGATGAGCGTCGTCGACATCATTCCGATCCCGCGCCGCGCGGGCCTTTGGCGCCTCGAAGGGGCACGTCAGCCAACGCATCGGTCAACACGAGGACCGGCTCGGAGTGAGGCTTCTGAACCGGACGACGCGCAATCTGTCGCTGACGGTGTCGGCCGTCTCCACTGCCAGCGCTGCAAGCAAGTCATCGAAGACCTCGCGGAAATCGAGCAGGCCGACTCGAAATATCAACTGCGGCCGACGGGCCTCCTCAAGATCAGTTCATCGAACTTGCTCGGCGAGCTGCACATCGTGCCGGCCATCGCCGATCTTGTCCCCGAGAATCCGAGCCTCGAGATCGAACTGAACTTCTTCGGCCTCAAGGTGGATCTCGTGGTACCGGCTCTCACGCGGCTCGCCAATGTCGCCGACGTGACCCGAGACCATGCTCAGTTGCGGGCTGCCGAGAGGCACCAGAGGTAAACCGGTCTTCTCCCGCGCGACGCTCCCGCCCCCGTTTGCTCGCAGCGCCCCCGGGCGCGCTGGCCGCCGGGCTCAGTTTGAAATCTAGCCAGCAGGAATACATGA
>JBBIJV010000162.1:0-8442 GCA_037445815.1 Rhodospirillaceae bacterium
GAGCTACACGCGCAAGAACCCCTTCCAAGCATCGGTGCTCGTCAATCAGCGGCTCACGGCCCGCGGCTCGAGCAAGGACGTGCGCCACCTCGAGCTGTCGCTCGAAGGGTCGGGTCTTCGCTACGAGCCCGGTGATTCCCTGGGCGTGGTGCCCCGCAATCGCGAGCAGGACGTGGACGCGCTGTTGGCGGCGCTCGATGCGAGCGTCGATGCGCCCGTCAGCGCGGGCGGGCAAACGCTCGCGCTCCGCGAAGCGCTCGCCGAGCGCTGCGAGATCGGCACACTGAGTGCAGGGTTCGTGCGCCGCTATGCCGACGCCACGGGCGACGCCGAGCTCGCGCGGTTCGCGACGAACGAGATCGAGCTCGCGCGCTACGTGCACGCTCGCGACGTGCTCGACCTCGTCCGCGCGCACCCGCCGCGCAGCCTCGATGCCGCCGGGTTCGTGAAGCTGCTGCGCCCGCTCGCGCCGCGGCTCTATTCAATCGCGTCGAGCGCGAACGCGACGCCCGGCGAAGCGCACTTGACGGTGGGGGTCGTGCAATACGAAGGCGCCGGCCGGGCGCGCCGCGGCGTCGTCTCGGGCACCCTGGCCGAGCTCCCCGAGGGCGCAGCCGTCCCGATCTATCTACACCGTAATCCGTCGTTCCGGCTGCCCGCGGACGCAAGCGCGCCCATCGTCATGATCGGCGCGGGCACGGGCATCGCGCCGTTTCGCGCATTCGTCCAGGAGCGAGAAACGCTGGGCGCCACGGGCAAGAATTGGCTCGTCTTCGGCGACCGCTCGTTCGAGCTCGATTTTCTCTATCAGGCCGAGTGGCTCGGGTGGCGCAAGAAAGCCGTGCTCACGCGCATCGACGTGGCGTTCTCGCGCGATCAGCTAAACAAGATCTACGTGCAGCACCGGCTCGCCGAGCACGGCGCCGCGCTCTGGGCGTGGCTGCAAGACGGCGCACATGTGTACGTCTGCGGCGATGCGGCGCGCATGGCGCCCGACGTCGAGTCCGCGCTGCTCGCCATCGTCCGCCAACACGGGGGCTTGAGCGACGACGACGCGCAGGCCTATCTCCTCGAGCTGCAGCGCGCGCGGCGTTATCAGCGGGACGTGTACTGATGACCGACACCGCGCGCCGTTACGACCTGTCCGCGCCGCTCGAGGACTTGCACTCGAACGAGCGTCTGAAGCACGAGAGCCGGTATCTGCGCGGCACGCTCGAGACGAGCCTGGCCGATCCGCTGACGGGCGCCATCGATCCGAACGACGCGCTGCTCGCGAAGTTCTTCGGCGTCTATCAGCAAGACGACCGCGACCTGCGCGATGAGCGGCGGCGCGCGAAGCTCGAGCCGCGCTATCAGTTCATGGTGCGCGTGCGGTTGCCGGGCGGGGTCTGCACGCCGGAGCAATGGCTCGCGCTCGATCGCCTATCGCACGAGAACGCGGACGGCACGCTTCGGCTCACGACGCGCCAGACGTTCCAGTTCCATGGCATTCGCAAGCACAACCTGCGGCGGCACATTCAAGGCCTCTACTCCGCCGGACTCGACACAATCGCGGCGTGCGGCGACGACAATCGCAACGTGATCTGCACGGCAAACCCGCTGTTCTCGCCCGCGCACGCCGAGGTGAGCGAGCTCGCGCGGCTCATCAGCGCGCGCTTGCGGCCGCGCACCGGCGCGTACCGCGAACTATTGCTCGGTGAAGGGTTGGTGACGGCCGCCCCCGTCGACGAGGAGCCGCTCTACGGCACGACGTATCTGCCGCGCAAGTTCAAGATCGCCCTCGCCGTGCCGCCGTCGAACGACATCGACGTGTTCGCGCACGACTTGGGATTCATCGCCGTCGTCGAGGACGGGAGGATCGTTGGCTACGATGTCTGCGTCGGCGGCGGCATGGGAATGACGCACAACGTGCGCGCTACGTTTCCCCGCTTGAGCGACGTCGTCGGCTTCTGCGCGCCGGGCGAGGTGATCGCCGTCGCCGAGCACACGATGTGCATTCAGCGCGACTTCGGCAACCGCAAGGACCGCGCGCATGCGCGCTTCAAGTACACCGTCGAGGACCGCGGCACGCAGTGGTTCCTCGCGGAGCTCGCGAAGCGGCTCGGCCGGCCGCTCGAGCCCGCGCGGCCCGTCGAGCTCGAGTCGTCGGCCGACCGGTACGGCTGGGCGCGAGGCCACGACGGCCGCTGGCACTACACGCTGTTCGTCGAGAACGGGCGCGTCACGGATCGCCCGAATGCCGCTCTGCAAACGGGCTTGCGCGAAGTGGCAGCCGTGCATCGCGGCGTGTTCGCGTTGACGACGAACCAAAACGTCGTCATCGCCGGCGTCCCCGCCGAGCAGCGCGCCGCGATGGACGCGCTGCTCGATTCCTACGGCCTCAAAAACGAGCGCCGCGGCACGGGCCTTCGCGCGCGGGCGCTGGCGTGCGTCGCGCTGCCGACGTGCGGTCTCGCGATGGCAGAAAGCGAACGCTACTTGCCGAGTCTGCTCGACAAGCTCGACGCCATCGTCGACGCCGCGGGCCTCCGAAACGAGCCGATCTCGATCCGCATGAGCGGCTGCCCGAACGGCTGCTCGCGGCCCTATCTCGCGGAGATCGCGCTCGTCGGCAAGGCGCCCGGCAAGTACAACCTCTATCTCGGCGCGAGCGCCAACGGCGACCGCATGAACGCGCTCTACAAGGAAACGATCGGTGAGGACGAGATCGTCTCGACGCTCGAGCCGCTGTTCAGACGGTACGCAGCCGAGCGCATGGTGGGCGAGTGCTTCGGCGATTTCGTCGTGCGCGCGGGCGTCGTACGCAACATGGAAGCGGGCCGGGAGTTTCAGAGTTGATGGAAGGCGGCGAGCGAAGGACAGCGTCCCTTGAACCGGGGTACGGCGCCGGCTGAGGATTGGCCATGACTGCGCACGACGAACCAAACGAGCCGAGCTCACCCGTGTGCCTCATGAAGGAGTTCGCCGACGAGCTGCTGCCGCGTCCCGGCGAGAGAGCGCCGAACTGGCCGGCCGTGCGGGCGTTCCGCAAAGCGAAGCGCGCCGAGCTTGTAGCGCGCCGCGCCACGCTGACGCTCGACGACCGCGCACGAGCCGCGGAAGACTTGACCGAACGGTTGCGCGAGACAGTGGATCTCGGCGCGTATCCCGTGCTCGGCTTCTACTGGCCGATTCGCGGCGAGCTCGATCTACGCGACATGGCGCGACGGCACGTCGAGCATGGCGGAACGGCCGCGTTGCCCGTCGTCGTGCAACAGAACGCGCCCGTGGAATTTTGGCAATGGAGGCACGGCACGCCGATGCAGCGAGGCCTCTGGAACATTCCGGTGCCCGCCGAGCGGCGCATCGTCACGCCCGACGTGCTGTTGATCCCGCTCGTCGGCTACGACGCAGCGGGCTACCGGCTCGGCTACGGCGGCGGCTACTACGACCGCACGCTCGCGGCGACCGTGCCGCGGGCTCTTCGCATCGGCGTGGGCTACGACGATACGGAGCTCGCCACGATCTATCCGCAGCCGCACGACCTGCCGATGAACGTGATCGTGACGGAGCGGCGCGTGCTCGATTTCGCGCGCTAGTCCGACTCGTGGATCTGGCGGTGGGGGCCTAGATGAACGCCCGCGGCGTCGCCTAGCTTGTCGTCGAGCGTCGCGAGCGGCTGCGTCGTTTCAGCCCTCAGGCGAGACTCCTCGAGCCTTCCTCTTCATTCAGCGCGTGTTGCCCTTCTCCATCAACGTCCGCATCGGCCGGACCTCGATCGTGCCGTAGCGCGCCGGCGGGATTCGCGACGCGAACTCGATCGCCTCGTCGAGATCGTTGGCCTCGATGGCGTAGAAACCGGCGAGCTGCTCCTTCGTCTCGGCGAACGGCCCGTCCACGGCCGTGACCTTGCCGTTGCGCACGCGTACGGTCGTCGCCGTATGTGTCGGCGCGAGCGCCTCGCCACCCAGGCGTTCGACGTTGCCGACGCGCGTCTCCCCGAACGCCATGCACTCGTTGTTGAGGCCGTCCCATTCGCTCTGCGACAAGTCATTGATCTTCGATTCATCGAGATAGACGAGACAGGCGTATTTCATGACGACTCCTTGGAATCTACGGTTACGAGACCTCGGCGATCCGTTTCTCGAGAAAGCGGCGCTCGGGCTCAAGTTGCGTTAGCGCGAGTGCGCGCTCGTAAGCCGCGCGCGCCTCGGACGATCGCCCGAGCCGGCGGCACAAATCGGCGCGGGCCGCGTGAGCGAGATGATACTCGGCGAGATCGCCGCGCCCGAGCAAGGCGTCGACGAGCGCAAGACCCGCCGCCGGCCCGTCGCGCATCGCGACGGCCACGGCGCGATTCAGCTCGACGACGGGCGTCGGCTCGAGCTCGAGCAGCAGGTCGTACCAGCCGACGATTTGCGCCCAGTTCGTGGCGGCGGCGTCCGGCGCCGCGGCGTGGACGCTCGCGATCGCGGCCTGGATCGTATAGCCGCCGAAGTTCCGCGTCGCGAGCGAGCGCTGCAGGAGCTCCACCCCTTCGGCGATCAGCTCGCGATTCCATCGGGAACGATCCTGCGCGTCGAGCAGCACGAGATCGCCCGTCGGCGACGTGCGCGCCGCGCGCCGCGACTCCTGAAGCAGCATCAACGCGAGCAGGCCGATCGCCTCGGGCTCGGGCAACAGCTCTACGAGCAGGCGGCCCACGCGGATCGCCTCGGCCGAGAGATCGTGCCGCGTCAACGAATCGCCCGACGAGGCCGAATAGCCTTCGTTGAACACCAGATAGAGCACGCGCAGCACGGTGTCGAGCCGCTCGGGCAACTGCTCGCGCGTCGGAACGACGTACGGAATGCGTGCCACTTTGATCTTGTTCTTCGCGCGCACGATGCGTTGAGCGAGCGTCGACGGCGCCGCCAGAAACGCGCGCGCGATTTCCTCCGTCGTGAGCCCGCAGACTTCGCGCAAGGTGAGCGCGACGCGCGCGTCGGCCGGCAGCGCCGGATGGCAGCACGTGAAGATCAGCCGGAGCCGGTCGTCCTCGAGCTCGAGGTCAACCATGGCGGCGAGGTCTTCTGTCTCGGCCGGCAGCTGCTCGGCCTGTTCGTCGTCGAGCGGGCGCGAGCGCCGTTCGCGGCGAATGCGGTCGATGCCCTTGAAGCGGCCCGCCGACACGAGCCAGGCGCGCGGATTGGCGGGCACGCCCTCGCGCGGCCACTGCTCGATCGCGGCGCGGAACGCCTCGTGCATCGCTTCCTCGGCGCGATCGAAGTCCCCAAGCAGCCGGATCAGCGTCGCGAGCACGCGCCGCGACTCCTCCCGATAAACGGCGTCGACGGTCCGTCCTATCTCTTTCATGTCGTCCGTGCTTCCGAAGCGAGCTCGCAGTGGCGAGAATCATAATTCCTCCATCCGTGGCCCGCCGCTTGCGTGAGCACGGCGTCCCGACTCTTAGTCGTTCGGCAGCGCGACGGCTCGACGACGCGTTTAACGCGCCAAGCTCGAGGGCGGCGGCCGCCCCGCGGTGACGTAAGTCGTCTTCACCGACCATGTCGAAATACGAACAGCCGGTTCGACTAAGTCACGACAGGCGGGCTCGAGTGAGCCGCCCCCGCACCACGCAACGAAGTCGGAGAAACGCCATGCAATTCATGCTGTTGATGATTCCCAAAGGCTACGAGACCGCAAAGCCCGGCACCGTCCCCACCGACGTCGATCGCGTCACCGCGATGATGAAATTCAATCAGGCTCTCAAGGACGCCGGCGTCCTCGTCTCCCTGAACGGCCTGCACCCCGTCTCGGCCGGCGCCCGCGTGTCGTTCGGCGGCGGCAAACCGACCGTCGTGGACGGCCCTTTCGTCGAGACGAAAGAGGTGCTCGGCGGCTACTGGGTTATCCGCGTGAAGTCGAAGGACGAAGCGATCGAATGGGCCAAGCGCTGCCCGGGCAGCGAGAACGAGACGATCGAGATCCGCCAGATTCAGGAGCTCGAGGATTTCCCGGCCGACGTGCAAAAGGCCGCGGAAGAGCTCACCGCGCTCCGCCACGCGGCGGGCCAGTACGTCGACGGCTACGTGCTTCCGGTGCCGAAGAGCAAGGTCGAGGACTATCGGCGCGTGGCGACGGAGGCCGGCAACGTCTGGCGTGAGCACGGCGCGCTCGCCTTCGTCGAGTGCGTCGCCGACGACGTGAAGCCCGGCAAGCTGACCTCGTTCCCGCAGGCCGTGAATCTCGAAGAAGACGAGACGGTCGTGTTTTCGTACATCGTTTATGCGTCGCGCGAAGAGCGCGACCGCATCAACGATCTCGTCATGAAGGACCCACGGATAAAAATGGATCCGGCCAGCATGCCGTTCGACGGCAAGCGGATGATCTTCGGCGGCTTCAACGTGCTCGTCGATGCGTGAGGGGGTCGCGATGAAATACGTTTGTCTCGGCTATATCGACAAGACTCGCTTCGACGCCCTGCCCGAGCGCGAGCGCCACGCGCTGATGGACGAGTGCTTCGCCTACGACGACGAGCTGCGCCGCGCAGGCCACTTCGCCGGCGGCGAGGCGCTGCAAGACGCGCGCAACGCCGCGACGCTGCGCTTTCGCGACGGCGCGGTGTCGGTGACCGACGGCCCGTTCACGGAAACGAAGGAGCAGCTCGGCGGCATCCTGTTTCTCGAAGCGCGCGACTTGAACGAGGCGATCCAGCTCATGTCGCGTCACCCCGGCGTGCGCGTTGGGCCGTTCGACATTCGGCCGGCCGAAGACTTGAGCCACATGATCCGCGCGAGCGAGGAACGGAGGCGCAAAGCGTGATGCGGTTCGGGCCGCGGCCGGTGCTCGACTGCGCCGTGCCCGGCGGTGCAGCGGCCGCGGCCCGCGTCGGGCGTCGGCGGAGCGAATCTGCGCTTAGCATTTACGGGACGCACTGCGGCAAGGATACGCGATGGAACGCGAATACCGACCCGTCATCGATTTCTGGTTCCGCGAGCGCGGAGCACCGCGAGCTTCAGGCGCACAGCGTCGAACGGTTCACGGCGCTGCGCGACGAGATGGAGGCCGTGCTCGGCTTCGCCGTCGGGCACCGCGACATCGTCGCGCGCTTCGGGCGATTCCCGCATCGCAACGCGATTCTCGGACGAGCGTCGACGGCCGAGGAAGCCGCGTTCCTCGCCTCGGGCGAGAACACGCTTTCGTGATGCGAGTGCCCGCCGGCGCGCCTACCGTGCCGCCGGCCGCGGCAGCGCGTACGCCAATGAGCTCGCCGGTATAGTCGCTCGCGCCGACGGCGATCACGAGAAACTGCCGGCCGTTACTCATGTACGTCATCGGCGAGCCGCTCTGCGGCGCCGGTAGTTGTAGCCCCGCGAGCTCGCGTCCCGTTCGCTTGTCGTAGGCGCGCAGCATGGAGCCGCGCTCGCCGCCCCCGGCGTCGGGCCGTAGCCGGGCTCGGCCGCGATCAGCAGCGTCTTCGTCGCGAGCGTGCCGGGCGGCTGAGCCACCCTGCCCGTCTTGCCGCCGGGCCAGTTACAAAAGAGCCGGGCACGTTCTGCATCAAATCGGAGACGAGCACTAGCCGGCGGCTCGGCACGTCGTCGAGCTTCCGATCGTCGAACGTGCGCAGCGCCACGGCCTGGATCGCCACGAAGATCGGACTCGTCGCGGCCTCTGGCGTGTCGAGCAGCCTCTCGATCTCGGCGTTCAGCGTGCTGGCGAAATCGCGCTCCCAGCGTTGCCGCGCGAGCCTCCGGCGCACTCGCGGACCGGCTCATGGTTTCGTGCCGGCTCATGAAGTTGGGCGATGCACAAGCCGCGGCCGGCACCCGCACGCCTATATATACCGGTCTTCATATACCGGTCTTCAGCGAGGGGACGTGAATCCATTCGATTCGCCGAGATTGGTGACGAGGCCGCCCGGGCCTGCGTGGGTAGGTTCTTCGCTTCCGCCCTCCAGCGCAAGGACGCGAAGCCATGGCCGGCGAGCGGGCACGCCCGCGTGCGCCACCGTTCATCGATCCGCCGGGGTATTTCCGGTATCGGCCCGAGGCGACGTTGCTCTACGCGCTCGTCGAGCGGCACTATCCCGAGCTCGTTGCCGCACGCGAAGCCGCTGGCCGGCCGCTGCCGAAGCACGTGCGGGAGGAGTTCGAGGCGTATCTGAAGTGCGGCCGGCTCGAGCACGGATTCTTACGCGTGCGCTGCGAGGAGTGTCACGCCGAGAAGCTCGTTGCGTTCAGCTGCAAGAGACGGGGCTTTTGCCCCTCCTGCGGTGCGCGGCGGATGACGGACAGCGCCGCGCTTCTCGCGGACGACGTGCTGCCGGCGCAGCCGATCCGGCAATGGGTTCTGTCGTTGCCGTTCGCACTGCGGTTCCTGCTCGCCACTGATCCTGCCGCACTGACGCGGGTGCTCGGCATCGCGTACCGCACGATCTCGGCCTACGTTCTGGAGAAGGCCGGGCTGACTCGCGCGAGC
>JBBIJV010000163.1:0-8418 GCA_037445815.1 Rhodospirillaceae bacterium
TCACGGCGTCGAACTTCGTTTCGAACCTGTCGCGCAGCCGCCGGACGTTCTCCTTGATGTCGTGCGCGCCGCTGCGCAGGTGTGCGACATCCGCCTCGAGCCGAGCGATGCGTGCTTCCATGGGCATCTCCGCGGAAACCGGTTCAGCGGCCGGTTCTATGTCCTCGGCTTGTGCCGAAGTCCAGTCGGATAAAGGCCATTGAGCCCGCGCTACGCGACTCGCGCCACACGACATCTGTTTGCGGGCCGTGTTTGCCGTTTTGCGGCGACGACGAGGAGCTCGGGCGCGGCCGGCGCCGAGCGGGCCGGCGGGACTAGTACCCCGACGTGATGGGGTAGCGCCAATCGCGGCCGAACGCGCGGCTGCTGACGCGGACGCCGGGAGGCGCCTGCCGGCGCTTGTACTCGGCGCGCTTCACCATCTGGAGCACGCGCACGACGGTCGCTCTGTCGAAGCCGAGCGCCGTGATCTGGTCCACGGAGAAATCCTTCTCGATGAACGCCTCCAGAATCGCGTCGAGCACGTGGTAGGGCGGAAGCGAGTCGCTGTCCTTTTGGTTGTCACGCAGCTCGGCCGTCGGCTCGCGCGTGATGACGCGCCCCGGGATCGCGGGCGAAAGGCCGTTGCGGTAGCTCGCGAGCTGATAGACGAGCGTTTTCGTGCAGTCCTTGAGCGGCGCGAAGCCGCCCGCCATGTCGCCGTACAGAGTCGCGTAGCCGACGGCCATCTCGCTCTTGTTGCCGGTGGTGAGCACCATCTTGCCCGTCTTGTTCGAGATCGCCATCAGCAGCACCCCGCGGCAACGCGCCTGGATGTTCTCCTCGGTCGTATCCGGGGGCAGGCCGGCGAACACGCCCTCGAGCACGCGCAACGTGGCCTCGAACATCGGCTCGATCGAGAGCACGTCGTAGCGCACGCCGAGCGTCTTCGCTTGCTGCGCGGCGTCCTCGAGGCTCATCTTCGACGTGTAGCGCGACGGCATCATGACGGCGTTCACGCGCTCGGCGCCGAGGGCGTCGACGGCGATCGTCAGCGTCAGCGCCGAGTCGACGCCGCCCGACAGGCCGAGAACCACGCCGGCGAAGCCGTTCTTGTCGACGTAGTCACGCGTGCCGAGCACGAGCGCCCGATACACGCGCTCGGGCAGCGGCGGAATCGGCGCGACGTTCGAGGCTCGCGGCACGAGCTTCTTGCCGCGGCGCTCGAGCTCGACGACGTACAGGCCTTCCTCGAACAACGGCGCACGAAACGCGACGTCGCCCGCAGCATCGACCACGACGGAGCCGCCGTCGAAGACGAGCTCGTCCTGACCGCCTACCATGTTGACGTAGACGAGCGGCAGCCTGTTTTCGTGCGCGCGAGCCCGGAGAATCTCCTCGCGCGTCTGCTGCTGCGTGCGGTGGAACGGAGAGCCGTTGATGACGAGGATCGCCTCGGCACCGGCCGCGGCCGGCGCGCGGCACGGTTCCGGTACCCAGACGTCCTCGCAGACGATGAGGCCGAGCTTGAGCCCGTCGAGATCGACGACGGTCGCGCCCTGCCCCGGCTGGAAGTAGCGCTTCTCGTCGAAGACGGCGTAGTTCGGCAGCGCGACCTTGCGGTGATTCGCGAGCACGCGGCCGTCGCGCACCATGGCCGCGCTGTTGTAGATCGCATCGCCATCGTACTCGGGATAGCCGACGTACGCCGCGATGCCGCGCACATCGTCACGAACCTGTGCGAAGGCCGTCTCGACGCGGTTGCGCAGGCCCCGGTGCAACAGCAGATCCTCGGGCGGATAGCCGCAAAGCGTGAGCTCCGGGAACATCACGAGGCCGCAGCCGAGCGCCTGTGCGCGAGCGGCGTAATCGAGGACTTTGCGGGCGTTCGCGTCGATGGCACCGACGCGCGTATTGATCTGGGCGAGCCCGATCTTCACTTCAATGCCGCAGCAGCGCGTCTGCCATGGCCTCGCCGAGATCCGCGAGCGAGCGCACCGTGCGCACACCGGCCTTCTCGAGCGCCGCGAACTTCTCCTTCGCCGTTCCCTTTCCGCCCGAGATGATCGCGCCCGCGTGGCCCATGCGCTTGCCGGGCGGTGCCGTGACGCCGGCGATGTAGCCGACGACGGGCTTCTTGACGTGCTGCGCGATGTACTCGGCCGCGGCCTCCTCGTCGGAGCCGCCGATCTCGCCGACCATGATCATGCCGCGCGTGGCCGGATCCTTCTCGAACAGCTCGAGGCAGTCGATGAAGCTCATGCCGCGCACGGGGTCGCCGCCGATGCCGACGCACGTGCTCTGGCCGAGGCCGCGCAGCGTGGTCTGGTTGACGGCTTCGTACGTGAGCGTGCCCGAGCGCGAGACGATGCCGATCGACCCCGGCTTGTGAATCGAGCCCGGCATGATGCCGATCTTGCAGGCGCCCGGCGTGATGATGCCGGGGCAATTCGGGCCGATCAGTCGCGTGCCTGAACCTTTCAGAACGGCCTTGACCTTGACCATGTCGAGCACAGGCACGCCTTCCGTGATGCAGACGACGAGCTCTAGGCATGCGTCGGCCGCCTCGAGAATCGCGTCGGCCGCGAACGGCGCCGGCACGTAGATCATGCTGACGGTTGCGCCCGTCGCTTTCTTGGCCTCGGCGACGGTATCGAAGACGGGCAGGTTCAGGTGCGTTTCGCCGCCCCGCCCGGGCGTGACGCCGGCGACGACCTTCGTGCCGTAGTCGAGGCACTGCTGCGTGTGGAACGTGCCCTGCTTGCCGGTCAAGCCCTGGCAAATGACCTTCGTGTTCTCGTCGACCAAAATGCTCATCAGGCTGCTCCCGCCAGCTTCACGACCTTCGACGCCGCATCGGTGAGCCCCGTGGCGGCAACGACTTCGAGACCGCTCTTGCCGAGCATCTCGCGTCCTTTCTCGACGTTCGTTCCCTCGAGACGCACGACGACGGGCACGCCGACATGGACTTGCTTGACGGCCGTGATGACGCCCTCGGCGATCGTGTCGCAGCGCACGATGCCGCCGAAGATGTTGACGAGGATCGCCTTCACCTTCTTGTTCGTGAGAATGATCTTGAACGCCTGCGTCACGCGCTCGGCCGTGGCGCCGCCGCCGACGTCGAGGAAATTCGCGGGCTCGCCCCCGTGCAGCTTGATGAGGTCCATCGTCGCCATGGCCAGGCCGGCGCCGTTCACCATGCACGCGATGTTGCCGTCGAGCGAGACGTAGTTGAGGTCGTTCTCGTGCGCGATGCGCTCGCGCTCGTCCTCCTGCGCCTTGTCGCGCAGCGCGGCGAGCCTCTTCTGGCGGAACAACGCGTTGTCCTCGATGTTGATCTTGGCGTCGAGCGCGACGACGTGGCCGTCCTTCGTGACGATGAGCGGATTGATCTCGACGAGGCTCGCGTCGCATTCGCGGAACAGCTTCACGAGCTTGCGCAGGATGTCGCGCAGCTCGCCCTGCTGCTCGGCCGTCAACCCCAAGCCGAAGCCGAGCTTACGCGCCTGGTAGTCCTCGAAGCCGGCGGCCGGATGCAGCGTGAGCGCCAGGATTTTCTCGGGCGTTTTGTGCGCCACCTCTTCGATGTCCATCCCGCCGGCGGCCGAGGCCATCACGGCGATGCGCTCTGCGCTGCGGTCGACGAGGAGGCTCAAATAGAGCTCGCGCTCGATGCCGGACCCGGCCTCGACGTAGACGTAGTCGACCGGCAGCCCTTCCGGGCCGCTTTGGTGCGTGACGAGCCGCGTGCCGAGCATCGCCTTCGCGTGCTGCTCGACCTCGGCCTCGGACTTGGCGAGCTTGACGCCGCCCGCCTTACCGCGACCGCCCGCGTGCACTTGGGCCTTGACGACCCAGAGGTTGCCGCCGAGCGACGCGGCGGCCGCCTTCGCCTCGGCGGGCGTCGTCGCAACCTGGCCGCGGGGGACGGGAATGCCGTACTCGGAAAATAGAGCCTTCGACTGATATTCGTGCAGATTCATTGGAAGTGGTGTCTTGAGGAACGGGCGGGCGGCGGTATTCTCCACGAAACGTCCTACCCTCGCAAAGCACGGGCGACAACCTGGCCGAGACGTTGACGCGCCACTTGCATGTGCCTCGGACACACGGCGACACACGGAGCACAGTAGGCCGCCGCGTCTAAAGCAGCGAGCGAGCAGTCTCGATCGGCATCAGCATCGCGCGCTGTCCGAGTGGGGACACAAGAAAGCCGTGGTATCGGTAGAAGCCGACTGCGTCTTCGTCGATCGCGTGCGCGACGACACCACGAGCGCCGACAATGTCGACAGCCGCCAGGCATCGCCTCAAAGCGTCCCGGAGCAGGTCCGTGCCGAGACCCTTGCCTCGGTACGTCTCGTCGACGGCGAGCCTTCCGATCAACAACAAAGGCACCTGCTCGGGCATACCGCGCCGCAGCTTCGCGCCCGGTAGGGCCACGCGCTGCTCAATCGCGGTCGAGATCGCGTAGTAGCCCACGACGCGGCGCGGCACGTCGGCCGCGCAGACGACGTACGTCCTTGCGGGCGGACTTTCGCTCACAACGGCACGATGCCGTAACCAGTCGTCGAGCGACGGATGCTTCCCGTTCCGAAACTTCGAGAGATCGTGGTGCGGCTGGACGCGTTCAGGGGGCGACACGCGCCCGGCCGAGAAGCTCACCGATGGGCTCGATCCGTCTCAGACTTCCCACGCGGGCTTGCGTTTCATCAGCGCCTTCAGCCGAGCGCCGGGTTTCGTAGGTACGTCGAGCAACGCCAGAAACGCGTCGTGTGCCCTCGGCTCCAGGAAGAACGCCCGCTGATCCAGCAGTGCTTCTTCGGCATGGTCGCTGTAGCGGCTTCGCGCCAAGAAGGCCTCCGCCCGGAGCACGATTTCTCTCCGCTTCGGCGAGATGCGCGTTTGCAGGCATTCGCCGGAAGCGCGCGAGCCGATCGGGTAGAATCCCGCGGCATGTCCGCCGTCGATGCCGTCGACACCGCGCGCGCGAAGTCGTCGTCGCGCTCAGCAGCCAACTCGGCGACGGGGGACTTCGCTTGGCGCGTCCTGATTCTCCTGAACCTGTTTCGGCTTTCGGTTGGGGCACTGCTGCTCGCCGTTTTTTACCTCGTCGAAGGACCGCGCATCGTCGGCGAGACGGACGCCGAGCTCGCGTGGCGTGCCCTGATCGCCTTGCTCGGCGCGGGCTGCGTTTTCTTGGTTCTGCTCCAGCGCCGCACGCCGCGCTCGCAGGTTCAGACCTATCTGCAATTCGCCACCGATCTCGTGGCCGTCGCGGTGCTGATACACGCGAGCGGCGGCATCTCGAGCGGCCTGGGCGGCGTGCTGATCGTGTCGGTGGGCACGTTGGCGCTGCTGCTGCCTCCGGACCGGGCGTTCCTGATCGCAGCCGTCTCGGCGCTGGTGCTGCTCGGCGAGCAGATGTACGCGCAGCTCCAAGGGATCACGACGAGCGCGCAGTTCGCGCCGGTCGGCATCCTCGGCGCCGTCATCTTCGTAATCACGGCCATCGTGCAGCTGCTGCGCACCCGCCTCGTCGAGACGGAGGCCCTCGCCGAGCAGCGCGGTATCGACCTGCGCAATCTCGTAGAGCTCAACGAGTACATCATTCAGCACCTGCGCGAGAGCATCGTCGTCGTCGACGGCGAGGACAAGATTCGCTTGATCAACGAATCGGCCGTGAAGCAGCTCGGCGGCGGCGGCTCGTCGAGTGGAACCGATCTCGCTGCGGTCTCGACGGATCTCGCGGGTTTGCTTCGCGAGTGGCGCAGCGGCCGCAGCGTCGATCGCACGCAAATGGCCTTCAGCTCCCCCGACGGCGCGACGATCCAGCCGCACTTTGCGCCGCTCAGCACGGGCCGCTCCGGAGGCGTCGTTATTTTCCTCGAGGACACCTCGTTGATCGCGGAGCGCGTGCAGCAGGCGAAGCTCGCGGCGCTCGGCCGCTTGAGCGCCAGCATCGCGCACGAGATCCGCAATCCGCTCGGCGCGATGAGCCACGCCGGCCAGCTGCTGGCCGAATCGCCGAGCATGGGCCAGGACGAGCACCGGCTCACGGACATCATTCGCGTGAATGCGCGCCGCGTAAGCCAGATCGTGGAGAGCGTGCTTGCGTTGTCGCGCCGCGAGGCGGCGCGACCCGAGAGCCTTCAGCTGATTCCCTGGGTCGAGGATTTCACGCGGGAATTCGTCGAGACGCTGGAGCTCTACGAAGGAGCCGTGAGGCTGGTGCCGGGCTCTCCCGACATCGAGGTCCGCATGGACCCGACGCACCTGCACCAGATCGTATGGAACCTGTGCGACAACGCCGTCAAGTACGCGAGCGCCGAGGCAGGCGCGATCGCCGTCGAGCTGTCGTGCGGAGTGCTGGAGCCTTCCGGCCGTCCTTATCTCGAGGTCGCGGATCGCGGCCCCGGCATCAAGCCCGACAAAGTTGAGCAAATCTTCGAGCCGTTCTACACGAGCCAGCCGGGCGGAACGGGCCTCGGGCTCTACATTTCTCGCGAGCTCGCCGAGCGCAACGGCGCCGCGCTACGCTACCATCCGCGCCCGGGCGGCGGCAGCGCCTTTCGCATCGTTTTCGCCGATCCGAGACGCTGGCACTCTAGCGAACACGCCGTATGAAGCCGATCGCCCTGGTCGTCGACGACGAACCCCATATCTGCGAGCTCTTGTCCATCACGCTGGAGCGCATGGACATCGCGACGCGCACCTGCCTCGACATTACGAGCGCAAAGCAGGCGTTCTCGGAGCAAGCCTTCGATCTCTGCCTCACCGACATGCGGCTGCCCGACGGCGACGGGCTCGAGCTCGTCGAATGGATCCAACGCGAGGTGCCGGGCACGCCTGTGGCCGTGATCACGGCGCACGGCAGCGTCGAAGCGGCCGTTCGGGCGCTCAAGCTCGGTGCGTTCGACTTCGTCTCGAAGCCGCTCGACTTGAACGATCTGCGCAAGCTCGTGACGGCCGCGCTGAAGTTGAAAGGCGCGTCGATACCGCGCAGCACGGCGACGGACGGCCTCGTCGGCCAATCGCCGCCGATCGAGCGCGTGCGGGCCATGGTCGCGAAGGTCGCGAGGAGCCAGGCGCCCGTGCACATCTCGGGCGAGTCCGGCACGGGCAAGGAGCTCGTGGCCCGCATGATTCACGAGACGGGGCCGCGGCGCGAGGGGCCGTTCGTGCCGATCAATTGCGGCGCGATTCCCACCGAGCTCATGGAGAGCGAGTTTTTCGGTCACAAGAAGGGCAGCTTCACGGGCGCCGTGAGCGACAAGATCGGGCTCGTCCAGACGGCCGAAGGCGGCACGCTGTTCCTCGACGAGGTGGCCGACCTGCCGCTGCACATGCAAGTGAAGCTGCTGCGCGTCATCCAAGAAAAGACGATTCGCCCCGTGGGCCAGGCCAACGAGATTCCCGTCGACGTCCGGATTCTGAGCGCGACGCACAAGAATCTCGGCGAGCTCGTAGCCGAGGGCCGGTTCCGCGAAGACCTTTACTACCGGATCAACGTCATCGGCTTGCAGGTACCGCCGCTGCGCGAGCGCGGCGAGGACGTGCTGATGCTCGCGCATCACGCGCTGACGCGGCTTGCGGCCGAGCAAGGCGTGCCCACGCCGCACTTGACGCCGGCGGCGCAGAACGCGCTGCTCGCCTACCGCTTTCCCGGCAACGTGCGCGAGCTCGAGAACATCCTCGAGCGCGCGCTCACGCTGTGCTCGGGCGACGAGATCGACGTAGCGGACTTGCATCTGCGCGAGGAGGAGCGCGACGACACGGGCGTGCGAGCCGCGGGCGAACGAAGCGGCGCACCGCTCGGCACCCAGCTCGAGGAAATCGAGCGCGACGCGATCATCGCGGCGCTCGAGCAGACGCGTTACAACAAGACCGCGGCCGCAAAGCTGCTCGGCTTGACGTTCCGGGCGTTGCGCTACCGAATCAAGAAGCTCGGCATCGAGTGAGGCGCCTGTCATAATCCTGTCGCCGGCCGCCGAAAGCCGCTGACAATTTTCGTCAGTTTGTGCCCGTTATGCGTCTTCAGTCGGCGCACGGCAACGCGCAATATGTCGAACCGGCGAAGGCGGCGACACCGGAGAACCGCTTCAACCCTTGCGCTACTTCAAAGTTGACATAGCGCGAGGCGCTTGGCATACCGATTGCAGCTACCGCCGTCAGACGCGTGGGCGTCGTGTGCTTGCGAACAATCACATCTCACTGGAACCGCTAGAAGGAGCTTCTAAATGACGAAACTGCAAAAGGGCTTCACCCTGATCGAGTTGATGATCGTGGTGGCCATCATCGGCATCTTGGCCGCCATCGCGATCCCCGCGTATCAGGACTACACGGTCCGGGCGCAGGTGTCGGAAGGCATGAATCTCGCCGCTGCCGCCAAGGCGGCCGTGTCGGAGTTCTTCCTCAATCGCGGCCGCGCGCCGATGAACCGTA
>JBBIJV010000164.1:0-8363 GCA_037445815.1 Rhodospirillaceae bacterium
CGCCGAGCCAAGGAGCGGCGATTGCCCGCAATTGCACCAGCGCGCAGTCGCAGCCGAGCCGGCTGCGGAACACGCCGACCTGCGGCAGACAGTCGGCGAAGCGCTCCGGCAACAATCCCCGCAGCACCGAGAAGAGGTACTTGAGCAGCCTCCTTCGCCGGCGCAGCCAGCGCACCGCCGCAAAGAGATCCGTCAGCTCCGGGCGCAGCCGATCGGCGGTTCGCTCAAGACTCTCCGACTCCTCGGCGCACGCCACCGCCGCCTCGAACGCGGCCAGCGAACCCGTGAAGCGCGCCGCCAGACAGTCGGGCAACAAGCTGAACGTGCAATGACCTTGGCGGCAATACCAGCGAGCGATCTGTGCCCCCGCCGGCTCCACACGCGCATAGGTGCCGTGCCGCGCGAACCCGCAACCGCCCTGCGGATGCAGCGGACAGCACGGAAGTGTTGCCTCGCGCCAGGCCTGGCGGCTAACGTATTCCTCGCTGGTGTGCCCCGTCGTGAAACGAAGCTGCACCGGCACCGGCCCGCACGGGCCATCCACCCTGCGGGCCAACTCCTCTGCGTTTTTGTTTCTCGTGATCCTCGTGATCCCGAGCGTAAGGGACGGTGAAAGAGATGGAAAGCTCCATCGCCGATCCGCGTCGCACTACGTCACCGGCTCCCCGCTCAAAGCGGTGAATCGTTTCGATCAAGAACGGCCGGTAGCCAGCGATCTAATCCGCGAGCCAACACGCGGCGATGCGCGGATAGTCCATAACGAACCACCACGACAACCCCTGCTCCACCAGCGATTGGCGTGTGTGCGCGTGTGCTGCCGTCATGGTCGTGCCGCAGGGTTTTCGATGCCGCGGGATTGCCCGCAAACGCGCATTGAAGTTAAATCGGCGGACGCCGCTTCGGCGCAGGAGAGCATGCCTTGCCAGGTGACTGGGGCTATATTCGCGATCAGGACCTGATCCGCAAGTCCTATGATCCCAACCTGACGGATGCCCAGCGCCATGCCATCGACTTGGCGCACACCGAATCGATTCTGCAGGGGAAGCCGGATTCAGGCTTCCGTCGGGTGGAGCAGCGGGAAGGCGCCGGCGCCGGGCTCTTCATGATCGCGGCTATTGCGTTCGTGGTTCTGTTCGTATTCGTTGCTTCGTTCTTTCCGCTGACCGGCGTGCTGATGATCGCGGGCGCCTACCTAGCATCGACGGCATTGACCTTTTTCTTCCCCGGGGCCTGGGGGCTTCAGCAGGCGGCTGTTGTGGTGCCGGCGGTGCTGATCGTCTTCTTAGTGGCACAGCGCATCGAGTATCGGCTCGCGGCCTTCGGGGTTTATCGCGTCGTGCGCCACATAGTCCGCCTGCTGGCGATGGGCGCGGTCATGCTGGGAGTCATCGACACCTTCCGATCCGGGGACATCATGCGCACTCCGGGCTCGTTCACCGCGGCCGAGCTCAGTGGCGTTGGCGTCTTTGTCGTGCTCATGCACTTTCTTGGCTGGTCGTACGAGAAGTGGACTGGGGCGGCTATCGCCGCGGAACGCGCGGGTGGCGATTCCGTGTCTTTCGGTGCCGCCCTGCGATCGACCCTACCTTTCCATTCGGCAAGCTGGATGACTCCGGCGCTCGCGCGCGCCCTGATCGGTTTCGCCCTGCTTGGCGGCGCGATCGGCGCGTTCCTGGGCTACTCGGCGTTCGACACGAACACGGCCACGCTGCTTGGCTTGAGCATCGGCGGTGTGAGCGGCATCGTCCTGCTGCTCGTGCTCAGGGTCGTGACGTGGCCGATTCGTGGCGTGATGGCGCGATTCCCGGTGCTCTGGCCCGTGCTGATCGGTCTGGTGTTCGGCGGCGCAATCACCTGGCGCGGCGCCCAGGTCGATTCAGTACCTATCGGGACCTATGCGCTGCCTGCAATCGGCGGCAGCGTGCTGGCGCTGGTCGTGCCTTATTTGCTCTATCGCGGCGTTCGCGCGATCTTTCGGCCGCGCAGGTCGACGGCGAGCTAGAGAAGCTGGCGCGCTTTCACGCGCCGGCGCACTCGCCGTTGCCTACGGCACCGCCGCGTAGCCGTCGGCTCTGAGCTGCCGGTTCGCCCAGCTGAAATCGACATCGAGCTCGGCGCGCTGTTGTTCGCTGAGGTTCGGGTCGGACGGCAGAATGATCGAGACGCCGACGTACTCCAGCGGAAGCTGCTTGCCGGCCGTCGGATCGTAGCGCTTTTGCAGTGTGAGTCGGATCTGGGCCACAACCTGGCAGTTGCAGATGACATAGTCCTTGAAGCTCGCGCGCCAGGTTTCGCGTGCGCCGGCCAGGTAGAGCGGTTCGGCGAAAGTCGGCGCGTCGAAGATCGTCAGGTCGGAGGGTGGATTGACGATTCGCGGGTTCTGGAACTGACCGCTGCCTCCCTGATCGTAGTAGCCATTCGGTTTTCCGGCGCCACCGTCGGTATGCCAAATCGGATTCTCCGGCGTCGTCGTGAACGGATAGGTCTCGCCGCTCCGTGTCGTGTAGATGCCGCTTATGTACGGTCCGGTTTCGTCACCTATCTGTTTCGTGCGATGAATGAACTGCAGGATATGCGGATTGCGGCAGTTGGAGACATGGATCCTGAAGCCGTTATGGAGATCGAGCCGCGCTCCGGTCGCCGGGTTGATCTGTGTTGCAGTGACGTCTGAATACACCTCGATCAACGCTGGTTGCGTCTGATCCGCGACCGGCGCTTCCCTGCGGGCTCCGAGCGTACCCGTCGTGAACCGCGGCGGCACCGTGAGTTGTCTCACATGTGGCAGATCGACTCCGGTCATCCGGAAGACGACGCCGGCATCGTGCAGGCCGCCCTGGTACGTCAGGCCATAGAACGTTTCGCCGATGACGAGCAGCGGTGTGGACGGCGTTCTCCCGCTGGCCCACCATTGAAACGGGAGCAGGTGCAGCGGCTTGAATACGCCGGCGCGGCTGATTCGGTACAGCACGCCGCGGCCGTGGCCGCCGCCGCGTGTCGCACCGTAGAAGTATCCGTTCGATTCAACGAGACCGCCGATCGGCTCGTTACCGTCGCGGGCGCCGGTGAACGTATGGAGGACCTTGAAACCCTGGCCTGGCGTTAAGCGATAGACGACGCCGCGACCGGGCCGGCCGTTCGCAAGTGTGCCGCCTTCCTTCGTCGTGCCATAGAGCGCGTTGTCGCTGCCGAATACCAGGCTGTACGGCAGCGAGCCGTCGCCGCCGGAAAAACGGTGCAGGTTCGTGAAGCTCTGTACGTGATTCGCGCGGCCATAAGTAAGCTGTGCTGCGAACACTGCGCCATGGCGATTGTTCGTCGAGTCGCCGAGGGTGACGCCGTAGAGAATATTCGTGTTCCTGTCGGCTACGAGGCTCACGGGCCGGTTACCATTGGCGCCGCTGAAAAGGCACAGGCGTTGCAGTTCGGCGTAGGACATGTCGGGATCGGTCGGCACCGGCCCGCCCAGGCACAGCGTCGTGATACCGCTTTCGTTGCGATACGGCTCGATCTTGTACAGGGCACCGAAAGCCTGGTTCCCAGTGATCGAGGCCACGCCGTACAGCGCGCCGTCATGGCCGCGCACCGGAGCCGACAGCGGATATGCGGGCGCCGCGTTCAGGCGCTGCTGCGGTGAGTAGCGACATGGCTTACCGGGCTCGCAGATCTCGGGCTCGATGCCGGCGAGAACCCCGTTGCGAAAGGTATGCAGGATCTCCGGTTTTTCCGCTCCAGGCGTATACCTGAAAAGCGTGCCGCCGCCGAGCCGTATGGCACCGTCCGCCGAGACCACAATGTGTCCGGCGCTCTCGGTCGTGCCATAGAGGACGGGGGTGCCGCCGTTTGAACCGTCGTCGATGGCAACCAGTCCGCTGCGCGGGTGCGAACCGCGCTCATCGCGCCCGAACGAATGCAGAACCTCGAGCTTACCGGTTTGCGTCGAAACCCGGAACAGCGTGCCGCGGTTATCGGCGCCCCCCGCCAGCGTCGTGCTGTAGATGTAACCGTCGGCTTCTGCGAGCTGGCCGATGTAATCCGGATTGCGCGGGTCGCCGCTCAGAGCGCCAAGGTCACAAAGCACGCAGACGTTCGCCGCAGGCAGCTCGTTGGCTCCGAGTGCCTGCGAGAACGCAGGCAGCGAATGACTCAGGCCAAGGGCCCAAAGGCCTCCGAAGCCGCAGGTTCTGTATCGTGGAGGCAAGGCGATTCCATCGGCTCAGCGCGAGCAGTTCATCATGATCGCCGCCATCTGTTGCCCGGACTGGACCGCGATATCGGTCTGATCCTGTACCGACAGGCGTGTCATGACGCGATAGGGGTTCGCCGGATCCACGGGGTCCACCATCTCAAGACCCCTGGCGGCCGCATCTCGCGTCGCCGCGATGTCCGCTTCGAACTCGGCGCGCTCCTGGGCCGATAGCCCGGTGGAGCTGTCGAGAAGCGTCTGCAGGCGATCCGCCATCAGCTTGAGCCGCAAGCCTTTCGTCGCATCCATGCAGTTGCTTGCCCGGTTGTTGAATGCCTGACGTGCGGCTCTCTCGGCCGCGCGCCGCTCGGCGTCGAGTTCGGCGGCCGTCTTCGGGAACGGATTGGGCAGCGGCTCGAGCGGAATCGACGCGAGGTCGATCGGCGTAATCATTTCGGCGCGCAGTTTGGCCTCGTACGCATCCTGGCTCGCCTGACCGGCACCGCCGGAGTAGCGCGCAAAGCCACCAAGCGTCGACTCGCAGTCGAGATTGTTCTCCTGCTGCCGGCGCTGATTCATCGAGTTGAGCGCGTGGAATTCGGCATCGGTTAGCCCCTTGAGGTAATGATTCGGATCGTTCGGGTCAGGGCCCTTGAAGCTCGGCTGCTCCGGCGTCACGGCCGCGAGAGCCGCGATGTCTGCCGCCCAGACCGCTTTCTCCTCGGCGGTCAGCGCAGTGGAAATGTCGAGCTTCTGCTGCATCCGCTCGGCGGTAATCCGTTCGAGGTAGCCCGTTGCTCTGCGCTGGCATTCGTTCCAGCGTTCAAGGCCGCGAAGGTCGGTTGCACCGAGCCCGGCCGAAAGCGACTGGCCGTTGCCTGTCAGTGGAATCAACAGACCAATCAGGGAAAGGGAAGCCAAGAGAGAAACCGAATACTTATTCATTGTCGGCTCCTTAGTGAAGAATTCGTGCTGTGGCCAGCGGCGCGTACTCGAAGCGTCCCGCTGCCGTGTTCCAAATGATGGAGCGGTCGCAAAACGTCTCGCCGGCAAACGTGTCGGCAGAAACCGAGCCGCAGTCCGCACCACTCGTTGTGAGCCACAGACGCGGGCCATCGGCTGCCACCTCGATCGTTGCGGCGTAGACGGCGCCATCGAATGCGCGTGTGGCGCCGCCCTTGCCGTCGCCGGCAAACACAAAGACGCCCTTCGCGCGGTCGCCGAAGATTCCCGGCGCGTTCTCGCACTGGACCGCGCCGGTGAAGAGTACAAAGTCGTCGGCAGTGTCGCCGTTGAGGTCGGAGCGCTGCACGGCGTTCTCCGGATAGGGGATGCCGTCGACGCTCGTGCAGAGTTCCGCCAGCTCGGCGAGCACCTCCGCGACGGGTGGCGGCAGGTCTGTGCCCGGTGCGCTGCCGCAACCGGCGAGGGCAAATGCGACGATCGTCGCCAACCGTCCGGAGGAAAGCAGGGGCCCGCGCCGCGCGGGATGTCGCCAAGAACGAGCGAACTGTCCTAGCATCTTCCGCGACTCTTGTTGTTGGTTTCTGCGTATTCTGAACGGAACCGGGGCATAAAAAAACAGACTCTGCGCGTGCTCGTGTGGGTAGATCCGGGATGACCCTGGAGCCCCTCGGCCCTCAGCGACACACGCTCATCCAGGAGCCGAGTGCTCGCCGGGTGTGGGTGTCCGTCGAATCGCCTGAGCAAACTCACCTTTTCTGCAGGTGATCACCTGCGACTCATCCAGCGGATGCACCACCGCCACGCGATGGGTGGTGAGCGCATCGGGGGTCGAGATGTCCACGTTCTCGAGATGTTCAGCCAGGTCCCGCGCCGTCCCGGTGAAGATCTCGCGGTTTCGGAAGGCGGGCCCCAGGATCAGCGCCATCAGGGTGATAACCCCACAGCCCACAGAATGTCCACCAGCACAAGCAGCACCGTCATCCCGGTTCCCGCGGGCACGATTGCCGACACGGGCGTTGGAACGAGGGAGCCAGGGAGACCGAGCAGGGCGGTGTTGAACAGGTGCTCACCGAAGAGCAGGGCCACTGCCAGCAGGCGTCGACCGGTCCGCTGAACCCATCCGGACCGATCGCCACGGCCATTCTCTGCACCACCACTCCGAGAATGAACCAGAGCGCCGCGAAGAGCATCGGGCGTGAGGCGGGATGGCCCACGTGCAACGAGCCCCCAGCCCACCAAGCGGTATCCTCCCCCCCCTGCCGCGCGCGGAACAACGTATCGGGTGAGCATCCCCTCGTAACTGCGGGCCGCAGCCTCGGGGTCCGAAGCCACGCGGAGTGCGGTGACCAGTGCGATCAGAAGAAACCCCGGAATCATCACCCCGGCCACGCTCCAGAGCACGAGCCATGCCCAGGCCGGGAGGAGCGGACGCATGAGGGCGATGAGAGCAACCGGGATCTGGGCGAGCATCACGAGCAGGGCAAAGCTGAGCACCGTGGATGCGACGGTGACCGTGAGGAAGACGAGCAGACGAAGCAGCGTGGCAAGCGCCCGAGAAAGCCAGAACGTTCCGCGCCAGGGGCACCAGCTCCACGCCCCGAGCAACTCCCGGCTCAGCGATCGGCCGGATCAGGAGCCAGGCATGCTCTCGGGGATCGTTCACCTCGATGCTGCACGGGGAGGGGGAATCCGTCACATCCGGCATCTCTCTGGTGGAAGGTGGATTCAGCCGCTACGCATGGGCCGGATGACAGGACTCCCCCTCTTCTGCGCCAAAGAAGGAGGCGAACCTCTCACGGATGGCGCTCATCGCGGGTAATCCTCCTCCTGCGCGGCGAGCGGAGGCGGACGCTCGACGCGGTCGAATACGCCTTTGTGATGAAAGTAGACGAGCCCGGCCGCCGCACGCATCGGCCGGGTCCCGAGCAGCCAGTTGAAGGCGAAGTCCGTTTGAAACCGGTCGAAACCCCAGCGCAGCAGCCGCTTCAAGCGAAACTTGGGGTACGAGCGCACGAAGCATCCGGACGGATCCTCGGCCTTGCCGCGCAGGAAGTCGGCGACGGCGTTGCCGGCGGCGAGGCCATGCTTGAGCGCCGTGTGAATGCCGCCGGCCGTCACGGGCGACACCATGCCCGCCGCGTCGCCGACGAGCAGCACGCGCGGCGCCGCGACGGGCCGCACGACGCCGCCACACGGAATCAAGCCGGCCCGCACGCTCTTCGGCCGGGCGCCGCGCAGATCGACGACGGGCGCGATCTTGTCGAGAAACGCCGCCATCGCGTCGTCGGGCCGCCATCCGGCGGAGTCTGCCGCCCGAGAACGGCGCGCGAGCCCCGCTTGCACGACGCCGACGCCGGCGAGCACCCAGGCGATGTAGCCCGGCGCGAGCTTGCGGTTGATGAAGCAGTGCAGTTTGTCGCCGTCGGCGAGCGCGGCGTCCGCGAATTCGTACTCGACGCCCGACAGGAACCGCTCGTTCGAGCCGAGCCCGGCGCAGCGCGCGACCTTCGAGCGCGGCCCGTCGGCGCCGATGACGAATCGCGTCGCGCCGAGGCCGTCGAGCGCGAAGCCGCTGCGTTCGCGCTGCATTCCCGTAAACGTGGTGCCGAGCTCGAGCTTCGCGCCCGCGCGCTCCGCGACGGCGGCGAGCCAACGCATGACGTTCGGCGTGTCCGTCGCGAGAAAGAAGTAGCCGGGCGCGGCCAAGTCGACGAATTTCAGATTGGGCGCGTAGAGGCGTACGCCGGGAATCCGCCGCACGAGCGCCGCGGGTAGCGCGTCGAGCAGCGGGATCTGATCGACGGCGTCTTTGACGATGATGCCCGTCGTGTGCAGCTTCGCGCCGGGGTCCGTCTTCTTCTCGATGACGGTTACACGGAGGCCCCCGGCGGCGAGCGCATGCGCGGCGGCGAGACCCCCGAAGCTCGCGCCGACGACGACACAGTCGGAGTCGGGCCGCGTTTCGGGTTGCCGCATGGCGCTAGTCTCTGCGGTCGCCCGCGCGTTGTCGATGGCGGTGGAGTCGTGCCGGCGAGGAGACCGCCGAGCGCCTCCGGCTCGAGCACGAGGCCGACGATGGCCGGCACGAAGAGCCGCAGCAGCGCCCTCAGCGTTCCGGCGCCGCCTCGAAGAACTGCCGAATGACCGAGCGCACTTCCGGGTCGGGGTCGCTCGACAACTCCTCGACCACCGCGGCCAGCTCCGCGTCGAAGTC
>JBBIJV010000165.1:0-8342 GCA_037445815.1 Rhodospirillaceae bacterium
CGCCGTGATGCGGGCGCGGACGGCGCGGCGCGCTCTGCTGCACGCTGACCAGCGCGTTGTGGTCGAACGTGGCGACGGGGATCTTGCGCCCGATGAATGCCTCGATCTCGGGCAGCGAGATCGCGTACGTCTCGCAGCCGAAGCTGATTGCGTCGCCGGCGGCGCCGGCGCGCGCCGTTCGGCCGATTCGGTGCACGTAGTCTTCCGGATCTTGCGGCAAGTCGTAGTTGAACACGTGACTGACGCCGGGCACGTGCAGGCCGCGCGAAGCCACGTCGGTGCCGATCAGCACGGAGAGCTCGCCGGCCTGAAAGTCGCGCAGCATCCGCAGGCGCTTGCGCTGCGGCACGTCGCCCGACAACGCCTCGGCCTTGATGCCGTTGGCCTCGAGCGCGTCGCGCAAGCGGTCGGCTTCGCGGCGCGTGTTGACGAAGATCATCGTGCGGCTCGGGTCTCGGTCGCGGAGCAAGGTCAAGAGCAGGGGCAGCTTTTCCTCCATCGAAGGGAAGTAGATGCTCTGCGTGACGCGGTCGACCGTCATCTTGTCCGGCTCGATGCGCACGAGCTCGGGGTCGTTCATGTGCTCGTAAGCGAGCTCGAGCACGCGGTATGAGAGCGTCGCCGAGAACAGCATGTTCAAGCGCCGATGGTGCTCCGGCAGCCGGCGCAGCACGTAGCGGATGTCCTTGATGAAGCCGAGGTCGAACATGCGGTCCGCCTCGTCGAGCACGAGGACCTGCACACCGCGCAACCCGAACACGCGCTGCTTGTAGAAGTCGATGAGGCGCCCGGGCGTGCCGATGAGAATGTCCACGCCGGCGGCGAGCGTGGCGCGCTGTTTGTCGTAATCCGTGCCGCCGAACGCGAGCCCGAGCGTGAACGGCAAGTATTTGCCGAGGAGCAGCGCGTCGTTGTGCACTTGAACGGCCAGCTCGCGCGTGGGCGCCATGATCAGGGCGCGCGGGGCGGGCGGGCCCGGCTCCGTCTTCAGAGGCGGGGTGTGCTCGAGCCGGTGAAACAGCGCCACCAGAAACGCGGCCGTCTTGCCCGTGCCCGTTTGGGCTTGGCCTGCGACGTCGTTGCCCTCCAGCGCGAGCGGTAAAGTCTTGCTCTGGATCGGCGTGCACTGAACGAAGCCCGCTTCGGCTATTCCCCTCTGTAAACGCTCCGATAGCGGCAGATCGGCGAAGCGCAGATCCGTGAGATGATGGCTCTGTGCGGGGGGTTCGATATCGGACCTCGATACTTGCAAATTCGGTTCTCGGCAGTTAAAAATACCGGCACGCCCTCCTAAATACCCACTGTATTTCTGCGAGCTCGAGGGGAGCACCTGCCGTAAATTGTGCCTGACCCGCCAGGCGGCGTCACTTTCGGCTTCGCTCACTTGGGTGTTATCGGCTGTCGCCTTCCTTCCTAAAGGCGGCTTTTGGGGGCGGCCCAGAAATCAGAGGATTCAACGAACGTGAGTGGTGAGATCGTCCATACGACCGACGCGGCTTTTGAGCAAGACGTGGTGCAATCCCTCAAGCCGGTTCTGCTCGACTTCTGGGCCGAATGGTGCGGCCCTTGCAAGATGATCGCGCCGATACTCGACACGATCGCCACCGAGTACAAAGACAAGCTGCGCGTCGTCAAGCTCAATATCGACGAAAACCCAAAAACCCCCCCCAAATTCAACATCCGCGGCATTCCAACACTGCTCCTGTTTCGCAACGGTACGGTCGCCGCGCAGCAGGTCGGGGCCGTTTCCAAGGCACAGCTCGAGTCGTTTCTCGAGACACATCTCAATGCAAATACAGCCAATCGACAGACCAGCTAAACCGCACACGACCTTCGGGATGCAATCGTGAGAGGCTATCTAGGCAACTCCGCGCGAGCGCGGATGAAAGACGGCGGCCCTCATCCAGGTGACGGCAACGGCAAGCGCGGCCGGCGCAATCGCGGCGGCGGTGGGCCGATGCGCGAGGAATTCCCGGACGACGAGGAATTCGACGTCATACCGGCCGCGGAGCTCGAGTCCACGAAGAATGCGATGAATCTGTCGGAGCTGAAGACGCGGCCGGCCGCCGCGCTCGTTCAGCTCGCGGAATCGATGGGCCTCGAGAATCTCGCTCGGTCCCGCAAGCAAGACATCATCTTTTCAATTCTCAAGGCGCACGCGAAGAACGGCGAGAACATCTTCGGCGAGGGCGTGCTCGAGATCCTGCAAGACGGCTTCGGCTTCCTGCGCTCGGCGGACGGCTCGTACCTGGCCGGCCCCGACGACATCTACGTGAGCCCCAGCCAAATTCGCCGCTTCAACCTGCGTACCGGCGACACCGTCTCGGGCTTGATCCGCCCGCCGAAGGACGGCGAGCGCTACTTCGCGCTGCTCAAGGTGGGCGAGATCAACCACGACGCGCCCGAGAACGCGAAGAGCAAGGTGCTCTTCGAGAACCTGACGCCGCTGTTCCCGAAGAAGCGGCTCAAGCTCGAGCAGGGCAACGGCAGCACCGAGGATTTGACGGCGCGCGTCATCGACATGGTGGCGCCGATCGGCAAGGGCCAGCGCGGCCTCATCGTCTCGCCGCCGAAAGCCGGTAAGACGATGCTGCTCCAGAACATTGCGGCGTCGATCGCGGCGAACCATCCGGAAGTTACGCTGATCGTGCTCCTCATCGACGAGCGGCCCGAGGAGGTCACGGAGATGGAGCGCACGGTGCGCGGCGAGGTCGTCTCGAGCACGTTCGACGAGCCGGCCACGCGCCACGTGCAAGTCGCCGAGATGGTCATCGAGAAGGCCAAGCGTCTCACGGAGCACAAGCAGGACGTCGTGATCCTGCTCGACTCGATCACGCGGCTCGCACGCGCCTACAACACCGTCGTGCCGTCGTCGGGCAAGGTGCTCACGGGCGGCGTCGACGCGAACGCGTTGCAGCGGCCGAAGCGCTTCTTCGGCGCCGCGCGCAACATCGAGGAAGGCGGCAGCCTCACGATCATCGCCACGGCGCTGATCGACACGGGCTCGAAGATGGACGACGTCATCTACGAGGAGTTCAAGGGCACCGGCAACATGGAGATCCATTTGGATCGCCGTATCGCCGAGAAGCGCGTGTTCCCCGCGATCAACATCAACCGCTCGGGCACGCGTAAGGAAGAGCTGCTGACGGCGCCCGACGAGCTCCAAAAGATGTGGGTGCTGCGCAAGGTTCTGCACCCGATGGACGAGCTCGCGGCCGTGGAGTTCTTGCTTTCGAAGCTCCAGGATACGAAGACGAACGCGGAGTTCTTCGAGTCGATGAAGCGCTGAGCGGCGCTCTTCGGCGTGCTTCCCTCCGCGCGCCGCGCAGGTCAGCGCGGCTGCTCGCGCACGAGCGCGCGGTACGCGATGTCGGAGCGGTAGAACGCCCCGTCCCACGAGATCGCGCGGACGCCTTCGTAGGCGGCGTCGCGCGCGGCGCGCACGCTCTCGCCGGCGCCGACGACGCACAGCACGCGGCCGCCGTCTGTGAGCACGCGGCCGCCCTCGAGCCGCGTGCCGGCGTGGAACACTTTGATGTCCTCGCGCGCGGCGCGGTCGAGGCCCGTGATCGGCTTGCCCTTCTCGTAGCCGTCCGGGTAGCCGCGGCTCGCCATGACGACGCCGACCGCGGCGCGCGGGTCCCACTCGAGCGGCTCGGCGCCGAGCGAGCCGTCGAAGCAGCTCGAGCAGACGTCGACCAGGTCGGAGCGCAAGCGGAACAGGATCGGCTGCGTTTCGGGGTCGCCGAGCCGACAGTTGAACTCGATGACGCGCGGCTGCCCGGCTTCGTCGATCATGAGCCCCGCATAGAGAAAGCCCCGGTAGTGGATGCCGTCGGCCGCGAGCCCGCGCACCGTCGGGAGCATGATCTCCCGCATGACGCGCTCGTGAACCTCGGGCGTGACGACGGGTGCCGGCGAATAGGCGCCCATGCCGCCGGTGTTCGGACCGCGGTCGCCGTCGTCGCGCCTCTTGTGGTCTTGCGACGTCGCGAGCGGCACGACGCGCGTGCCGTCGACCACGGCGATGAAGCTCGCTTCCTCGCCGGCCAGGAAATCCTCGACGACCACCGTGGCGCCGGCTTCGCCGAATTGCCGTTCGCGCAGCACTTGGTCGAGCGTGTGCTCTGCTTCGGCCGGCGTAGGAGCGATGATGACGCCCTTGCCGGCCCGAGCGTGCGCTTCCGGGCTCGAGCTCGCATTCCGGCGCATCGTCGGGCGGAGATCCGTGCCGCGTTGGAGAATCAGACCATCTTGCCGAGAAATGCGGAGAGCTTCTTCGCGGCGCGCCGCATAGCGTCCGCGGCATCGTCGATCGCAGGGACGCGAGAACATGGCGGGTGGCCGTGGGGCGCGGCGGCGCGCGCCGCCGTTCATCGATCCGCCGGGCTACGCGCAGCACCGGCCCGAAGAGACGCTGCTCTACGAGCTCGTCGAGCAGCACTATCCGGCGTTTCGCGCCGCGCGCGAGTCGGCGGGGCGGCCGTTGCCGAAGTACGTGCAGGAGGAGCTCGAGGCCTACCTCAAATGCGGCCGCCTGGAGGAGGGCTTTCTGCGCGTGCGCTGCGAGAGTTGTCATGCGGAGAAGCTCGTCGCGTTCAGCTGTAAGCGGCGCGGCATCTGCCTGAGCTACGGGGCGCGCACATGGTGGAGACTGCCGCGCTGCTGGTGGATGAGGTCTTGCTGCGAAGACCGCTACGGCAATGGGTGCTGTCGTTTCCGTTCGCGTTGCGCTTCTTGCTCGCGAGGGATCCGCAAGTGCTCAGGCAGGTGCTCGGGATCGTGTATCGAACGATTTCGGGACACATTCTCGCGAAGGCGCGCCTCACGCGCTCGAGCGGGGCGACGGGCGCGGTGACGCTGGTGCAGCGATTGCAATAACGTTGCGCGCATTTCCGGCACGGTGAGCATCTCGGCCTGCCCGGTTGGGTCCACCGGCAGCTTCACGCTCGTCGCACGCGTCAGGGACGAGGCCGGCTCGAGCACATCAACCGAGCTCGGCGAGACGTGGCAGCGAGCAGACGCGCAGGATCACGTCTTCAATTCCGACGTCCCGATCGGCCACGACGTTGTTCTCGAAAGCGTGCGCGTACGCGACTTGACGTGCACTTGCGAAGCACCTTCGCAATAACCGACCGTGGGTCACGTCGCGCAGGTCGACCACTTTGATCGTGTCGCCGCAGCGGGATGCGAGGCGCGACGGGCACGGACGAGGCGGCGAACGGACACGCCGGCGAGATGAGTGGAGCGATATCGGGCGTCCGCCAGGCGCGCTCAAAGCATTGAGCAGGCCTTTACGCCGCAATTTCGGCTATTATGGAGTGTAAATCCAGAATGGCCGATCGCCGATGTTTGTCGAAAGAACCCTGACGAGCCCTCTCCTTGAAACAGCACGCCATTTTCCCGCCGTCCTCGTGACGGGTCCGCGACAGGTTGGCAAGACGACACTGCTCGACCATTGCCTTGCAGAAAAAAAAGTCCACCGCGTGTCGCTCGATTCGATTCCGGATCGCGAGCTCGCAACCCGCGACCCAGCACTCTTCCTCCAGCGCTACCCTCCGCCGGTGTTGATCGACGAAGTCCAATACGCCCCCGGCCTGTTCCCGTATCTAAAAATCGAAGCTGACCGGCGCCAGACCGGCGGCCTGTTTTGGCTGACGGGCTCGCAACAGTTCGAGCTGATGAAAAACTTGTCGGAGACGCTGGCCGGCCGAGTCGGAATACTCAAGCTACAGGGATTATCGCAAGCCGAGCTTGCGGGACGAACGACGGCACCGGCGTTCTTGCCGACCGCTGAGGCGCTGCGCCAAGCGGAACGCACAACTGCTCCAGTCGCACTGATGCCATTGTACGAACGCATTTGGCGCGGCTCGTTTCCTGCGATCGCCACCAGCGACGTGAGTCACGACGTCTTCTACTCGTCTTACTTGCAGACGTACATTCAGCGCGACGTGCGCGACCTTACGCGCGTCGGCGACGAAGGCACCTTTCTGCGCTTCGTGCGCGCCGCGGCGGCTCGCAGCGGTCAATTGCTCAACATGGCAGACCTTGCCCGCGACGTCGAAGCGGACGCGAAGACGATCAAGCACTGGTTGTCGATACTAGAAACCTCGGGCCTGATCTACCTCATGGAGCCGTATCACTCGAATCTGACGAAGAGGCTCGTCAAAGCGCCGAAGCTGTATTTCCTCGATACGGGGCTGTGCTCGTTTCTGACTCGCTGGACGTCGCCCCAAGCGTTGGAAGCCGGCGCGATGTCCGGCGCGATGTTCGAAACTTACGCTCTCGCCGAGATTCTGAAGGGTTACTGGCACAACGCGAAGACGCCGGCGGTTTGGTTCTACCGCGACAAGGACGGCAAAGAGATCGACTTACTGCTCGAGGACAGTGGCGTGCTCTATCCCATCGAGATCAAGAAGACCGCACGACCAATGCCGCAGATGGTGGGCCAATTTTCGACGTTGCACAGGCTCGACAAGCCGCTCGGTCCAGGCGCGCTCCTCTGCGTCGTGGAGCGGCATCTGCCCTTGACCGCGGACGTGCACGCGGTACCGGTATCGTACCTCTGAGCACGGCCGCGGCCGCGCTATTCGTGGCGCGGTGCTTCGAGCGGCGCGACGCTCGACGCTCGTCGTGCCGGCCAGTAGGCGGCCAAGAGCACGACAGCTGCGAGTACGGCCGCCGCGCCGGCGAGCGCGACGGGACTGCGGCTCGATAGCCCGTAGAGCAGCCTCTCGGGCGGGCCGGCCGAGTTCGGGCCCGGCGGCTCGATCACCCAGCGCATCGTGAGCGGGACGAACAGTTGGGACCGTTGGCCGAGCTGCGTGCCGGCGAGGCCCCGCGGCGCGACGCCGATCACAGTGAGCGCCCGACCGTTGATCGAGAGCGCTTTGCCGACGATGTCCGGATCGCTTGTGAAGCGGTTCGTCCAAAGATCGTGACTCAGCACGACGACCGCCGACTCCCCGGCGCTCGCATCTTGCGTGCCGATGAGACGGCCCAGCAAGGTTGCAGGCTCAGCACGGAGAAGTGATCGCCGGGCACGTACGTCGCGAGCAGGCTAGCGGCGCTCGCGCGATGCGCGACGTTGGCGGTGAACGGCCAATGCGCCGCGATACCGGCGAACGCGCGCCGTTCCGGCGCAGCACTGCGCAGGTCGGCCTGGAAGTGGCGGACCATGGGATAGCTGAAGCCCTGCGTGCCGTCGGCGCGGACGATGTTCACGAGCCGTTCGGGCGCGGGTACAGGCAACGGCTGCACGAGCACTCGATGGAACCTTTCACATGCTGGTGCTCGAGGGCGCGTATCTGGCGGACTCGGTGCCGCTGGCGCTTCGACGCATTGCTGCGCCGACTGCGAAGGAGCTCCAAGCGCTCCTCGAGCGGATTGCAGAACGCATCGGCCGAGCGCTCGAGCGCAAGGAGCTGCTCGCGCGCGACTGCGACAGCAGCTTCCTCACGCTCGATCCCGAGGCAGGTGCACCCGATGGACGATCTCCTCGGTCACTCGATCACCTATCGGGTGGCGATGGGGCCGCGTGCCGGGCAGAAGGTCTTCACCGTGCAAACCGTGCCCGCGCAGCCGCCGGAGGAGCCGAAGAAGGGGGTTGCGCAAGCGGCGGGCTTTTCGCTGCACGCCGGCACCGCGATTGAGCCGCACGCGCGCGGCAAGCTCGAGCGGCTCGCCCGCCGGTCCCGAAGCATGTCGCGCTGTCATGGGCGAGAAGGCTCAAACGCGTGTTCGCGATCGAGATCGAACGCTGCCAGCGCTGCGGCGGGAAGCTCGAAGTGATCGCGAGCATCGAGCAGCCGGCGCTGATCGAGCCGTGCAGACGCGCCCCGACATGTGCAAATCACCCTGCTCGTCCTCCCACGGTGCGATCCAGATCCGCACGACAAGAGCCGGCGTGCGCAATGGGATTGCTCCCGTGTTCATTTCCGGCAGCGCGGGCCGAGACGCGGGGCCGGCGCGCGTCGCAAGTGTGGCACGTGACTGTAGCGCCGTGCCGCCGCTGTCATCGCTCTCCCGTTGCGCCTTAACGTTTGGCGATGAGGAATACTGGGCGTTTCACCCCTACAGGCGGCGCAGCCTGATCGCGGAGCTCGGCGTTGACTTCTGACGGAGGCGCAGGTCCGCGCTGCAGTTTGGGGCGTGAGGCGCGCGTGGCGCGCGCGCAGCTGGCCGCAGCCGGCCTCGACGTCGCGCAGGTATTCCATCTGGTCGGCGTGCTTCCCTCCGCGCGCCGCGCAGGTCAGCGCGGCTGCTCGCGCACGAGCGCGCGGTACGCGATGTCGGAGCGGTAGAACGCCCCGTCCCACGAGATCGCGCGGACGCCTTCGTAG
>JBBIJV010000166.1:0-8312 GCA_037445815.1 Rhodospirillaceae bacterium
GCGCAGCGCCGCACGTGTCGTCGCTCGACTGGTCGTCGACGACGACGACCTCGAGCCCGCGGCCTTGCACGCCGAGCGCCGCGATCGTGCGGCCGATCACGTCCGCCTCGTCGCGTGCGGGGATCAGCACTGTCACGGTTCGGAGGTCCGCATCGCGCCGGGTAGCCGGCTCGAGCCGCTCGCGCACTCGATGCGGCGCGTGCGGCGCAAGCAGCACGCACGCCCAAGCGAGCAGCGCGAACGCGCTGCCGGCGAGCAGAAACGTCATGCGAGGCGGGCCGCTACGACTTGCGGTCGATTCGCCCGATTCGATCGACGGGGATTGCGATGCCCGGCGCGCCGCCGTGCAGCACGGGCAGCTCGGGCGCCATCTCGCCGTCGAGGCGCGGCCCGAACAGGAACACGCTGAGCGCCGTCAGCGGGCTCGAGATCGTGTGCTCGACGGCCGTGCCCTCGTAGCCGCAGTGCGCCATGCAGTTGTCGCACTTCGGGTTGCGGCCGACGCCGTACTTGTCCCAGTCCGTCGTCTCCATGAGCTCCTTGAAGCTCTTGGCGTAGCCCTCGTCGACGAGCAGGTAGCAGGGCTTCTGCCAGCCGAACACGTTGTACGTCGGGTTCGCCCACGGCGTGCACTGATAGCTCTGGTTGCCGGCCAAGAAGTCGAGAAACAAGCTCGACTGATTGAAGTGCCACTTGCTGCCGCGCTTCTTGCCGATCTTGAAGATCTCGCGGAACAGCTCCTTCGACTTGCGGCGGCCGAGGAACACGTCCTGGCGCGGCGCGTGCTGGTAGCTGTAGCCCGGCGACATCATGACGCCTTCGACGCCGAGCGTCATGCAGAAGTCGAAGAAGTTCGCGACGTCCTCGGGGTCCTCGCCGGCGTACAGCGTGCAGTTCGCCGTGACGCGGAAGCCCTTCGAGCGCGCGAGCTTGATGGCTTCGACGGCCTTGTCGAACGTGCCTTCGCGGCAAACGGACGCGTCGTGCCGCTCGCGATTGCCGTCCAAATGAATCGAAAAGGTCAGGTACGGCGACGGCTTGTATTGATCGATCTTCTGCGCGAGCAACAGCGCGTTCGTGCAGAGATAGACGAACTTCTTGCGGGCGACGATGCCCTCGACGATCTTCGGCATCTCCTTGTGGATCAGCGGCTCGCCGCCCGGGATCGAGACGACGGGCGCACCGCACTCGTCGACGGCGCGGAGCGCGTCCTCCACGGACATGCGCTTTCGCAAGATCTCGTCGGGATAATCGATCTTGCCGCATCCGGAGCAGGCGAGATTGCACTGGAACAGCGGCTCGAGCATCAGCACGAGCGGATAGCGTTTCACGCCCTTCAGCTTTTGCTCGAGGATGTAGCGCGCGATGCGATACGCCTGTACAGCCGGGATACTCATGCAAAAACTCCGTGTTCTTTTCGACTAGCCGTCCGTGCCCGTGCCGGCCAACATGCCGTCCAAGTAGTTCGCCCTGATGTGCACCCATTCCATCTTGAACCAGGGCGTGAAGGTCTCGGGAGCCGTGCCGAGCTCCCGCTCGAGCGTCTCGACGTCGACGAATCGCCAGGCGGCGATCTCGTTGACGTTGACGTCGACCGGCCCATCATAGCGGCCGTAGTACACGTAGCACAGCTCGTGCTCGGCGCCGGCGGCGCCGAACTGGGCGTGGTATTTGAATTTGTAGAGATACTCGAGCGGACAAGTGAAGCCGAGCTCCTGCTGAAGCCGCCGCGAAACGGCCGTGGCCATGGTTTCGCCGCGGCGCGGGTGCGAGCAGCACGTGTTCGACCAGAAGCCGGGCCACAGCATCTTCGCCGCGCTGCGCTGTTGCAGCAGCAGCTCGTTGTCCTTGTTGAACACGAAGATCGAGAACGCGCGATGCAGAACGCCGCGGCCGGTATGGCAGTCGGCCTTGGCCTTGAAGCCGATCTCGCGGTCGTGCTCGTCGACGAGAATCAGCTGCTCGCTGGCGTTCGAAACGATCTCTTCACGCGCCATTCAAATCCGCTCCGAGATGCACGGGCAGCGCCTGGAAGCCGGCTGCCCGGATCGCGCTGACGACGGGCTCGGTATCCCCGTCGCAGATCGCGACAATCGACCCGCCCCCGCCGCCGCCCGTGAGTTTCGCGCCGAGCGCCCCGTTCTCGCGCGCGATGGCGCACACTTTCTCGAGCTCCGGCGTCGAAACCTGCAAGGCATTCAGCATGCCCTGGCATATATTCATGAGCTGGCCGAGCGTTGGCAAGTCGTTGTCTTGTATGGCCTGAATGCCGCGCAGCGTCAGCGCGTCGATCTGGTCGAAGATGCGCTCATATAACTTATTGTCCTGCTGCCAGGCCTCGCGCACGCGGCCGACGGTTTTCGCCGTGAGCCCCTCGAGCCCCGTCATGCCGATCACGGCCGGGATCGGCTCGCGAATATTGAGCGGCTCGGCGAGCGGCGGGTCGCCGGCGCGAAACACGAGCGCCTTGCCGTAGCACGCGAGCGTATTGTCGAGGCCGCTCGGGCTGCCGTGCGCCATCTTCTCCGACTCGAATGCGAGGCGGTTGACCTCGGCGTCCGACAGCCCAAGCCGGAAATGCTTGTCGAGGGCGCGCACGATCGCCACGGCCATGGCCGCGGAGCCGCCGAGCCCCATGCTGCGCGGCACCTCGGGGAACACCTCGATGCGCATCGCGCGCTTGCTCAGGCCGAGCTCGTCGAGCACGACGCCGGCGGGCCGCTCGAACGAGCGGCGCTCGCTCGGGTTGCTCGCCAGGCGGTATTCGACGCCCCAGCGCGGGATCAAGAGATGTATGCCCTCGTCGCAGTCCTCGACGAGCGCCTTGATCGCGAGCGGAATCGGCGCCGCGATCGCATGCCGGCCGTACACGACCGCGTGCTCGCCGAGCAAGATGACCTTGCCGTAGCCGACGCCCATCGCGGCTTCCTTCGTGCGCTTGCGCTTGCGCCCTTTGGCCGCTGCGCGCTGCTGCCGCTCCTCGAGCACCTCGGCGACGATCTCCTGCGCCTTCCAGACCTTGATGACGCCGCTCTCGATGAGCCGCTCGAGCACCTCGTCGAAGATCTCCTTCGACGCACCGGCCGCCGTGACGACGCTGCGCGCGTGCAGAGTCATGTGGCCCTTCTGAATGCCTTCCGTCGCTAGCGCGCGGATCGCCGCGAAGTTCTGCGCGAGGCCCGCGGCGCCCATGACCTGCGCGAGCTCCGTGGCGGACTGCACGCCGAGCAGGCGCAGGTTCAACGCCACGGTGGGGTTCGACTCGATCGGCGCGCCGACGATGCCGACCTTGATCGGCAGCTCGATGCGCCCGCAGAGATGGCCGTCGTCGTCGGCCCACCAGCTCGTCAACGACGAATAGCGCCCGCCGCGGGCCGCGTAGGCATGCGCGCCGGCCTCGATCGCGCGCCAGTCGTTGCCCGTCGCGATCGCGATGGGGTCGATGCCGTTCATGATGCCCTTGTTGTGCGTCGCGGCGCGGTACGGGTCCACGGCCGCGAACTCGGCGGCCACGATGATCCCGTCGCGCGCTTGCACGCCGGTGTAGCCCTTGCCCGCGAGCTGCTCGACGGGGATCTTGCAGTGCGCGCGCACGATCGAGCGGTCGGCGAGATTCGAGAGGATGCGCAGGAAAACCTCCCCGCCCGTGATCGATTCGACGAGCGGCGCCACGCCTTCGCACATGCCGTTCACCAAGTTCGCGCCCATCGCGTCGCGCGTGTCGACGAGCAAATGCACCACCAGCATCTGCTTCGCGCTCGAGGGCAGCGGATGAACGAACAGCTCGATGTCGCGCGCTCCGCCGCCGCGCGCCACCATGTTCGGGTGCAGGCTGTTCGCAAGATTGATGATGTCGCGCTTGCTGCGCCGCAAAGCCTGCTTCGCTTTCTCCATGTCCGGCAGATTCACGATCTGAATCTGGCCGATCAGGATCGGGTCCGTCGCCTCGGCTTGGAATCCGCCGCAGGCGCGAATCAGCTTGCAGGCCGAGCCGAGCGCCGCGACGACGGACGGCTCCTCGACGACCATCGGCACGACGTATTGCCGATCGTTGACGACCAAGTTCATGCCGAGCCCGAGCGGCATGCCCATGACGCCGACGACGTTCTCGATCATCTTGTCGGCGGCGTCGAGATCGAGCGTGTGCTGGCCCGTGGAGAGCGCTCGGAAATCGGCCGTGTCGATGAGCCCGCGCTCGTGCACGGCGCGCACGCGCTCCTCGACGGAAAGCTTGTAGAACTCGGGAATGCGTCTGGAGTCGCCGCTCATCGCTGCCACCCCGTGCCGTCTTGCGCCACCAGTAGGCCGTGCTCGGCCAGCGAGACGTTGATCACTCGAAAACCCCGATCCGAAACCGACAGCCTGAATGCCTCGAGCCTTTCGGCGTCTGCGGCGCACGCGAGCCCAAGGTCGCCGCCGCCGGCGCCGCTGACCTTGTACGCGACCCCGTGCCGTTGCGCTTCGATGCCGATCTCACGGTGCTCGGCCGTGACGATCTCGGCCCCGATCGCTTCCCCGAGCTCCCGTAAAGCCCGGCCGTAAGCGGCGAACGCTTCGACCCACCCCGCGGCGTCATCCCCTGTAAGCGCCGCACAACCCGCTTCCGCCTGCGCCGTCAGGCGGCGCATGAGCGCCGCCGCTTCCCGTGGCCGGTCCCGGCGCCAAGCCCGATAGTGCGCAAGCAACTCGGGCGTAGAAGCGGACCGACCGGCAAAAATACCCGCGAATCCTACACTGTTCGGCAAGCGGACTGAACCAATTTGGGGCAGGCCGGGGCCTACCAGGCGGTACCGGATCGCCCCGCCCGTATACGAGGCCGCGACGTCGAGGCCGCTGCCCTTGCCGCCTTGCAGCGCCCGATGCAGCTCGATGAGCCGCTCGACGCCGAGCTCGTCCGCGCCCGTACGCCCTTCGGCCCGCGCAAAGGCCGCGTACGCCCCGGCCCACGCGCACAGCACGGCCGCGCTCGAGCCGAGGCCGAGCTTCGTGGCCCCCTCGAACAACGCGCGAGAATCGATGGTCGCGCTCCAGGCGACCGGCAGCGCCAGGCTCGCGCCCACCAAGTCCACGACGGGCACGCCGCTCGCCTGCTTGGGCTCGAACATGTGCTCCTCGGTCTCGCCGGCTCGCGTAACGAGACGGCACACTCGGTCCGCGCTCGCGGCGATCGTGACCTCGACGAACCGGTCGATGGCCAAGACGACGGCCGGCGCGCCGTCGAGCACGGCGTACTCGCCGAGCGCGACGAGCTTGCCGGGGGCGCGCGCGACGATCACTCAGCAGAGCTCCGCGCCGGGGCCGAGCGCGCTCGTCAGAATGTCGGCGACGCCGGGCACGGAGCGCAGCTCGGACTCGACCGCGGCACGCGCCCCGGGAGCGCAGACCGCCTTCAGCTGCGGACCCGCGTCGATCGTGAAAAACACCGGCACACCTCTTCCGCGCATGGCGCGCACGGCGTGCAGGCACTCGACCGTCGCGCCGTTCCAATACACGAGCGGCGGCCGCGCCGCGAGCGCCGCCGCGTGCATCTTGAGGCAGTTGTGCTCCGCGATTTCGGCGAGCGCTGCGAAGTCGCGCGCCTCGATGGCCGAGCGCGCGGCGGCGAGATCGGGCGGCTGGCCCGCGACCCACGCCGCGTAGTACGGGGACGAGCTCGCCGAGCGCGTCATTCCGCTGCGCGACCCGACTGCCTTCTCGCCCTTAGCCGTCACGGCGATGACGACCTCGAGCGGCCACGCGCTCGCGTCGAGCAATGGCTCCGCGAAGCTGTCCGTGCCGTCCGGCGCGGAGCCCGCATGCATCTCGACGAACCCGCCGAAGATCGAGCGAGCCGCGGAGCCCGAGCCTTGGCGCGCGACGATGCTGCGCTCGCGCGGCGCGAGCGTGAGCCCGAAGGCCGCCTCGGCAGCGCGCACGAGCGCGGCGTATCCCGATGCCGAAGATGCGAGCCCGGCGCCCGTCGGGAAATTGTTGCGGCTCGTGACGCGGACGCGCGTATCGCGCCCGGCCTTGCGGCGCAAGACGTCGACGCACGCCGAAATCTTCGCCGCGTCTTCGTCGCGCCGCTTGCCGTCGAGCACGAGCTCGTCGCGCGCGAGCTCGGGAGCGAGCGCGACCTCGGTCTCCGTGTACAGCGCGTCGAGCGTAATCGAGATCGAGCCGACGGCGGGCACGTTGAGCCGCGCGTCGGCCTTACCCCAATACTTCACGAGCGCGAAGTTCGCGCCGGCTCGCGCGCGCGCCGCGGGGCGCCCGTCGTTAGAAATAGCCATTCTCTTTGAACCAATCGACAGCCGCCGCGATCGCGAGACGCGGGTCGCGCCAGCGATAGTCGAGCTCCCGTTGCGCCTTCCGACTCGAAAAGTACATGTGCTTCGTCGACATTCGCACGCCGTCGAGCGTCACGCGCGGCTCGCGCTTCGTCACGCGCGCGAAGCCTTCGGCGGCCACCGCTAGCGGATAGACGGACCAGTGCGGCAAGCGAATCGTACTCGGTCGGCGGCCGACGTGCTCTGCGACGAGCTTCAAGATTTGCTCGAGCGTGAAGTCGTCGCCGCCCAGGATGTAACGCTCGCCCGGCGTGCCGCGCGCGAACGCCGCGAGGTGTCCGGCCGCAACGTCGTCGACGTGCACGAGGTTTAAGCCCGTGTCGACGAACGCCGGCATTCGGCCCGCGGCCGCGTCGAGCAGGATGCGCCCAGTCGGCGTCGGCTTCACGTCGCGCGGCCCGATCGGCGTCGACGGATTCACCGTGACGACGGGAAACTCGAGCTCCGCGGCGCGTGCGCGCACGGCCTGCTCGGCGAGGAACTTCGATCGCTTGTAGTGGCCGATCATGTCCTCGAGCGTCACGGGCGTGCTCTCGTCGGCCGGCGTGCGATCTTCGTTGATACCGAGCACGGCCACGCTCGAGGTGTAGACGAGGCGCCGCGCGCCGGCGGCCGCGGCTGCTTCGAGCACGTTCACGGAGCCGTCGACGTTGACGCGGTACATGGCCGACGGATCGGCAACCCAGAGCCGGTAGTCGGCGGCCACGTGGAACACGGCGTCGCAGCCGGCGGCGGCCATCTCGAGCGAAGCTCGATCCGTGAGATCGCCCTCGGCGAGCTCGACGGCGAGGCCCGCCAAGTTGCGGCGGTCGCTGCGCGGGCGCACGAACGCGCGCACGGCCGTGCCGGCGGCGAGCAGCGCGCGCACGACGGCGGAGCCCAAGAAGCCGTTGGCTCCCGTGACGAGCGCCGTCATCGCGGGCTTGTCCTTCGCCTGGCCCACAGCGTGAGCCACGACGGCAAGGCGATCAACGTGGCCGACATGCTCGCGGCAAGCCCAAGCGCGAGCAGCACGCCCATGCTCGACGTGCCGACGTGCGGGGAGAACGCGAGATTGCCGAAGCTCGCGACGGTGGTGAGCCCGCTCGCGAGCACGGCGCGCATCGTGCTCGTGTCGAACAGGCGCTCGACGGGCTCGGCCTGCATGCGGTGAACCACATGGATACCGTTGTCGACGCCGAGGCCGACGAGCAGCGGCAGCGCGATGATGTTCGCGTAGTTGAACGGCATGTCGATCGCGACCGTCAACGCCGCGGTTACGATCGTCGCGAGCGCGATGGGCACGAGAACGAGCAGCACGTCTTTCAGATCGCGGAGCACGATCCAGATGAGCAGCGTCACCATGACGAACGCGTACGTGAGCGCGCGGCCGAACGCGGACAGCACGGTCGCCGAGGCCTCCTGATAGACGACGGGCAAGCCCGTCGCCGTCGGCACGACGTCTTTCACGGCGCCGATGAAGCGCCGCGCGGCGCCGTTGTCGCTCACGTCCTCGGCCGGCGCGATCTCGACGAGCTCGCGGCCGCCGCTCGCGAGCCAGCGCGCTCGAAGCGCCTCGGGCAAGTCGCCGCGGCCGAACTCCTGCGCGCCGAACGCCGCGTCGAGCTTGGCGAGCTCGCGGGGCAAACCCGCCGTCAACGCCTCTTCGAGCGGCGCGAGGACGGCTGCGCGTTCATCGTTGCCGGCCTTCTGGAGCCGCGCGCCGAGCTCGACGAGCGCACCGTGCAATGCTGCAGCCGACGGCTCGTTGCGGCTCGCCTCCTCGAGCGCGCCGACGGCGGCCGCGAGCGCGGCGGGATCTTCCGGCGTGCGCTCGAGATCCGCGATACCGCCGCCGAGCAGCAGGTTCAGGTCCTCGATCAGCGCAAGCTTTTCCTGCTGGTCGGCCGGGACGAGGTCGTCCGTGGTGCGCACGCTGCGCACCTCGGGCAGGCGGCGCAGCTCGGCGGCCCACCGGCGGGCCGTCGCGCCGTCCGGCGCGAC
>JBBIJV010000167.1:0-8140 GCA_037445815.1 Rhodospirillaceae bacterium
CGTACTCGGCACGCCGCGGCGCGGCTGCACGCCTTGCGCAGTGCGCGCGCTCGTCGCCGAGTTTTGCTGGGCGCGAGCCGTGTCTGGCTGCGTGCGATAGACCGAGCCCTCGCGAGTGCGAACGGCCGCCGCGTTCGCGTCGAGCACGCCGCGGCGCGGCGCGCGGTCCGCAGTGTACACGCGGCCTTCGCTGCCGCGCACGACGGGACGGCCGATGGCGCGATGGCGCGGCTGCCAGCTGTGATCGTGGACGTTGACGTTCACGTTCACGAAGACGTCGTGCACGTAGAACGGGTCGTAGTAGCTCCAGCCGAAGTAAGGGTGGCCGTGGTAGTGCCAGTCGTACAGATGCACATGGTGCGTGTGCCAGCCGATCGAGTACCAGCTCCGTACGCCCCAGAAGAACCCCAGGTCGAAGTGGTAGTGTGCCGGATAGGGGTAGTAATAGACGGCGTAGCGGCGCGGGTAATAGTGGAACACCGGCACCGGCTGATAGACGACCACCTCGCGCGGCTCGTAGTACGGTACGTAGATGACCTGGGGGTCCGCCGGCTTGATAACGATCGTGTCGTCGCCCTCGCGCGCGACCGTCAGACGATCGTCGCTGCGCAGGTTGCCGGCCGCGTACGCTTCGTCGCGGAAGTCCTGGATCGCATTCAGCACGTCGGCGCGCTGGTTCAGTACGGCCGTGCCCAAGTCGTACGTCCAGTCGAGATCGTCGTTCATGAGCTCGACGACTTCGGGGTAGTTCAGCAGCGCGACGATCGAGTCGTCCCAGTCCTCGTCGGGCTTCAGGTTCGGGTCGCGTTCGCGATCTTCGAGAAAACGCGCCGCTTGCACGATTTGCAAAGGATAGGTCGACGCGGGCAGCACGATCGCAACCAAGTCGTCGGGGTAGAGCGCGATCGGCCCAACGAGGTCGTAGAGCTCGTCGGCCGATGCCAGCTCGAGCGTCGCTGCGGCCTCTTGTGCAACGGCGGGCCGCAAGCCGGCCAAGGCGCCGCCAAACGCCAGCGCTAACAGCGCGAGCCAGAGCCCCGGCTTCAGTTGCCGGGCGGTGGCAGCGCAGAACCGAGCCTTCGTGATCATTCGCGCCTCCTTCGCTCGGCGCATCCGCTAGGACGGTCTACCCCGAGCATCGGCCCCGAGCGTATAGAGGGCGAGCTGAACAGGACCTTAATAGCCGCTCGCCGAAGCTTTCGGCCATTTGAGCTTACACCGGCGGCGTGCTCTCGATGATCGACGGCCCGTGGCAGCGTGCCCCTGACGCGGTCCACGGCCCTCACGGCGGCCTTCGTCCGTGCGCAAATGCGGCAGACAGCAGGCCCGCCGCCGCCGCGACCGGCCAGTGGTCGCCATGCAACGGCGACACGTGCAGCGGCCCGATAGCCGGGCGGCCGCTCAGGGCTGCGGCGGGCGCGTTCGCAGCCAGTCGCCGACGAGCAACGCTGCGGAATAGAGCACCTCTTCCTCGGTGCGCGCGTGCAGCGCAAGCTGCTCGGCAAGCTCCACCTGCGCGTTTGCGCCTGCGGATTCGGCCGCGGCGCGCAGCTCGGCGACCGCGCTGCGAATCCGCACGTGCTCCTCGAGCATGCGCGGCATTTCGGCCCGTAGCTCGCCCGTCATTTTGGCGGCGGCGGCCCGCGCCACCTCTGACAGGGGCTCGCCTGCGACCAGCGGTGCAAGCAACCCGAGCGGCGGCAACGCGATTTCCTCTTCCCGCACGAAGTGCGGATGCAGCACCTCGGCGAGCGCGCGCGCCGCAGCGCCGACGCGGCCCGGTGCGCTCGTGGCGGCGACGAGCGCCGAGTGAATGGCCTCGTGTTCGAGGCGAATCGACTCCCGAGTGTCGATGGTGTTCTTCTTCATGTCCGTCTCCGAATTCGCTTGCTGCGCGGCGGCAGCGGCCAGCCATGAGCTTGCGATGATGGCGATCGAGGCACAGATCGCGTGACGCTTCATTGTCGTGGTCCTCGCGCGAATCGCGCGCGCTCGCGGGCGACCGTGATCGATCGATGTTCAGGCGGCTGCTGCGCCGGCGCCATCGCGGATAACACGTACGCTGGCTCACGCTCGCGTTCGATCAACGCCTTTCGCAACGGGCAGGCGGTACGTTCCGTAGCGGTAGCCGAGCGCGCGCCCGGCTAGGGTCGCGCTCCATGAGCACACGAGTCGGCGACGGTCCGGTTTGGGACCCGTTCGTCCGCGTGGCGCACTGGGACGTGGTCGCCGCGTTTCTGACGGCGTACGTCAACTGCGGCGAGCCGTGCGGCCTGCACGCGCTCGCGGGCTACGTGGTCCTGCGCGTCGGGCGAGGATTCGTCGGGCCGAGATCGCGGCCAGCATCGCGCATCGCGAGAATCTCGTGCGGGCGATGATCACGGGCTAGAAGCGGCGCTCGTAGCTCGACGGCCCGGTACGCGGCTATTGTCAGCCGTTCGGATGGCCGCTACGACTCCGCGACCCGCCGCGCGCCCCCCGCTCTCCGCAGCTGGACGAGGCGGATTCCTTCGAGCACTGCCAGAACTCCGAGGTGAACGGCTCCGGATACCGGGTCGAACGCCGAGAGAATCCAGTGCGCGGAGGTGAGCACGGCGGCGGCGTATACCGTTCGGTGCAGCCACTTCCAACGGCGGCCCAACCGCCGCACCGACCAATCGTTGCTCGTCGTTGCGAGCGCGAGCATGACGAGCAGCGCCAGCCATCCCGTCCACATCGCGGCCTCGGCCGCATCTGCCGCGATCCGTGTGAGCTCGCCCTGGCGAAGCAGGTAAGCGACGGCGTGCAGTAGCGAATAGCCGAAGACGGCAACGCCGATCCAACGCCGGGCTCGCGCGAGCCAACGCACCCAGCGCGCGTTCGGAAAAAGCAGCCGAAGGGGTGTGACGGCCAGCGCGACGATCAGCAGACGGGCGGCGAGCTCGCCGGTCGCGTGGAGGTATTCGCCGTAGAACGTTGCGCCACGAACGTAGCGATACGTGAGGTACAGCCCCGGAAGCGCGAGCAGTATCCATACGAGCCATCGAAGGAATCGCTGCGTCCGGCGGCTATCGACGGCAGTCATGGGAGATCTCGAGCAGACATTCGCCCTGGTAGCGGTCAGCGTCAGGCACTCTCTTAGCACGGCCTCAGCGATCCCGCCATGCTCGGCGAGCGCGGCTCGCAGGTCTTCGGTCGGGGCCGGCTGGTGACCGGGATGCGCAGCCTGCTAATCTGGCTGCCGCGAGTTGCCTCGTGCAAGCGGTCCGTAAAGTCGAAGGAGACCCTATGCGCTATCTAGCCACAGCCTTGTTCGCGACCGCGCTTGCCGCGATGTCGCTTCACGCACAGGTCGGCAAGAACCAAGATCTCGCCGATCCGAACCTGGCCGATCGCGACACGCTGCGCTCGTTGCCGCACGTGAACGACGCCCTGGCGGACGCGATCGTTGTCGGACGCCCGTACACGTCGGCAAAAGCGCTGAACGACGTCGTGGCAAAGACGCTCGGCGAAGCGCAACGCACCGAGCTTTATGCGCGCTTGTTTCGTCAGATCAACCTAAATGCGGCGAGCCGTGACGAGATCATGTTGATCCCGGGCATGACGAGCCGTATGGCGCACGAATTCGAGGAGTATCGCCCGTACACGTCCCTCGAGCAGTTCCGGCGCGAGATCGGCAAATACGTCGACGCCAACGAGGTGGCGCGTCTCGAGCAGTACGTGTTTGTGCCGCTCAAGCTGAACTCCGCCTCTGCCGCCGATCTCATGACGATTCCCGGCATGACGACACGGATGGTGCGAGAGTTCGAGGAGTATCGGCCGTATACGAGCATCGAGCAGTTCCGCCGCGAGATCGGCAAGTACGTCGATTCGAACGAGGTTGCGCGGCTCGAAAGCTACGTGACCTTGGACTAGCCGGCCTCAGCTGGTCCCGAATTTCGTCTGCGTCTCGATTCCGATGCTCTTCAGGAGCTCGGTAGGCAACACGCCGCCGGTGTTGATGATGACCGCGTCGTTCGGCAGCCGCAGCAGCTCGCGCGGCGTCGAGATCTCGACGGTTCCGGGCTCGATCTTCCGCACGTTCGACTCGAGCAGCACGCGAACGCGGCCGGCCGCACGCGCGACCTCGATGCGCTCGCGGTTCTTGCGTTTGGCGCGCGAAAATGACTCCGACCTGTGCGACAGCGTTACCGTCGTCCCTTGCTGCTCTGCGATCGTGACCGCGGTCTCGAGCGCGCTATCGCCGCCGCCGACGACGAGCACATGTTGGCCGGTGTACTGGGCGGGATCGACGAGCCGGTACGTCACCTTCGGTAGGTCTTCGCCGGGGACGCCGAGCTTGCGCGGAGTGCCGCGGCGGCCGATCGCCAGCAAGACGGCGCGAGCGAGGTGCCGGCCCTTCGTCGTGATCGCTTCGAAGTGATCGCCGCACCGTGAAAGCTTGTCGAGGCGCTCGTCGTAGCTGACGGCGAGCCCCGTGGATCGCTCAACGTTCTGCCAGAACTCGAGAAGCTCCTCTTTGGTCGTCTCCTTGAACTTCATCTTGCCCACGAGCGGCAGAGTGACGGGGGCCGTCATGACGAGCTTGCGGCGCGGGAACGTGAATACAGTGCCGCCGAGCGAGTCCTGCTCGATGATCGCGAAGTCCAGCTTGCGCTCCAAGGCGGCGAGCGCAGCCGCGAACCCGGCCGGTCCCGCGCCGACGATCAACACGTCCAGCACGCCGGGAGGGCGAGGACCGAGTTGTTTCGCAATGTTCTCCATCGCCTGTTTCCCTTGCTCGATGGCGTTGCGGATGAGTCCCATTCCGCCCAGCTCGCCCGCGATGAAGATACCGGGCACGTTCGTCTCGAAGTTCGGCTTCACGTTCGGGATGTCGACGCCGCGCCTTTCGCTGCCGAAGACGAGCGAGATGGCATCGACGGGGCAGGCGGCTGCACAAGCCCCGTGACCGATGCAATCCGCCGGGCTCACGAGCTGCGCCTTGCGCCGCACCATGCCTAGCACCTGATGACCCGGCATTTCCGGGCAAGCGGCCACGCAGGATCCGCAGCCGATGCACAGCGTCGCGTCGATGACCGGATGGAGGGATGGAGCTTCCGTCAGGCCCGCTTCGCGGTTGTCCACGAGCGCCGCGACGCTCGCGCGGTGCTGAGCGCGCCGACGTGCGACATAAACCAGCCAGATCAGGGCCAGGGGTGTCGCGTAGATTGCGAGGCCGAACAAGTCGTGCATGTGCTATGTGCTACGCGCGCCGAGTGACGTGTGTCTCACTGTTGCGACGTCTTGCGAAGGCAGCGCATTTGGGTAAAAAGTGCACAAAAGCTTCTGTGAACCGTTTGCGCGACATTGTGGTGCATTGCGCACATGGTTGCCTGCGAGAAACGTCACTACTTCTTGGCCGGGGAGGTCGCCATGTTATTGGCTGGAACTGCAATCGGGGTGGGGTTTGCTGTCGTCGGTTACGGCGCATGGTGGCTGCTCACGGTTCGACGGATGCCGCTCGGCAATTGGGTCGGCGTCGTGGGGCTCGGCCTATGGCTCGTAGGTGTGTCGATCGTCTGGCTCGTCGAACGAAGCCGGCCGAGCGCCGAGTCCGAGCGAGAGTCGTTGGCGGGCCTGGCGTGGCCCGGAACGACGTCCCCGCATCTCGTTTCCGGCGATGTCCCGGCGCGGGGAGCCGGCGTGACGGCTCCGCCCGTCGAGTCGCTCGTCGCGAGGCTCGAGGCGCGGCTCGAAAGAGAGCCCAACGACGCCGAAGGCTGGGCACTGCTCGCTCAGTCCTACGCCTATACGTCCAACGAAGAGGCAGTCGAACGTGCTGTGCTCCGTGCCGTAGAACTCGGCGTCGACGAAACGATGCTGCGTGACCGGGTGGCGAGCGCGAAGCGCCAGCCCGTCGACTGGGTCGAAGAAACGCTGCGAGCCCGCAGATCCCGTTGATGGCTGCAATCTCGCGCGACGTGGCGCGCAGCGATGTGCGCGACGAGGTCGGTGACCGCGCGCTGCGCCGAGCCGCAGTCTTCGGCTATGCGCTCGCAGGCCTCGCCGTCTTGGCCGGATGGTGGCTCACGCGCCGTGGGCAGATCGTCGACGCCGAGCAGGGCGTTGGTTATTGGCTCGGCATCGCCGGGGCGGGCCTGATGGCCGCGTTGCTCCTTTATCCGCTGCGCAAGCGTTGGCGACTCATGCATTCGTTGGGCCCGACGCGGTATTGGTTCCGCATGCACATCGTGTTCGGCGTGCTGGGCCCCGTGCTGATTCTCTACCACAGCAACTTCTCGTTCGGCTCGCTGAACGACACGGTGGCGATGGCGTGCACGCTGCTCGTTGCCGTGAGCGGCCTCGTTGGGCGCTACGTCTACGCCAAGGTGCACGTCGATCTCGACGGCCATAGGGCAACGCTGGAGCACCTCGCGGAAAGTGCGAGGATCACAGCCGTGCAGCGGCGCGAGGCCGCCGCGCTGGTGCCCGGCCTGATAGAGCGCATCACCGCGTACGACGCCGCGGTGCTCGAGCGGCCGGCCGGAAACTTGGACGTCCTGCTGTTGCCGCTCAAGCTGGCCATCGTCACGCGCTGGGAAGCCGTGCGCCTTTCGTGGTTCGCGCGCGCTCAGTTGCGTTTGCTGGCGCGCCGATCCGACATCGTGCGCGCACGACGGGCGGAGCTCCAAGCGTCCATCGGCCGATTCATCCACGAGCACCTGCGCCGTGTGCGGCGCTTGGCCGAGCTGCGCTCGTACGAGCTCTTGTTTTCGCTGTGGCACTTGTTTCATTTGCCGTTCTTCTACATGCTCGTGGTTGCAGCGCTGATTCACGTGCTCGCCGTTCATATGTACTGAGATCGGCGCGCACGAAAGCGTCGTCCCCGTACTGTGAGCCGGAATGCCCAACGGGTTGAAACAAGCGGCGTTCGCGTCGTCGCGCCTACTGCTGAAGCCGGTCGTGCGGCTCCTGCTGCGTTGTGGGGTCACGTGGAACGAGCTCGCGGAGCTCGCCAAGCTCGTCTACGTCGAGGTGGCCGCAGAGGATTTCGGCAAGCACGGCCGGCCGACCAACGCGTCCCGCATCGCGATCCTCACGGGCTTGAGCCGGCGCGAGGTCAAGCGCGTCAAGGAGGCGCTCGGCCAGCGTGGCCACGCAGGGTGGATGGCCGTCGAGCGCATCAAGCACGCATCGAGTGTGCTCTCGGGCTGGTATCAGGACCCCGAGTTCCGCTCATCGGGTGGTATGCCTCGTTTGTTGCCGCTCGAGGGCAAGCGCAGCTTCGCGACGCTATCGAAGCGCTACGCGCCAGATATTCCGCCGACGGCGATGCTGAAGGAGCTCTCGAGCGTCGGTGCGATTCGTTTCACCAAGGAAGGCAGAGTGCGCGCGTTGGCCCGTTACTTCATGCCCGCAAGGCTGGATCCCGACGCCGTCGTGCGGGCCGGCAGTGTGCTGCGGGACCTCGCCGGCAACCTAGTTTACAACCAGCTCCGGACGGAGAACGAACGGTCGCGCTTCGAAGGCCGCGCGACGAACGTCCGTGTTCGGCGCGTGGCGCGTAAGGCGTTCGAGAAGTACCTTGAAGCCCGCGGCATGGACTTCCTCGAAGACGTCGACACATGGCTGTCCGCCCACGAAGCGAAAAACGCTCGAGAAAAGACCGATCGTCTGGGCGTAGGCGTCTATCTCATCATGGACGATGAGGAGGCTCCATGATGCAACGCCGCTTTTGCTTTATCGTGGGGGCAGCGCTGCCCGCCGGCTTGAACGCCTGCCACGCGGGCTCGCCGATGGGCGGGATCGACCGCGGCGGCGCGAGGAGGAAGAGACGGCTCGACGCGGACGAAGCCGGGCTCGACCACTGACCTTCAAGCTCGCGCGTGTCGGGACGGCGGTTCCCGTCGCCGAGCTCCGATTGACAGAAGCAACGCTGCGCCTCGCAGCGGCGTTGTGATGCAGTTCAGCTCGCATCGTTAGCGATTCTCGATTGCACGCTAGAGGGCGCGCCGCGCCTGGCATCATGCGCGCGGAGCGACGAATCCGCTCCATGTCTCGAAATTGCGACGTCTTGCCGATGATCGCATTTGTGCACAAAGTGCACACATCAGTTGACGGCGTCAGACAATGGCTTCACGAACGGGTAACCAACCGCCGGCAATCGCGGCTTTCGGCG
>JBBIJV010000168.1:0-8077 GCA_037445815.1 Rhodospirillaceae bacterium
CGCCGTGGAAGTGCCTGCGTCGTCGCCGCATTCGCTGCACGCTTTGAGTGGTCGCGTGCGCCTTTCGCTTGGCGACGGCCGCGCGCTCGGCACGCTCGAGCGCGGCGAGTCGGCGCTCGTGCCGGCCGGCGTCGGCGCGTATCGCGTGCGCGCGCAGGGCGCGCCCGCCGCGCTCGTCAAAGTGGATCTGCCGCCCTATGCCGACTGAGCCGCGTCCCGCCACGCTGCGCGTCGACTTGGACGCGCTCGCGCGCAATTACCGGACGCTCCGCGAGCGTGCGAAGCCGGGCGAGTGCGCGGCCGTCGTGAAGGCCGACGCGTACGGCCTCGGCGTCGAGCGTGTTGCGCAGCGACTGCTGCGCGAGGGTTGTCGGCGGTTCTTCGTCGCGACGCTCGCCGAGGCGCAGACGTTGCGCGCCGTTGCGCCCGATGCCGAGATCGGCGTCTTCGAAGGCGCGCTCGCGAGCACGGCGGATGCGCTTGCGAAAATCGAGGCGCGGCCCGTGCTGAACACGATCGAGCAGGTCGAGCGCTGGCGGGGCAAGGGTCGCGCGCTGCTGCACCTCGACACCGGCATCAACCGACTCGGTCTCTCGGCGGCCGACGTGGCCGCGCTCGCGGAGCGCAGAGATCTGCTCGACAGCCTCGAGCTCGATTTCGTGATGACGCATCTCGCGTGCGCCGACGAGCCGGACCATCCATTGAACGAGGAGCAGCTCGCGCGCTTCGCTCGCATGCGCGAGCTTTGGCCCGGCGTACGCACGTCGATCGGCAACTCGGCCGGCACGCTGCTCGATGCGGCGCATCGCGGCGACCTCGGCCGGCCCGGCATTGCGCTCTATGGCGGCAACCCGTTCTCGGCTTTGCCGAACCCGATGGAGGCCGTCGCGACGCTGACGGCGCCGATCCTCCAGCTCCGCGACATCACGGAGCCCGCCACCGTGGGCTACGGCGCCACGTACGTCGCGACGCCGCCGGCGCGCATCGCCGTCGTCGGCATCGGCTACGCGGACGGCTATCCGCGCAGCCTCGGCAACGCGGGCACGGCCGCCGTGCGCGGCCGGCGCGTTCCCGTCGTCGGACGCGTCTCGATGGACCTGCTCACGATCGACGTTGCCGCCGTGCCGCACGACGAGGTGCGCGTCGGCGACCCCGTCGAGCTGATCGGCCCCACGGTGGGCGTGGACGAGGTCGCGGCCGCCGCCGGCACGATCAGCTACGAGATCCTGACGGGCATGGGCCGGCGGCTCGTGCGCGAGTACGTCGAGGCCGATTGAGCTTGAAGCGGAGGCCGCGGCTTCGGGTACAATGGCGCCCGCGGAGCGCTCCGACCGACAATCACAGCTTCGCCTTGACGCCACAGGTCACGCGCCCGTAGCTCAGCTGGATAGAGCATCGGCCTACGAAGCCGGAGGTCGGGAGTTCGAATCTCTCCGGGCGCGCCAACTCACTCAGATCCCGCGCTGCTAGGCAGCTGGGCCGCGTCGGTCGTCATGCATGCCGTCGAGCGCTTGGCGTACGGTGATCGCGAGTCCCGCGAGGTCGAACGGCTTCTGCAAGACGGCGACTCCGGCGTGGAGCACTTGGGCGGTGTCGCGGATAGCCACCGCGCGCACTTTGAGCCTGACTGCTTCCTGGAGCAGCTTGAAGGCAGGGGATCTCGGATCGGATTTCACGTCGATTAGCGCGAGGTGTGCGGCGCGCGTTCGTAAAGTCTCCAAGCAGTCCTGCCACTCCTTGCGAACAGTCACGTTGTATCCAAGCGCGCCCAGGATCTGCTCGATTGTGCTGAGCACATCTTCCGCCTCGGAATAAACGAGGATGGTCTCCTTGCCGCCAGGAAGTCTGGCCAGGGGCATCGTGCTGGTCGTAGTAGCAGAGGTAGTGGACCGTGAGCGGGGCAACAGTATCGACACGGTAGTGCCGCGGCCAACGTGACTCTCGAGCAACGCATTGCCGGACGCGCCAACGGCAAAAAGACGAACCATTGCTAGGCCTAAACCTGTCCCGTTTCCTTCTGCCTTCGTTGTGAAGAACGGCTCGAATACGCGCCCAAGCAGATGCTGGGGAATACCGCGGCCACTGTCTTCGACGGAGATGCGTACGTACTCGCCGGCGCTCACTCCGTGGGCACGCGACGAGCTTTCGTCGATCCGTGCGTTCACAGCCACTATGCGAATCGTTCCGGCGGTCTCAATGGCGTCGCGTGCGTTGATCACCAGATTTACGATGGCACTTTCGAGCTGCCCCGCGCTGGCGTCGACGAGTCCAATGTCCGATGCAACGCTGGTTTCGAGCTTGATACGGGTGCCGACGCTGCGGCGCAGCAGCGGTTCCACCTTGCTGATGACCTTGCCTGGGTCGATGGCTGAAGAGGCGCTCCATTCGTTGCGCGCAAAGGAAAGAAGATCGCGAACGAGGTCGACACCGCGCTTCGCAGCGTCGCGCGTGAGTCTCGCCTTCTCGTGAAGGGCCTCTCGATCGCGCACGCCTTCGGCGATCAAGTAGAGATTGCCGACGAGCACCGTCAACAGGTTGCTGAAATCGTGCGCGATGCCGCTGGTCAAGCTCGCGACTGCCTCCATGCGCGCCGCGTGGGTGAGCGACGTCTCCAGATGCCTAGCCGCCGTTGCGTCGACGAAGACCCCACGTAGGTAGGGTCGGTTGGCAGCGTCGACAAACGTCTGGATGTCGCCGCGCAAGACTACGGTACGGCTGTCGGAAGTCTTGAGCTGAACATGCGCGCCTGTCGCCAAGTTGTCGGATGTCGCGGCCTTCCAGGTGTCCCATTCGCAAGGCTGCACGAGAAGCGTGCTTTGGAGACTCTTACCCAGCAGCTCCGACATGGACCATCCGACCAGTCTGAGCATGCACTCATTGGCGGCGACGATCCGGCCGCTTGGCGACACGACGAGTACCGCGACTACGGTGCTTTCGCGCAGCTCGCGAGAAATGACTGTCGCCGTGTTCAACGATCGAACACTATCCGTGGCCTTCATCACACAAACCCCGTTCGAGCGTGGACAACGACGTGGGTAACGCCTTTCGACAGGACCGGCCGTGGGACACGAAGCCTGCACACAAGCGTCCGGCGGCGACTCGACATGGTTTACGCGGGGACTCTTTTTCGACGTTTGCGCCGCCGCCGCATCCGAAGCGCTCTCTCGAGACTCGAATCTCAGGAACTTCGTCCGCGGTGACCGTGCGCGACAGCTCGGTGTTGCCGATCCCAGCGTGAAACTAGCTCCGGTATGTCAGCAGCAGGGACCGGTGGGCTGACGTAATAGCCCTGCGCATAGTCGCAACCGAAGCCGCTGAGCGTCTCGAGTGTCGCTTCATTCTCGACGCCTTCCGCGCATACGGCGAGCCCGAGCTTGTGCCCGAGCGAGACCAGTGCATCGACCATGATCGAGGCTTCTTTGGATTCAGTGATTTTTCCCACCAACGACCGGTCGATCTTCATCTCGTTGAAGGGCATGGCAAACAGCTTGGTTAGCGACGAGTAGCCGATGCCGAAGTCGTCGATGGCCAATCCCATGTTCTTGATGCGGAGCCTGGTGAGTATGTCGAGCGCTTCCGGCGTCTGCTCGAGCATCGCCGTTTCCGTAATCTCGAGCGCGAGCGACGATGCGTCGAGCGAGTGCTCGGAAAGCATTCTTTCGAGACGGTCCGGAAAACCGATGTCGGCGATCAACGTGGCAGCGACGTTCACTCTCAATCCGATGTCCATTCGCACTGCCTCCCATGCTTTGAGTTGTTCGATCCCGCGCTGTAGCACGAGATCAGTCATCGCGCGGCTCAATCCGTGCGCCTCGCCCATCGCTATGAACGAGTCCGGCGTCAGCAGGCCCCGAATCGGATGGTTCCAGCGGAGCAGCGCTTCTACGGAGGCAATGTCCCAACTACTATCCGCAAAGCGTCGGATGACGGGCTGGTAGTGAAGCTCCAACTCGCCATGCTCGATCGCATACTCGAGGTCGGTAGAAGTCAGCGGACGCATCGCCGCGTACGCCTTCTCCAGATGCGCCAGCAACTCTTCGGGAGCAAACGGCTTTTGCAGGGTGCCAATCACCGCGAGGCCGCGGCGCAGCCCGTACTGCTCGGCGGACGCGATGGTGCGCGCGTCCATGCCGGTCACCAACAGAACTCGTGCGGCACAGCGGATGTCAGCGAGATAGCGTAGCGCGTTGATGCCATCCTCGCCTGGCATCTGAAGATCGAGGATGATCACGTCGGGACGCGCGTTCGCAACAAGCTCCCGCATGGCAGCCGCGCGCGTCGAGGAGACAGTCTGGAAGCCCGCACGCTGGCCGAGCGCGCATATGGCTTCGACGATGTCCTCCTCGTCGTCGAGGACCAACAACACCGGATTCCGCACGGCGGGGTCCCTTTTCAATCGATTGGCGTAGCAGTGGGCGTCCGTGCGGATGTTCGTCGCGTCCGCACAGTCGGCTTGCGAGTTCCCTTCGGGAACGTTGAAGTCGCTGCGCGCCTGCATGCCCGGACGCGCGCGTTGCTGGCCGAAGCGCACGCCTTCGATGAGGGCGTGTCCCGGCGCAGGGACCTGGGGCCGCGCGATCGACAAACCGAGGCCGTCGACCGGGCCGATCGTGATCCACTCGTCTCGGCTTGGGTGACGATGAGCATCAATGCTCCTCTGCCCAGGAGCTCCTTCCCTAGGCGCGGGAAAGCATGCGTGAGACCGGCCGGCGTAGCTGCGGCTCGCGTCACAATATCAATAGTTCGTTGCGCGACACAATTGCTCACCAGGGGGCCGAAAGGGCGCCGCCGGGACTGAGTGGAACCTGGCGCCTACTCCAAGAGCCCCATGCCGGACGATCAGGTTACAGCGAGAAATCGGTAGGCTGCGGAACGGCCGTCCGATGAGCGCGAAAGAGCGGCTAGGTACTTCGGACGAAGATCTCGCCGTTCGCTTTCCCAACAGTGCAGGGGGAAGCCGACCCTAGAACGCACGCTTCAATGAGGTGAGCGGGTACCCGGTCCCAGCACGAAACTTGGACGAACGTCTCAGTTCGTGTAGCGAGGTATGCGGCAAAGCGCGTCCAGCAGCTCGCGGCGGACTTTGGCCAGCTCCCAGAGTGCCTGTTCCTCGGCGTGAAGCTCCAAGTCTGGTGGTCTTTCGCCACCTTTGCTGTGCGCAATGATTCTCGCAGCGTGCAGCTGGTAGGCATCGAACGCTGCCTCATAGCGCAATCGTAACGTGTCGAACTCTATGCGCGTCATCCGTTGGAAGGTTCGGACTAGCGTACGGCAGAAATATAGAGTCTTTAGGTGTGCGAAGCAAGCAGTGTAAAGACACGTGCGCGCGGCGCGCTGTTCGGCGTCGCATCCGGCTTCACGAGCCTCATCGAACGCGGGCACGCCGTTCCGGCTCCGGGCTCCGCCGCGGCGCTTGCCGCATTGACGGCGAGCGCTTCTACACGATCATCTATTGCTCGATGATCCCGCTCGGCGTGGTGTTGCTGTTCGAAGCCGCCCTGTAGCGTGCGGTTTGCGCCGATCGACGAACGGCCGACTCGAGATCGAGGAAGCGCCTCGAGACCTACCAATGGCTACTCCTTCGACTGTCGCTTTTCGCCGTACGCGTCCATTGTGCTGCGATCGCCGGAAGCCGTCCCGAGCCGATCGGCGTTACTATTACGGCCGTCAAGTGCGAAGCGCACAGTGGCGTTGCCTTCATCGCAATGAACCTCTGCCGATTCGACGCGAACCTGCTCGTCGCCGCTTCGCTGCTCCTCCTCGGCGGCTGCGCCGCCGACCGAGACGCACCGGGAGTCCCGCGGCTCCTCGGCGCGACCGCTCGCTCGCTCGTCGGGGCACCGCCGATGCCGCCCGACTTTTACGCCGAGCCCGTGAAGGTCGTCGACACGTTGAGATTCACGGCGATTACTGCGGGCGCCGACCATACCTGCGCGCTCACGTTGGACGGCGACACTTACTGTTGGGGCTCGAGCCAGCACCGTCAGCTCGGCAGCGCCGCGTTGAGCGAGACGTGTGGCAACGGCACGTTCGCTTGCAGCTCCACGCCGGTCCGTCTCGAGGGCGCTCCGCGTTTCACGGCCATCGCGGCCTCGATGTGGGGCGCGTGCGGCCTCGATGCGTCGGGGCGCGCCCATTGCTGGGGCTTTGGGCTCGGTGGCCGGCAAGAAGAAAATGCGCTGCGCGCCAACTACGAAACGCCCATCGAGGTTCCCGGTGGCCGTGTGTTCGCGGCGCTCTCTTCGAGTCCGACGGGCAACCGCATCTGCGGTCTCGCGCCGGATGGAATTGCGTGGTGCTGGGGCGTAACCGACGGGTCCTCCGGCGGCAGCGAGTCGCGAGCATTCGCAGCACCAGGCCCCGTCTCGCCGGGCGCGAGGCTCGTCTCCGTCGGCCTTGGCGCGCAGCACGGTTGCGGCATCGACGAGGCGCGAGATGCGTTTTGCTGGGGCAACAATCAATTCGGGCAACTCGGTGTGGGTTCTTCCGCGCTCGAGGGCGGTATTCGCGAAAGCTCGATGCCGGTGCGGGTGCGGGGGCAATTGAAGCTCGACCGAATCGTCGCGGCGTCCGGATTTAGCTGCGGGCTCGACAACGAAGGCTCGCTCCATTGCTGGGGGCTTGGTTTCCCCGTCGACGGCCGCTCCGCCGCGCGATCGCCGCGAGGATTGCCGGCGCACGGCGCGCTACCGATCCCGATCGAAACAGCGGGCGACCAGTGGGTCGCGTTGGGCGCCAACACGAATCAGATCTGCGGCCTTTCGTCCGCCGGGGCGCTCTATTGCTCCGCAACGACGCCGAATCTGAGCGTTTCCGACCGACGGCGGCGAGCGATCCGCCTAGAAAGCGAGCAAGCATTCGCCGCATTCGCGCTCGGCGGCAGTCACGCCTGCGCGATCGCCGTGGACGGCTTCGTATATTGTTGGGGCTCGAGCCACGTCGGCCAGGCCGGACGGCCGCCGAGAGGTAGCACGCAATGAACCTCCGCCAATTCGACCTGAACCTGCTCGTCGCGCTCGACGTGCTGCTCACCGAGCGCAACGTGACGCGCGCGGGCGAGCGTTTGTTCCTGAGCCAGCCGGCGGTGAGCGGCATCTTGGCGCGCTTGCGTCATGCGTTTCAGGACGAGCTGCTCGTGCGCGTCGGCCGCAACCTCGAGCTGACGGCGTTCGCTGCCGACCTCGCGGGCCCGGTTCACGAGTGCGTCCGCCAGATCGAGGACCTGTTGAACGTGCGCCGGCCGTTCGAGCCCGAGAGCGCGCGCTGGTCGTTTCGCATCGCGGCGAGCGATTACGTAGTGTTTCTGTTGCTGGGCGCATTGCTCAAGACGCTGGCCGAGTGCGCGCCGAATATCTCGGTCCGGTTCCTGGCGCTCGATCCCACCGCAGGCGAGCGGCTCGCCGCGGGCGAGCTCGACTTCGCGGTGCTGCCCACGGAGCTCGAGCCGAGCCTGCCGTCGCTGCCGCTGTTCGAGGACTCGTGGGTTTGCGCCGTCTGGACGGGACACCCGCACTTGGGCGCGCAGTTCACGATGGACGAGTTCCTCGCGGTGCCGCACCTGAGCTTTCGGCTCGCCGGACCCGACCACGGCTCGATCGCGGAAAGCTACCTCGCGCAGCTCGGCTTCGAGCTCAAGATCGTGGCCTCCACCGAGAGCTTCGCGACGGCGCCGTTCCTGCTGCGAGAAACGCCGTTCGCGACGCTCGTCCCGCGCCGGCTCGGCGAGCGGCTCACGAAAGCCGCCGACATCCGCCTCGTCGAGCTGCCGCTCGACATTCCGCCGCTGCGCGAGAAGCTGATCTGGAGCCCGCGCTACACGGCGAGCCCCGCGCACGCGTGGTTTCGCGGGCGAGTGGCCGAGGTGGCGCAAGCGCTGTAGCCGTCGTGCAGCGGCGGGCTCGCGTGCGAATCGAGCGCCGCGATTCCAGCCATAGGCAGATCTGATTTCAGCGGAAACTGGGGCGGGCGGTAGCGTGCTCCCTGGCATCTTCGTTCTCGCGGACGGTTCGTATGCGATGGTTGGAGGGGACGCGGGCGTTGGCCGCGGTGGGCGCGTGCGCGTTGGCGTTCGCGTCGG
>JBBIJV010000169.1:0-7990 GCA_037445815.1 Rhodospirillaceae bacterium
GCCGGCGCCGTCGCGGCCGGCGAAGCGCCCTTCGGCGCCGGCGTTGCCGGCGCACCCTCAGGCGCAGGCGGGAGCGCTTCCTCAGCCGCGGCGCCGCTCGGTTGCAGCACGAGCAACGCATCGCCCGTCGAAACCTTGTCGCCGACGGCCACCTTGATCTCGAGCACGCGGCCCGCCTCCGGCGACGGCACGTCCATGCTGGCCTTCTCGGTCTCGAGCGTGACGACGCCCTGCTCGGCCGCGACCTCCTCGCCCGGCTTCACGAGAACGTCGATGATCTCGACGCCAGAGAAGTCGCCCAGGTCGGGCACGGTTACGACACGCGGCTCCTTCGGCGCCGAGGCGGCTCGAGGAGCGCGCTCGGCTGCGGGCGCGGCGGCAAGGCGCTCGAATTTGGGCTGGCGCACCGTTCGATCGTCGTCGGGTCGCGTATCGCCTTCGTGCTCCGGCGTGGCGGCAGCCGCGCCCGCGGGCTCGAGCGTCGCGATGACGTGGCCGGCCGACACCCGGTCGCCTTTCTTGACCTTGAGCGCCGTAATCTTTCCGGCGGCCGGCGAAGGAACGTCCATCGCGGCCTTTTCTGTCTCGAGCGTGACGAGCCCCTGCTCCGCAGCCACCGTGTCGCCGGGTTGCACGAGAATTTCGATGATCTCGACGTCCGAAAAGTCACCTAGGTCGGGTACGACGACTTCCACGGCGAGGGCGTCGGCTTACTGAGTGATGGGGTTCGGCTTGTCGGCGTCGACGCCGAGCTCGGCCATGGCTCTCGTCACCGTGCTCGCGTCGATGCTGCCGTCGTCGGCGAGCGCCTTCAGCGCAGCGACGGCGATCGATTTACGATCGACCTCGAAGTGATGACGCAGCGCCTCGCGCCCGTCGCTTCGGCCGAAACCGTCCGTGCCGAGCGCAACGTAGCGGCCCGGCACCCATTGACGGATCTGATCCGCGACGAGCTTCATGTAGTCCGTCGCGGCGACGAACGGTCCCGAGACGCCGGCGAGGCACGATTGCACGTAGCTCGACCGCGGCTCGCTGTCGGGATGGCGCCCGTTCCAGCGCTCCACGTCGAGCGCGTCGCGGCGCAGCTCGCTGAAGCTCGTGACGCTCCAGACGTCGGCCGGAATGTCGTAGCGCTGCTCGAGAATCTCGGCCGCCGCGAGCGCCTCGCGCAAGATCGTGCCCGAGCCCATCAGCTGCACGCGGACCTTGCCCTTGCCGCCCGTCTTGAGCCGATACATGCCGCGCAAGATCCCGTCGCGCGCTCCCTCCGGGAGCGCCGGGTGCGCGTAGTTCTCGTTCATCACGGTGATGTAATAAAAGACACTCTCTTGCTCGACGCACATGCGCCGCAGGCCGTCTTGAATGATGACCGCGAGCTCGTAGTTGAAGCACGGGTCGTAGGCGCGGCAGTTCGGGATCGTCGTCGCGACGAGCTGGCTGTGACCGTCCTGGTGCTGCAAGCCCTCGCCGGCCAGCGTCGTGCGGCCGGCCGTGCCGCCGAGCAGGAAGCCGCGCGCACGCGAGTCTCCGCCGGCCCACGCGAAGTCGCCGATGCGCTGGAAGCCGAACATCGAGTAGTAGATATAGAAAGGAATCATCTGCACGCCGTGATTCGCGTACGACGTGGCCGCGGCGATCCACGAGCAGTAAGACCCTCCCTCGTTGATGCCCTCCTCGAGAATCTGGCCCTTCTTGTCTTCCTTGTAGTACGAGAGCTGGTCGGCGTCTTGCGGCGTATAGAGCTGGCCGAGCGACGAATAAATGCCCACTTGCCTGAACATGCCTTCCATGCCGAACGTGCGCGCCTCGTCCGGCACGATCGGCACGATGCGCGGGCCGATCGCCTTGTCGCGCAGCAACGCCGTCAGGATGCGCACGAACGCCATCGTCGTAGAGAACTCGCGATCGCCGCTGCCCTCGAGCTGGCTCTTGAAGAAATCGAGGTCCGGCACTTGAAGCGGCTCGGCCTTCGTGCGGCGCACCGGCAGGAATCCGCCGAGCTTCGCCCGCTGTGCCTTGAGATAACGCATCTCCTCGCTGTCCTCGGGCGGCTTGTAGTACTTGAGCGCCGCGAGCTCCTCGTCGGAGATCGGCACATGGAAGCGGTCGCGGAAGCGCCGCAGATCGTCGTCGTCGAGCTTCTTTTTCTGGTGCGTGATGTTAGCGGCTTCGCCGGCCTCGCCCATGCCGAAGCCTTTCACGGTCTTCGCGAGAATCACCGTCGGCCGGTCCTTGTGATTCACGGCCGCTTGATACGCCGCGTACACCTTCACGGGATCGTGACCGCCGCGGTTCAAGTGCCAGATGTCCTCGTCGGACAAGTGCGCGACCATCGCTTTGAGCTCGGGATGGCGGCCGAAGAAGTGCTCGCGCGTATAGGCGCCGCCCTTCGCTTTGAACGCCTGATACTCGCCGTCGACGCACTCTTCCATCGTCTTGCGGAGTATTCCGCTGTGATCGCGTGCGAGCAGCGGGTCCCAGCGCGACCCCCAAATGACCTTGATCACGTTCCAGCCGGCGCCCTGATACGCGGCCTCGAGCTCTTGAATGATCTTGCCGTTGCCGCGCACGGGGCCGTCCAGGCGCTGCAAGTTGCAGTTGATGACGAAGATCAAATTGTCGAGGCGCTCGCGAACCGGCATCGTGATGGCGCCCATCGATTCCGGCTCGTCCGTCTCGCCGTCGCCCAAGAAGCACCAAACCTTGCGATCCGACGGCGGGATGATGCCGCGATGCTCGAGGTAGCGCATGAAGCGCGCCTGGTAGATCGCCATCATCGGCCCCAAACCCATCGACACCGTTGGGAACTGCCAGAACTCCGGCATCAGCCACGGATGCGGATACGACGACAGTCCCTTACCCCCGCCCGCAACTTCGCGGCGGAAGTTGTTCAAGTTGTTCTCGTCGAGTCGTCCTTCGAGGAAGGCACGCGCGTAAATGCCCGGCGACGAATGCCCCTGAAAGTAAACGAGGTCGCCGCCGTGGCCGGCCGTCGGTGCACGCCAAAAATGATTGAACCCGACCTCGTAGAGCGTCGCCGACGACGCGTAGCTCGCGATGTGCCCGCCATACTCGGAGCTCACTCGGTTCGCGTGGACGACCATCGCCATCGCGTTCCAGCGGATGTACGCTTCGATGCGCCGCTCGATCGCGCGGTCCCCCGGATATTCGGGCTGCTGCCCTACGGGGATCGTATTGAGGTAGGCCGTGTTAGGGCTATACGGCAAATACGCGCCGGACCGCCGCGCATGGTCGATCATGCACTCGAGCAAAAAATGAGCCCGCTCGGCGCCGTGCACCCTGAGCACGGAGTCGATCGACTCTAGCCATTCTTGCGTTTCGTCGGGGTCGACGTCGTCGCCGCGAAGGGCGATCAACGGCAGCGGTCGTGCAGTCGCCATGAAAAACCGTACTCCACTTGGACGGACAACGAACTGGGCCTAAGAAAACGCGCTCGGACGAAATCCTGCTACGATGCGAGCCCCGCTCGTCAAGCCACCTGACCCCCGCTCCTGCGGGGCTATGATCGGGTTTTGTAGAAAGAGGGTCAAGGCAAAAGAGCCCGCGTCATAAAGCTCGAATCGATGGCCGCCCGATGATCGAATTGCCCCACTTCTCGCCGCTGCGCGCGACGGCGACCAAGCTCCCGCCGAATCGCGAAGCGCTCGACCGCCTAGACCATTTGCTCGTCGTTGCGCCGCGCGACGACGACTCCGCGCTCGCACGCTTGCCGCACGGCAAGCGGCTCGCGACGCTGCGCGCGCGGGCCGCGAGAAACGGCGACGATTTCGCGTGCTCGCGCGCGCCGAACGCGCGCGCCACGGGGCTCACCGTCGGGACGTTCGCGGCCGAGCGCGGATTTGCGGCGCTCTCTTGGGCCGCCAAAGCCGTGCGCGAATGCTTGCGCGACAAGCCGCGCTCGCTCGGCATCGCCTTGGCGGGACTTCGCGCCGACGCCGAGCGCGCGGCGGCCGAGAGCCTCCTCGCGGCCGCGGGCGCCGCGGCCTTCGCGTTGCCGAATTTCAAATCGAAGACGGCGCGGGCCCCGCGGCTCGGGACCGTCCGCGTGTTCGGCGCCCGCGAGGCAATCGACCTTCGTTCGGCGCGCGCACAAACCTTGGGCAACAACGTCGCCCGCTGGTTCACTGCGCTGCCGCCGAACATGCTCACGACCGGCACGTACCGCGAGTGCATCGAGCAGATCGCGAAAGCGCGCGGACTCTCGGCCCGTTTTTTCGGCGAGCGCGACCTCAAGAAACTCGGCGCCGGCGCCTTTCTCGCCGTTGCCCAAGGCAATGCCACGCGCGACGCCGGCATCGTGCAGCTCAAATACCGCCCGGACCGGACGGCCGGCGCTACGTTGGCCCTCGTCGGCAAAGGCGTGGTGTTCGACACGGGCGGCACGAATTTGAAGCCGTTCACCGGCATGCTCGAAATGCACACCGACATGCAGGGCAGCGCCGTCGCGCTCGGTACGCTGCTCGCGCTCGCGGAGCTCGGCGTGCCGTTCGGCGTCGACGCGTGGATCGCGATCACCGAGAACCGCCTGGGCGCCGACGCCTACAAGCCGCAGGATCTCGTCAAAGCGTTGAACGGCACGACGATTCAAGTGATCCATACGGACGCCGAAGGACGCATGGTGCTCGCCGACACGCTCGCGCTCGCCGCGCGCGAGAAGCCGGCCGTCATCATCGACTACGCCACGCTGACCGGAAGCTGCGTCTCCGCGCTGACCGAACGCTATTCCGGGGTGTTCACGAACCGCCGGCCGGCGAACGCGTTGCTCGAGCGGGCCGGCGCGGAAAGCGGCGAGCGCGTCTGGCCATTTCCCATGGACGAGGACTACGACGAGCTCTTGAAAAGCGACATCGCGGACGTCAAGCAGTGCAGCGTCGAGACCGCCGGCGACCACATCTTGGGCGCCCGTTTCCTGTCGCGCTTCGTGCCCAAAGACATTCCGTGGATCCACGTCGACTTGAGCGCGGGACAGCACAAGGGCGGCCTCGCGCACGTTCCGACGGACATCACGGGTTTCGGAGTGCGGCTCACCGTCGAGCTCCTGACACGGACGACGGCAGGCCCGAGCGATCTTGCCAGGAGGCTCGAGGCGTGAGCGAAGAGGCCGTAGCATCCGTCGACGAAGCGAACCTGCCGCCGATCGCTGCGCGGTTCCGCGGGTTCTTGCCCGTCATCGTCGACGTGGAGACGGGCGGATTCAATTGGACCACCGACGCGTTGCTCGAGATCGCGGCCGTGTTCGTGCGGTTCAACGCCGCCGGCGACCTCGAGCTCGCGGATCATCACCGCTACATCGTCAAGCCGTTCGAAGGCTCGCGGCTCGACCCCGCGTCGCTGCAAGTGACGGGAATCGATCCGTTTCACCCGCTGCGGCCCGCCATCGACGAGGCCGACGCGCTTCGCGCGCTGTTTCAGGAGGTGCGCAAAGAGCTGAAACCGTCGGGCTGTACGCGCGCCGTGCTGGTGGGGCACAACTCGTTTTTCGATCTACAGTTCTTGAACGCGGCCGTCGAGCGCACGGGCATCAAGCGCAATCCGTTTCACCCGTTCTCGAGCTTCGACACGGCAACGCTGGCCGGAGTCGCGTTCGGCCAGACCGTCCTGAGCCGCGCCGTCGCGGCCGCCGGTTTCAACTGGGAGGAAGACCGCGCACACTCGGCTCTCTATGACGCCGAAATGACTGCGCGGCTATTTTGTGCCGTGGTGAATCGCTTTCGCGAGGTCTACGAGCGCTGACGTCATTGCGCAGCGGCCGCGGGCGCGCCGGCCTCGCTCAAGATCTTTTGCAGCTCGCCCGACTCGTAGAGCTCGACGGTGATGTCGCATCCGCCGATGAGCTCGCCGTTGACATAGAGCTGCGGAAACGTCGGCCAGTTCGAGTACACCTTGAGGCCCTCGCGAATCTCGGGGTCTTCGAAGATGTTGACGTAGGCGAACTTTGCACCGGCGGCGCGTAGAACGCTGACCGTCTTCGCCGAAAAACCGCACTGCGGGAAATCCGGTGTTCCCTTCATGTACAGCAACACAGGGTAGCTCGAAAGTTGCTGCTTGATCCGTTCGTTGACATCCATGGTATGGAATCCTCGGGTTGCTACACCGCGTTGCGGCCGCTAGGTATACGCCGCGCTCGTTGAACTGCGTCGGTGTCTCACCTATTCTTCTTCAGTCTTTGGAACGGGGCAAGACCCGTGCCAGAGCGCCGACGACAAACGCAAGAAAAGGTCAAGTCCCGTCAGGGGGAGGTCTCCATGAACCCATTGAATACGATTCAAGGCACCATTATCACCGGCGTTGTGCTTGCGATCGTGATTGCGCTCGTCACGATGGGAATCAGCGTCAACGAGCTCAGCTTGATCGTCTGGCTCCACGTGCTAGCGGGCATCACCTGGATCGGTCTCCTCTACTACTTCAATTTCGTGCAGGTTCCGGCCCTCGCGGCCGCGGCCAAGGATCAGGGGCGGCCCCGGCGGCGCCGCATCAGCAAGTACGTTGCTCCGCGCGCGCTCTTGTGGTTTCGCTGGGGTGCCGTATTCACCTGGCTCACGGGCGCTGCCTACCTGTTGCGCACCGGGCTGTTCGACGACGCCTTCCTGCTGCGGCCGGCGGGGCTCACGATCGGTGTCGGCGCATGGCTCGGCACGATCATGCTGTTCAACGTCTGGGTGTTCATTTGGCCGAATCAGAAGAAGGTCTTGGGGCTGGTCGAGGCCACGGCCGACGAAATCGCCAAGGCGCGCCGCGTCGCTTTCATTGCGTCGCGCACGAACACCGTGCTGTCGATCCCGATGCTCATGAGCATGGTCGGCTTCGGTCACGGAGGCTTTTTCCTTTAGCCGTCGCCTTTGCGCTCGAATCGAGGGCCCGGACAGGCGTACGCTTTCCGGGTCCTCGCCGTTTCTGGACCGTTGAAAGCACCCATGCCGCCCTTGCCAGCCGATGTTGCGAGCGTCGTCAGCCGCGCGATCGCCGAGGATCTTCGCGATGGCGACCTCACGGCGGAGCTGATCCCGCGCGCGGCGACGGGCGCCGCGCGAGTCGTCGCGCGCGAGTCCGCGACGCTCTGCGGCCGGGCGTGGTTCGATGAGACGTTCCGCCAGATCGACCGGCGCGTGGCCGTCGATTGGCACGCAGCGGACGGCGATGCGATCGACGCCGACACGGTCGTCTGCGAGCTGCGCGGCCCGGCACGCAGCCTCGTGACGGGCGAGCGGACGGCGCTCAACTTCCTGCAAGCGCTGTCGGGCACGGCTACGGCGACGCGTGCGTTCGTCGATCTCGTCGCCGGCACGCGCGCGCGCATCCTCGACACGCGCAAGACGTTGCCCGGCTTGCGCCTCGCGCAGAAGTATGCCGTGCTCTGCGGAGGCGGGTCGAATCATCGCATCGGCCTCTTCGACGCCGTGCTCATCAAGGAGAACCACATCGCTGCCGTCGGCGGTCTGGCGGCTGCCGTCGCGGCCGCGCGTCGTCAAGCGCCGAACGTCATGATCGAGGTCGAAGTCGAGAGCCTCGCGCAGCTGCGCGAAGCCCTCGCGACCGACGCCGATCGCATCATGCTCGACGACTTCACGCTCGAGGACATGCGCGCCGGCGTCGCGCTGCGCGACGCTAGCGCCGGCAAGCGCCACGAGCTCGAAGCGTCGGGCAGCGTGAACGCCGCGACGCTGCGCGCGATCGCCGAAACCGGCGTCGACTTCATCTCGATCGGCGCCATCACGAAGAACGTGCGCGCGATCGACTTTTCGATGCGCTTAGTCTGACGGCGCGCCCACTCCTCTTGTTAAGAGCAGCTATCGGGACGCCAACTCGAAACGGCACTCATGGCCAAGCCTCCCTGCGGTTGTTGTTCGTATACTGATTTTCACTCTTGTCCAAATTAGCGCGCCGATCTGGAGCTGAAAGACGTTGAGCCTCCTCGGGTAAGCTGGATGGTCACCACACCGTCCGGCTTTCCCCCAGCAAAGGAGACTCA
>JBBIJV010000170.1:0-7927 GCA_037445815.1 Rhodospirillaceae bacterium
GAGCCGCTCGCGGCCGCCGCGGCGGCCGCGCGTGCCGCGCAAGCCGGCCAAGGCGCGTTGACGCTCGTAGTGAACAAGATCGATCTGGAGCCGGCGGCCCCGCGCACGGCGGCGCAGCGCGATACGCCCGTGCTCTATGTGTCGGCGCTGACGGGCGAAGGCATCGACGCGCTCGTTGCGCATTTGAAGGACGTGGCCGGCCTCGGCGAGGCCGCCGAAGGGGCTTTCAGCGCGCGGCGCCGTCACCTCGATGCGCTCGCGCGCACGCGCGCGGAGCTTCAAGCCGCGCGGCCGCACCTCGCGGGCGCGCTCGAGCTGGCAGCGGAACATCTGCGCAATGCACAGACGGCGCTCGGCGAGCTGACGGGCGAGATCACGAGCGACGATTTGCTCGGCGAGATCTTCAGCACGTTCTGTATCGGGAAATAACCGCCGCCGTGTCGCCGGCGGATCAAATCATCGCGACCGGCGCCTCGGTGAGCCAATACGAGCCCCCGAGCCCGATGAGCCAAAGCGACGCGCGCTGTAGATACCCGTTCTTGCGATACCACGCGGCTGTCTTCCGAAGCCCAGCCGAGAGCGGCACGCGCGGCTGATACCCGAGCTCCTTCTTGGCCCGCTCGATCTCGAACCAGCGGCTCGTCTTGAACCACGACAGTCGCCGGCGGAACACGGGCGGCCTCGTCTTCGCGTATTTGAACGCGGCCTCGATGGCCGCCGCGCCGGCCCAGGCCATTCCATTACCACGGGAAACGCACGATGCGGACGCTCGTCTCGACGGCCTCGGCCACCTCCCGAACGAGCTCCGTGAGCGTCACGGCTCTGTCGTCTCCGGCGATGTACACGCGGCCTCTCGCGTGCGGGCTCTCGGCCGCGAGCTCGAAGCAATCGACGAGATTCTCCACGTACACCGGATGGTTGTACGTTTGTCCGTCGCCGATCATCAGAAACCAGCCGTTCGCGACCATGCGATAGAGCTTGAGCCAGCCGCGCGTGTCGCCGGGCCCGTAGACCGACGTCGGCCGCACGACGACCACGTCGAGGTCGCGCTCGAGAAAGTCGCGGCAAATCTTTTCGCCTTCGGCCTTCGCGTAGCAGTAGAAATCGCGCGGTGCGATCGGCGAGCTCTCGTCGCCGGGCGGATCCGTGATGATGCCGTGCACGCCTTGCGTGCTGCAGTGCACGACGCGCCGCACGCCGTAGCGCTCGGCCCCCGCCAGCACGTTGCGGGTGCCGTTCACCTCGATGTCCCAGTACGCCTCGTTCGGCTGAAGGATGTCGCCGAAGGGCGAGGCGAGGTGGAAGACCATGACGAGGACATTCATACGAGCTTCCCTGCCTTTTGCCTGCCGAGCGCAAGAATCATGCACACCCGCGTGCGGCTGGCTTCCGTCGATGGTCGAGCGCGTTTCCGCTTTGCACGGCCCCGCGGTGTCGGAAGGCGCCCGGCCGACTTTGAAGTCCCAAGATTTGCAATCGCGGCGTCCTCCTGTCGCTCATCGGCGACAGTCGGGGGTTCTGCGATCGGCTTTCGCTGTGGCACGAAACTTGATGCGATCGGGCATGGAGAGACGAATCGACCGATGCTTGGCGCTCGTTCGAGATTGGGCGGAGCGCCGCGTGGCGGCGGGCCACGAGCCGCCGTGGGCAAGGTATCAGTACATGAAGCTCATCGAGGCCGTTGCGGCGATCGAGGCGGGACGAGCCTCGGTCACGCCGTCAGCGGGAGATTCACGGGCAGCACCGGTACGGGCCGCGGTACCTCGCCCCACAAAGGGCGAAGTTGCTGATATAGATAAGCGGCGACGGCGTCGGCGTCGTGAGGATCCACCTTTGCCCATGTGATGCGCAGATCCGACGTGTTGCCGAGGACCGGATTGCGCCGACAGTAGGCGATCTCGCGGCGCAGAATTCCGCTTCCCACGTACAGCACCACGGACGCGCGGCCGTTGCCGGCGCGCCACACGACGAAGACGCCGTAGGCGTCGATTGCGGCGAGATCGAGCCTGTCGAGCAGGCACCATTCCCCGCCGACGCATTTCTGCCATTGAAGTTGCAAAGAATCCCCGATTTCCCCAACTTCCGGTCTTGTTCTTGGGCAGCGATGGCGCAAACCGCCGAGCCCCGGGCCGATTTTTGCCCCGGCCCCGGCTCGGAATTGGCGCCGACGCGCTATTGATGCAAGTTTCGTGCTTGGCGGGCCCTCGGGGGACGGAACGGCCCGCTCGGGACGAGCGGACCGGCCAGGATCAGTCGTAGAGCCCGACGACCTTGGCCTTTTCCATGCGGCTCGGCGGCGTGCTCGCGACCTCGACGCGGTCGCGGCCGAACTGCTTCGCGACGTGCAGCACGCGTTCCGTGCGCGCGAGCAGCTCGTCGATCGATTCGCCGATGCGAACCTGCGCGACGCCGATCGAAACGGTGGCGCTCACGCGCTCGCTGACGGGCTTCTCGGCCACGGCAAACCGCAGCGCCTCTGCGAGCATCTCGGCCTGGCTCGCGGCGCAGGGGCGCGCCAGGATCATCAACGCGCCTCCGTCATAGCGGCTGAACGTGTACTCGGAGCGGTGCCATGCCGGCTCGGCGACGACGCGGCGGCAGCGGTCTGCGATTCCGGCGAGCACGTCGTCGCCGGCCGCGACGCCGTGGCAATCGTTGATGTTCTGGAGGTGATCGACGTCGAGCAAGAGCAGCGAGAAAGCGTTGCCGCTGCGCTGCGCGGCCTGTGCTTGCTCGGCGAGCTCCGCGAGGAATGCCGGTCGCGTGAGGCACAGAGTCAACGCGTCGAACGAAGGCGGGCAAGCAGTCCCGGCGGGCGGCATTTCAGGCATCGGGCAATCGATCTCCAATCCTCGTTAGCGAACGTTCGCACTCTGCCGCCTCACTGCCGCAACGGGCGTGAACCTTCTCGCAGAAGCGCGAGGCCTGCGTTTACATAAACTCGCGGAGCCGACTAACCGAGAATTGCTTCGCGCCGATAGAGTCGCACGGCCAGCCACCCGAACAGCACGCCGAGCGCGAGGCTGCTCAGGGCCGAGAGGGCGACGAACGGCGGGACGAGCGGTTGATCCTTGATCAGCGTCGTGATCAAGAGGTGTTGGCTCAAGCTCGGGATCCACATGAGCTTCGCCGTGGGCTCGATGTTCAACATCGTTGCGAACGCGAGCGGCAGCGTCGGCACGAGCAGCACGAACGTGCCGTAGGTCTGCGCCTCGCGATACGTCTTGCTGAACGACGCCACGGTCGTCATCAGCGCGGCGCCGAGCGGCGCGAACGGCGCGAGGAGCACGAACGCGAGCGCGGCCGTGCCCGCATCGAAGCTCGAGCTCATGCCGATCTGCTCGAGCGGTAGCTGGCGCAGCGCGATTGCGAATGCGACGAGCGTCAGCGCGAGCGAGGCGAGCATGTAGCAAACGGTGGCCGTCATCTTGCCGACCAGCAAGCTCACGCGCGGCACCGGCAGTGCCAGCAGCGGCTCGAGCGACTTGCGCTCGCGCTCGCCCGCCGTCGTGTCGATCGCGAGGTGCAGGCCGCCCGTCAGCGTCGCGAACAGGAGAAAGTACGTGAGCACGCCGAGCATGAGCGCCGAGCGGCTCGCGGGCGTCGACACGTCGAGCTCGTCGACGACGAGCGGCCGCAGCAGCCCGGGGTCCGTGCCGCTCGCGAGGAGGCGCAACAAGCCGATCTGCTGTGCGTACGCCTCCACGGCGCCGCGCACGCGGCTCACGCGGCTGCCGGCGCGCGTCTTCGAGCGGTCGAACACGAGCGCGACGCGCGCCGCGCGCTCGGTGCCGAAGTCCTCGTCGAAGTGCTCGTCGATGACGAGAATCACGTCGTGCACGCCCGTCGCGACGAGGCGCGCGGCTTCGTCGACGCCGTCGATGCCGTGCTTCTCGAGCGGCTCGATGCTGCGCGCGCGAAGCTGCGCGACGAGATTCGGCGCGCGCTCGGCGCGGAGAATCGGCACCTCGAGCACTTCTTCGGCCGAGGTCAGGTTGCGCGACACCATGAGGTTGATCAGCGCCGTGAACAGGATCGGGCCGAACAACGGGCCGAGCAGCAGCGAGATCAGCGTCCGCCGGTCGCGCAGCGTGTCGACGATCTCCTTTCGGCAGACCGTGAAGACGGCTCTCATGCGGCGCTCCGCTCGCCGCGCTGAACCGCCTCGACGAAAATCTCCTCGAGACTCCGGCCGGGAAAGCGCAGGGCGAGCTCGGCAGGCGACCCGTGCAGCGTGACGCGCCCGGCCGCGATGATGACGAGCTCGTCGACGAGCGCTTCGACCTCCTGCATCACGTGGCTCGAGAGCAGCACGCAGCGCCCTTGCGCGCGCAGCTCGCGAAGCCACTCGCGCAGGTGCCGAGTCGCGATCACGTCGAGGCCGTTCGTCGGCTCGTCGAGCAAGAGGTGTTGCGGCTCGTGGACGAGCGCGCGCGCGAGCGCGATTTTCGTGCGCTCGCCTTGTGAGAAGCCTTTCGCCTTGCGGTTGGCGATCGCGCCGAGCTCGAGCCGCTCGACGAGCGCGTCGACGCGGCGCGCGAGCACGTCCTCGGCGAGGCCGTGCAAGCGGCCGTAGTACTCGATGTTCTCCCGTCCCGTGAGCTGTTGATAGAGGCCCGAGCTGTGCGGCAGCACCCCGATCAGGCGCCGCGCCGCGAGCGGCGCTTCGTCGAGGTCGATGCCGCCGATGCGCGCGCGGCCGGCGTCGGCCTTCAACACCGTCGACAGAATCCGCAGGCACGTCGACTTGCCGGCGCCGTTCGGCCCGAGTAGTCCCGTGATGCGGCCGTCCTTCGCCGTGAAGCTCACGCAGTCGACGGCGCGCACGGCGCCGAAGCGCTTGCTGATGCCCTCGACTTCGATCATGCGGCTGCGATCACGGTGCGGGCCCGAGCAGCGTGAGGAAAAACGGCGTCGGCGGCTCGCGGTCGAGGCAGCTCGCGTCGAGCTCGGCCGGCGCCGGCCCCTCGAGGAACGAGCGCAGGATGCGCGGCACGCAGCCGACCCCGACGAGGCCGTGGCCCTGGCCGCGGCCGACGAGATGCACGCTGTTCGAGAGCCCCTCGGCGATCACGCGCTCGGCGTAGGCGGGCGGGGTGATCGGGTCGAATTCGCCGGACAAGAGCAGCGCCGGCGTCGCGCTCCCCACGGGCGCCTTGAAATCGTCGTCGATCGCGCCGGTGGGCCAGCGCGCGCAGATCAACCGCAGCGCGTCCAAGATCGCGGTTCCCAAGTACGTGGCTTCCAGCCCGCCCGTCGCGCCGGCCTCGACGAACGGCACGTCCTCGGTGCACGTCACCGAATTGCTCATCGGAAAGCTCAGCGACTCGGGCAGCTCGCGCAGCAGCGTGCGCGCCTGGCCCGCGAGCGGTGCGTAGTTTCCGGCGTGCGCTTCGCTGATCAGCACGGGCAGGAGCGAGACCGTCGCGGCGCTGTAGCTCATGAACCGAACGAGCGTGCGAAGCTCGAGCGCGCTGATCGGCGGCGGATCCGTCTCTTCGGAGGCGCCGGCCTCGAGCCGCGCTAGCACCTCGGCGAAGAGCTGCGGCAACGCCGCAAACCGCTCGCCGCAGAGCGCATCGCCCCCGCAGCGCGCGAAAATCTGCTCGAGGGCGCGCTGCGCCTCGCGCGCCACGTCGGGGCCGAGCGCAAGCGGCGGCGGCACGACGCCGTCGAGCACCACGGCGCGCACGCGGCCGGGATACCGGCGCAGATAGTGCTGCGCGACGCGCGTGCCGTAGGAGACGCCGTAGACGTTCCACGTCTCGAGGCCGAGCGCCTCGCGCACGCGCTCGAGGTCTCGCACCGCCACCGAGGTGGTATAGAAGCGCGGATCGTGCGTGAGCTCCGCCGCACAGCCGTCGATGACCCGGTTCAGGGTCTCGGCGCCGGCCGTATCGAGCGACAGGTCCTGCGGCACCGTGCAGCGAAAGCCCTCGGCCGACCGGCCCGTCCCGCGCTGATCGACGAGGACGATGTCGCGGTCGCGGCGCGCAGGCTCGAAGGCGCCGCGCTGCTGGAGGTAGAAGTCGACCGTGCTCTGCCCCGGCCCGCCGGCGATCAAGAGCAGCGGATCGGGCCGCGGCTCGGCGCTCAGGGCCGGGATGCGCGCGACGAACACGCCGATCGTCGGGCCGTCGGGCGCCGCGGGATCGAGCGGCACGGCGAGCGTGGCGCACTGCGCATACGCCGCCGGCACCGCATCCGTCGCGAGCCGACACCGCTCGCCCTCCGCCCACTCGGGCTGCGCCAACGCGGGGACAGCGGCCGCGGCGAGACCGATGGCGGCGACGAGCGGCGGCAGGCTGGGCGGCATAGGGCCGCCATGTTCGCCCATCTCCCCGGGAAGTGGCCAGCCGCGTCGTGGGCCGACGGTGTCGGAAGGGGACCTTGGGCATGCAGCCGGCGCCATGTGGGGCGTGGAGGTGAGAGTGCCACGGCTTGTCGAATCTTGGTGCAACCACGGCGCAACGCCGCCTAGAATCACGCCCAAATGCAGTACCCGAACCGCTACGGATGCGTCGTCGTCGGCGGCGGCCACGCAGGCACGGAGGCCGCGCTCGCGGCCGCGCGCATGGGCGTGCGGACGCTACTGCTCACGCACAATCTCGAGACGCTCGGGCAGATGAGCTGCAATCCCGCGATCGGCGGCATCGGCAAGGGCCACCTCACGAAAGAGATCGACGCGCTCGGCGGCGCGATGGCGCGCGCTATCGACCGCGCCGGTATCCACTTCCGGATCCTGAACGCGAGCAAGGGCCCGGCCGTGCGCGCGACCCGTGCGCAGGCCGACCGTGCGCTCTACAAGCGCGCGATCCGCGAGCTGCTCGACGCGGAGGCCAACCTGACGCTGCTCCAGCAGAACGTCGAGGGCCTCCTGCTCGACGGAGCGCGCGTGCGCGGCGTCGTGACGCAGTCCGGCATCAAGATCGCGGCCGAGGCCGTGGTGCTGACGGTCGGCACGTTTCTCGACGGCAAGATTCACGTCGGCGAGGTGAGCTACGCGGGTGGCCGCGCCGGCGACCCGGCGTCGGTGGGTCTCGCGCACACGCTGCGCGGTCTGGGACTCGCAGTAGGCCGGCTGAAGACCGGCACGCCGCCGCGCATCGATGGCCGGACGATCGACTACACGAACCTTGCCGAGCAGCCCGGCGACACGCCGACGCCGGTGTTCTCGTTCTTGGGTATCCGCTCGGAGCATCCGCGGCAGGTGAGCTGCCACATCACGCACACGACGGAGCGCACGCACGACATCATCCGCGGCGCGCTCGGCCGCTCGCCGCTCTTCTCGGGCGCGATCGAAGGTGTGGGTCCGCGCTACTGCCCGTCGATCGAGGACAAGGTCGTGCGGTTCGCGGACCGCACGCGGCATCAGATCTTCATCGAGCCCGAAGGCCTTTCGACATTCGAGGTTTATCCGAACGGCATCTCGACGTCGCTGCCGTTCGACGTTCAGCTCGAGCTCGTTCGCTCGATCCCGGGCTTCGAGAGCGCGCACGTCACGCGGCCCGGCTACGCGATCGAGTACGACTTCTTCGACCCGCGCGACCTCACGCCGTCGCTCGAGACGAAGGCGATCGAGAACCTGTTCTTCGCGGGGCAGATCAACGGTACGACGGGTTACGAAGAAGCCGCCGCGCAAGGCATCGTCGCCGGCATCAACGCGGGCCTTCGCGCGCAACTGCGCGAGCCTTGGTATCCGCGCCGCGAGGACGCCTACATCGGCGTGCTCATCGACGATCTCGTCACGCGCGGCGCGACGGAGCCGTACCGCATGTTCACGAGCCGCGCCGAGTTCCGGTTGAGCCTGCGCGAGGACAATGCCGATTTGAGGCTCACGCCCGTCGGCCGGGAGCTCGGGCTCGTCCCCGACGAGCGCTGGCGGCAGTTCGAGGCACGGCGGGCATGGCTCGCGCAAGAGACGGCG
>JBBIJV010000171.1:0-7903 GCA_037445815.1 Rhodospirillaceae bacterium
GTCATGCGGGGGGCAGCCGCCTTTGCGCGGCGCGTCCGCGGTCAGCGGCGGCCGCGGAGCATGGGGGGGCCGCCCTTTCGCATGGCGCCCAACAGGCGTTGCATGCCGCCGCCTTTGGACAGCTGCTTCATGGTCTTGGAGAGCTGCTTGTGTTGCTTGAGCAGGCGGCTGACTTCTTGGATGGGCAGGCCGGCGCCGGCGGCGATGCGGCGCTTGCGAGAGCCGTCGATCACGTCCGGGTGTCGGCGCTCCTTGGGGGTCATCGAGTCGATGATCCCGATCTGGCGGCGGAAGAGCTTCGGGTCGAAGCGGGCGGCCGCGAGCTGCTCCGGCGTCACGCCCGGCAGCTTGTCGAGCAGCTGCTCGACGCCGCCCATGTTCGCGAGCTGGCGGAGCTGCTCGCGGTAGTCCTCGAGCGTCAGGCCGCGGCCTTGCTTGACCTTGCCCGCGAGCCGCTCCATTTCCTCGCGGTCGACGGCCTTCTGCACTTGCTCGACGAGGCCGACGACGTCGCCCATGCCGAGGATCCGCGACGCGAACCGCGCGGGCACGAACGGCTCGAGCGCATCGACCTTCTCGCCCGTGCCGACGAGCTTGATCGGCAAGCCCGTCACCTCGCGGACCGACAGCGCGACACCGCCGCGCGCGTCGCCGTCGGCCTTGGTGAGAATCACGCCCGTGAGCGGCAACGCTTCGTGGAACGCGCGCGCCGAATTTACGGCGTCCTGGCCCGCCATCGAGTCGACGGCGAACAGCGTCTCGCTCGGCGCAACGAGCGCGTTGACTTCACGCGCCTCGTTCATCATCTCGGCATCGATGTGCAAGCGCCCGGCCGTGTCGACGATCAGCCAGCGCTGGCCGCCGCGGCGCGCCGCCTCGAGGGCTTCGCGCGCGATCTCGGCCGGCGATTGGCTCGTCGACTTGTGGAAGCCGGCGCCGATCTCGCCGGCTAACGTCGCGAGCTGGTCCCGTGCCGCCGGCCGATAGACGTCGGTGCTCGCGAGCAGCACGGCTCCGCCGCGCGTCTGCATCAAGAGGCGCGCGAGCTTCGCGGCAGTCGTCGTTTTGCCGGCGCCTTGCAGGCCGACGAGCATCACGACCGCGGGATGACCTTTCGGGTCGAACGGGCTCGCATTGCCGCCCAAGACGGCGACGAGCTCGTCGTGAACGATTTTGACGAACGCTTGGCCGGGATTGAGGCTGCGGGCGACCTCCTCGCCGAGCGCGCGATCACGCACGCGCTCGACGAGCGCCTTCGCGACCGGCAGCGCCACGTCTGCCTCGAGCAGGGCCATGCGGATCGTCCGCACCGTGTCGCGAACGTTTTCTTCCGTGATTCGGCCGCGCCCGGTGACGCGCTGGATCGCCTCCGTGAGGCGAGACGTCAGCTGATCGAACATGTGAAATGGCTCTCGGTAGCGCAAGTGGGGGCTGGCGCCCCGGAGGTCGTCAAGACTAGCACGCCGCCCACAGGGGGCGCCGGCGGCCCTTCTGTGACCCGTAACGGACCGCCCCGCCCGCAGGGAGTCGCTGCCGCGGTTGTGGCGATTGCTCCGTCCATGGGGGTCGTCAGCTTCCTTGACACTCGGTTTGCCGTTCCGCCAATCTAAATCGCGCCGGAACCTAAAGAGGGCCCCGGAAACCCTTGAGTGACCAAGCACCGATAGGCTTGTTGGTGGCGCTGATCGTCGTGCTTCTCCTGCTGTCGGCCTTCTTCTCGGCCACGGAGACGGCGCTCATGAGCCTCAACCGATACCGGCTGCGGCACCAGGCGCGCTCCGGGCACCGCGGCGCCCGCGTAGCTGAGTGGTTGCTGCAACGCCCCGACCGTCTGATCGGCCTCATTTTGCTCGGCAACAACGCCGTGAACATCGCCGCCGCCTCGCTCGTCACGCTTCTCGCGCAGCGCTTGGGGGGCCAGGGCGCCGTGCTCGTCGCGACGTTCCTCCTCACGCTCGTCGTGCTGATCTTCTGCGAGGTGGCGCCGAAGACGCTCGCCGCGTTGAACCCGGCCAAAATTGCGCTGCCAGCCGCGTTGATCTATTACCCGCTGCTCAAGGTCGCCTACCCCGTGGTCTGGGTGCTGAACGTGTTCGTCGGGGCGATCTTGCGCTTGCTTGGTGTTCGGCCCGATCAGATCGCGTCGCACTCGTTGAGCGCCGAGGAGCTGCGTACCGTCGTGGCCGAGGCCGGCGTCATGGTGCCGCGCCGTCACCAGCAGATGCTGCTCAACATCCTCGATCTCGATGCAATCACCGTGGACGACATCATGGTGCCGCGGCAGGAGATTGTCGGGCTCGATCTCGACCGGAGCTGGGACGAAAACCTCGCCATCATTCAGACGAGCGAGCACAACCGCCTGCCCGTCTATCGCGAGTACATCGACAACATCATCGGCGTCACACGCATCCGCGACCTGCTGCCGGAGCTCGCGCGCGGCGAGCTGACGCAGGCGATGCTCCTCGAGCGCATTCGTGAGCCGTATTTCGTGCCCGAAGGCACGCCGCTGAACAAGCAGTTGCTGAACTTTCGGCAGCAGGGGCGCCGCTCGGCGTTCGTCGTCGACGAGTATGGCGACATACAGGGACTCATCACGACGCAGGACATCGTCAACGAGCTCGTCGGCGAGCTCGACCACGACTCGAGCGCCGTCGACATCGGCGTCACGAAGGAGAGCGACTTGAGCTACGTCGTCGACGCGAGCGCCAACGTGCGGCAGCTGAACCGCGTCATGAACTGGAACCTGCCGACGGACGGCCCGAAGACGCTGAACGGCCTCATTGTGGAACAGCTCGAGACGATCCCCGAGACCGGCACCGGGGTCACCGTCGCCGACTACCCGATCGAGATTCTCGATGCGAGCGAGCACGGCATCAAGCGCGTGCGCGTGTTCGCGCCGGGAACCACTCCGCCGCCGAAAGCGGCCGCCTAAGCGCCGCCGCCTATTGCGTGCGCGGCCGCGAGCGCCTCGCTCAGGCGCTCGACCGCCTGGACCTCGATGCCGAGTGCTCGCCGCGGCGCGTTCGCGCGGGGCACGATGGCGCGCTTGAAGCCGTGCTTCGCCGCTTCCGCGAGGCGTTCGTCGCCGAACGGCACGGGCCGGATCTCGCCCGTAAGCCCAAGCTCGCCGAACACGACGAGGTCCTGAGACACGGGGCGTTCGGTGAGGCTCGATACGATCGCGAGCGCCACGGCAAGGTCGGCGGCCGTCTCGCCGACTCGCAGCCCGCCGACGATGTTTGCGAACACATCGCTGTCGCCGGACGCGAAGCCGCAGTGACGATGCAAGATCGCGAGCAGCAGACCCAGCCGCTGCGCATCGAAGCCTTGAGCGAGCCGGCGCGGCGCCGGGCCCTGCGAGCGATCCACGAGCGCTTGCACCTCGACGAGCACGGGACGCGTTCCTTCGCGCGTCACGAGCGTCACGCTGCCCGGAACCGGCGCGGCGTGCCGCGCGAGAAAGATCGCCGACGGATTCTTGACCTCGCGAAAGCCGTCCTCGCCCATGACGAAGAAGCCCATCTCGTTCGCGGCACCGAACCGGTTCTTGACGGCGCGGACGATGCGAAACCGGCTGCCCAAATCGCTCTCGAAGTAGAGCACCGTGTCGACCATGTGCTCGAGCACGCGCGGCCCCGCGAGCGTGCCCTCCTTCGTGACGTGCCCGATCAAGAGCGTGGCAACGTTGCGCTCCTTGGCGAAGCGCGTCAGCTGCGCGGCGCACTCGCGCACCTGGCTAACGGAGCCCGGCGCCGACTCGATCTCTTCGCTGTACAGCGTCTGAATCGAATCGATCGCCAGCACGCCCAAGCCCGCGCGCGCCGCAACTGCCGCGAGCACTGTTTCCACGCACGTCTCCGCGAGCATGTCGAGCGCAGCGGTGCCTACGCCGAGGCGCTGGGCGCGTAAGCCGACCTGTTCGAGCGATTCCTCGCCGGTCACGTAGCACGCCGGGACCCTCTGGGCGAGATTCGCGAGCGCCCGCAACAGCAGCGTCGACTTGCCGATGCCGGGGTCGCCGCCGATCAGCGCGACGCCGCCCGGCACGAGCCCGCCGCCCAACACCCGATCGAGCTCGGAGAGGCCCGTCGTCAATCGCTCGACCTTGCTCACGTTGACGCGGTCGAGCCGCGTGAGCTCCGCGCGGCGTGAGCGCGCCCTGCGCTCGGCGCTCTTCGGCAGCGGCGCCGATTCCGTCATCGTGTTCCAGGCACCGCAGTCCGGGCACTGACCCTGCCACTTCGGCTGCTGTCCGCCGCAGTTGCCGCACGTATAGATCGGTCGTGCCTTCGCCATGGGCGCGAGAATAGCCGAACTGAAGCGTCCGAGAGGCGCGGCGTGGGTCCGCGAAATCGGCAGCGCATCACAGGGGGCCACGGCGAGCGCGTGCGATACTTCGCGCCGCCCAGGGGCGCGCAAACCATGGACCGGTTCACGAGTCTGGCTCGCAAGCTTGTCGAAGCCGCAGGTCTCGGCTTGCTGGCCGTGGCGGTGCTTTACTTGCCGCCGGCGTCGATCGCCCCGCGGCTCGACGCGTGGCTGTTCGACGTCTGGTCACGGCTCGACGCGCCGCCGATCGCGGACGGCATCGTCGTTGCCGAAGCCGACACGGCCGCGCAGCTTGCGCGCCTCGACGAGCTCGCGCACGCAGCCGGAGCGCGTCTCGTCGTGAGCACTCTGCCGGAACCGCCCGCCATGCGGCGCGACGGCTTGCTCGGTCCCGTCGAGATGCCCGTCGACGGGGCGCGTTCGCGGCGCACGGACTCCGCTCGCGGCGGACACCTCTGGTTTCGGCCGGAGACCGACGGCGTCGTGCGGCGCGACCTGCCGCTCGAGCTCGCAGGCGACGACGTGCCGTCGCTGCCGCTTGCCGCGGCGCGCGCGCTCGATCCCGCCCGCGGAGCGGGCGCGACGGCACCGTTGCTGCGTTGGCCGAGCGTCGATGCGCTGCCGAGATTGTCGGCGACGCCGGCCGCGGCCGAGCTCGAAGGTCGCGTCGTCATCGCGGGACCGATGCGCCTCGCGCAACCGACACCGGTCGGCTTCGTGACGACGCCGGAGCTCGTCGCGCAGATGATGACGAGCCACTTGAGCTCGCTCTACGTCGCCGAGAGCCGCTGGGCCGTCGTCGCGGCATGGATCGTTGCGCTGCTGCTCGCGGCGCCATTCGCGTTTTCGCGCTCCGCCGCTCGCGCACTGGCGCTCGGCTCGTTGGGCGTCGCGGCGCTCGCGCTGCCGGCATTATCCGCGGGCGCCTTTTACGGCTTCGCGCTGTGGCTGCCGGTGACGGGGCCGGCGGCGTGGCTGCTCGTGACGGGAGCACTGCTCGTCGTGAGGCCGGCGAAACGCGAAGCTCGCGCGTCGTTCTCGAACGACGACACGCTCGCGGCCGCCCGGCGTGCCGCGGACGGCGGCCGGCTCAAGGAGGCCTGGGCGCTGTATCGCCAGTTGCCGGCGAGCCCCCCTCTCTTTCCGGAGATGTACGACCTCGCCTGCGCGCTCGCGGCACACGGCGGGCCCGACGAAGCCGCCGACCTGTTCCACCGCATCGCACAAGTCGACGGAGGGTTCCGCGACGTCGCGCACCGGCTCGTTCGCGCGGATCACGTTGCGGCGCCGGACGACGTGCGCATGCCGCCGAGGATCGGACGCTACGAGCTACTCGAACCGATCGGCCGCGGCGCCATGGGCAACGTGTACTTGGGCCGCGACCCATTGATCAATCGGATTCTGGCGTTGAAAGCCATCGACCTGTCCGTCGGCTACGATAACGCCGGCACGGAGAGCACGGCCGAAAGCTTCCTCCGCGAGGCGGCGATCGCGGGCAGCCTGAGCCATCCGAACATCGTGACGATCTTCGATGTCGGCGAATCGGACGGTCTCGCCTACATCGCGATGGAGTACGTGCGCGGCCATCACCTGTCGGAGTTCGCGGCCGCCGACCGGCTGCTACCCGTCGACACCGTGCTCGATTTGGTCGCGCGCGCGGCGGACGCGCTCGACTATGCGCACCGCCACCACGTCGTCCACAGGGATATCAAGCCGGCCAATATTATGTATGATTCTCTTTCGAACAATCTGAAGATCACGGACTTCGGTATCGCCAAGTTGATCGACGCCAATCGGACCCGGACCGGAATCGTGCTAGGTACCCCGGCGTTCATGTCACCTGAGCAGCTCGAAGGGAAAAACGTGAACGGGCACACTGACTTATTCGCGCTCGGTGTTAGCCTTTACCAGCTGTTGACCGCCCAGTTGCCCTTCCGCGGAGCCTCGATGACCAGCCTCATGTTCGTGATCGCAAACGAACCGCACCCGTCCGTCACGTCGATACGCGACGACCTGCCGAAGTGGCTGGACGAGGTCATGGATCGGGCATTGGCCAAGAACCCGGCCGATCGCTTCGAATCGGCTGCCGCCATGGCGGCAGCCCTGCGGCGCGCGGCTTGACGACGAGGATCGAAAGGCCCCGCAGCACGCATGAGTCTCAAAGGCAAACTAGCGCATGTCGAGGTTACGGACGTCGGCAAGGTTCGAGATCACAACGAAGACGCGATCGGTGCGCAGCCGGACATCGGCTTGTGGGTGCTCGCGGACGGGATGGGCGGTTACAACGCCGGCGAGGTCGCGAGTGGGATTGCCGTCAAGACCATCATCGATCTCGTCACCGAGGCGTGCAAGCGCGAGAAGCGCGGCGATATCGAGGCCGGTACCGGCTACATGCGGCAAACGATCGCGCTGCGCGACGCCATTCACCGCGCGAACAAGGTCATCAATCAAACGGCGCAGTCGCAACCGCAGTGCGAAGGCATGGGCACCACGCTCGTCGCGAGCTTGTTCTACGACAATCGCGTTTCGATCGCGCACGTCGGCGATTCGCGTATGTACCGGCTTCGCGGCAACCGCTTCGAGCAGATCACGATGGATCACTCGCTGCTCCAGGAGCTCGTCGACCGCGGCTTTTATTCGCAAGAAGAAGCGCAGCGGTCGACGAACCGCAACTACGTGACGCGCGCGCTCGGCGTCGAGGCGAATGTCGAGGTCGAAGTGCAAGAAATCGACGTGCAGAAAGGCGACTACTTCTTGATGTGCTCGGACGGGTTGCCGGACATGGTCGAGGACGAGGACATTCACCTAACGATCAGCACGTTCAGCAACGACGTGAAGACCGTCGGCGAGCAGCTCATCAAGCTCACGAACGACAACGGCGGGCGGGACAACGTCTCGGTCATTCTCATTCGCGTCACGGATTCTTTTCCGGCTCAAGCCGGCTTCATGCGCAAAGTCCGCGGTCTGTTCGGGTCGTAAATTCTTGGTCGAATAACTATCGGCAATTGGGACGACTACCATGGCACGCTTGATTCTCAGCTTGGATGGCCAGACCTTGGCGGAATACAACATGACCAAGGAACGCTATACGGTGGGGCGTCTGCCGGATAACGACATTCGCATCGACAACGCGGCCGTGAGCGGACACCACTCCCTGCTGATCAACATCTTGAACGACTCGTTTCTCGAGGATTTGAACAGCACGAACGGAACTTACGTCAACGGCAAGCTCATCAAGAAGCATGCGCTGCAGCACGGCGACGTGATCACCGTCGGCCATCACCAGCTCCGCTACGTCGACGATCAGGCGCAGCAGGCGCCCGAGGACGAGTTCGAGAAGACGATGGTCATCCAGCCCAGCGGCCACATGGAGAAGCAGGTCGCGAAGGCCGCGCGCGCCGCCGAGGCCGCCGCCGTGAAGGAGGCGCCGAAGATCGCGCCCGTCGCAGAAAAGGCGGTCGCCGAGAAAACGCGCCGCGCCCACCAGGAAGTGCGCGGATCCGCAGGCCAGGTCCACGACGCGAAGCTGCTCGATCTCGCTCGGTCGCTTGTTTGCGGCTAGAGGAGCGAGCGA
>JBBIJV010000172.1:0-7806 GCA_037445815.1 Rhodospirillaceae bacterium
CATCGGGGTTGCTCGGCGTTCTTGAACATCGTGCCGGGGTCGACACGCTCGCAAGCTCCGATCGCGTCGACGAAAAACTCTCGCTGCTCTACGACTTCGCGTCGGACTTCCCTGATGCCGCAAGGGCACTTGTCTCCAGATGGCGCAGTTCTAGAACATATGTTTCGCGTCGTTGATTTAGGCATGCCCCCTAACAGTCCAGTGGCGCTCTGGCCACTTGTTGCGGCCGGCGTCCTGCAGCCTACTCCAGAGGGTGAGATCATTTTTGACGCCGGACGCGATCGGATAATTCGAGATCTGCAGATGCACGCCGAGACGACGGGGGACCGGTTCTTCGTGGACTTGCGACACGGCATTCCGGCGACGCAGGCGTTGGCGGCGTCAGCAATTCCGGGTATCGGCCTAGCGCGTGCAGCACCCACGATAACAGCCGCAGCCCTCAGCCCGACGGGACGCGAAATAATTGGAACGACTGCGGAAATTCTGCTCGAAGCCGCGGCAGTGGCCAACGGTGTGGCGCAACCCGATTTGCGGGGCTTGCCGCCGCCGACTCCCCCTAGTTTCGAGGTAGGCCGCCCCGTACCTCGAGGTCGAGCGGCGCTCATTACCCGGATCTTGAGCGATGCGCTTGACTGATACACCGCAAGGTTCCTACGAGGCTGCGGTCCAGCTATATCAGCGGAGAAGATGGAAGGAGGCATTCGAGGCATTTAGGTCCTTAGCGGAGGCTGGCAGCGTTCTTGCGCAGGTAGCACTCGGCAACATGTACATTTCTGGACGCGGCGTCAGGCGCGACTTGACAGCCGCTGCCGAGTGGCTGGATAGGGCGGCCGCACTCGGAAATCCTGCGGCAAAATACGCGCTCGCTCGGCTACGTCACCTGGCCGGGGACCACGACTCGGCGAGACGGCTCTTTCTCGACGCGGCTTCGAACAAGTACTTTCCGGCGCTGTATTGGATCGGCATCTCTCATGAGCTGGGCCTAGGAACCCCGCCGGATCTTGCACGGGCGGTTTCCTTTTACCGACAGGCCGCTCATTCTGGTCACGTCCCTGCTCGAGCGCGTCTCGGTCGCTTAGGATTGGCCGGGCACTTCGGCGCATGCGGACGTGTGAGCGGAAGTTGGTTATCGGTGACTGCTTACGTACTAGCCCTTTGGCTTGTCTTCACGCGTCCTGCGGACTTGCGGATTGTCCGCTGACAGAAAACGGACTTATCGAGCGGGACGCACCGTCACCATCGCCGGGCACGAAGCGTCAACACTACCCCTAGCACAACTAGCGCAGCAGCGCTTGCGAGCCCCCATAAGCCGCCGACGCCGAAGAACGCGTAGCAGATCAGGCACACAATCGTTACTCGAGCGAGAACATAGAACAGAGGTCGGTGTTCAATCCATCGCTCTGACATTAGCGTCCGAAGGTCCCTGGGTAGCATCGGACCATCCTCGAAACCCATCGACGCAAGGAGAATATCGCGCCCCAACCCCCAAGTCGCTCTTGCGTGCTGACACGACCGTTGCTTGCGGTTCGCGCTTTGACGCCAACGTTTATCCCGAAAGCTCTTCTTGGGAAAGTTGGCCGCGACGGCAGAAGGAGCCCGCAGAAGCGCAAGCGCAATACCTCAAGGATCGGCACGTATCCGAATCTGGACGAGCTCGCTTTGCTCTATCACGACTGCGCGTGCCGAAGAGAAGAAGAACCCCCCATCCCCCTGGAAGGGGGCTATGGGCGGTCACTCAAACATAACCCTCATGAGCGCGAGTCTCGCTCACCCCCGCGCATGAAAGCGGCGGATGCGGCACGCTGCGTTCGGGCGGTGAGCGCGCGGAGGTCGTTTTGGCGTTTGGCGGCTGTGACCCTGGAACATAACCGGACCCTTCCGATGCTGCCGCACCCCAACGAGTCGCGCAGAGCCTGAGCCTGTAGCACGCACGGTAAAGTGGCCGGCACCGTTTGGTGCCGAGCTTAGTGCTTCACATCGGATCGCGCTCCCCGTCCAGTGTGTCGTTCACTTCGGAGGAGCAACAATGCAACCACTGTATCGACGAGTCGCCGGGCTCGACGTGCATCGGATGAAGCACGTGGCGACGGTCCTGATCGAGCAAGCGGATGGTTCGGTGGCGAAGGAGACGCGGGAGTATGGCGCCTTCAAGCGCGATCTGGCCGAGTTGGTCGCGTGGTTCGTGGCCGAGCGGATCGAATGCGCGGTGATGGAGTCGACGGGCGTGTACTGGAAGAGCGTGTACGCGGCGCTGGAAGCGGCGCGGATCCCGGCGCTGGTCGTCAACGCCCGTCACGCGCGCACGTGCCGGGGCGCAAGACCCGACGTTGCGGACTCGGAATGGTTAGCGAGTCTCGGCCGGTTCGGGCTGCTGCGGGGCAGCTTCATCGCGCCGAAGGATCTGCGGGAGTTGCGTCTGGTGTCGCGGTATCGAACGAAGCTGACGGCGACGCTCGCCGCCGAGAAGAACCGGCTGCACAAGGTGCTGGACGATGCCGGGATCAAGCTCGGCGGGGTGGTGGCCGACATCAACGGTGCTTCGGCACGGGCGATGATCGCTGGGCTGATGGCGGGTCGGGGTCCGGAGGAGCTCGTGGCGCTGGCGCAAGGACGCCTCTGCAGCAAGCGCGAGGTGCTGCGGGCGTCGCTGGACGGCAGTCTCTCAGCCCGCCATCGGCTGATCCTGACGCGCATCGGTGCTCACTTGGCTGTGCTCGAGGCCGAGATCGCGGTGCTCGACGCGGAGCTGCTCACCGCCATGCAGCCGTATGAGTGGGCGCACCGGCTGTTGCAGACGATCCCAGGGCTCGACGCGATTGCCGCCGCGCAGGTGCTGATCGAGATCGGCGATGACATGACGCGCTTCGGCAGCGCGCAGCGCCTCTCTTCGTGGGCGGCGCTGTGTCCGGGCAACGACGAGTCGGCCGGCAAGCGGCGCAGCGGCAAGACGCGCAAGGGTTCGCAGATGGTGCGGACGCTGCTCGTCGAGGCGGCGAACAGCGCGCGGCGCACGAAGTCGGCGTTCCGAGCCAAGTACGAGGCGCTCGTCATCCGCCGCGGCCACAAACGCACAATCGTGGCATTGGCCCACAAGCTGTTGCGCACGATCTTCGTCGTACTGTCGCGCCGCGAACCGTACCGCGATCCCGGCATCGACTACGAAGCGCTCACCGTAGCGAAGAACGCGCCGCGCTGGATCAAGGCGTTGAAAAAGTTCGGCTACTGGCCGGTCGCAACGACCGCGTAGCTCGACCCCACGGTGCCGGCCACCGTTGACTCCGCTCCTCGGCGGAGCGGGTCTCTGCGTGTTCCGAGCGTCGCCTACCAGACCGCTTTCACGGTAACGCCAGACAATTATGCGCAGCGCGGCTGCGCCGCGCTGTTCGCCGCTGACGCGGCCGCATAATTGGCGCTATGTTCAAGTGCCCGCCGTCAGGGTGCGCTGTCGCGCACCCTGTAAGGTGCGGCTGGCGCCGCGTCTGTCGATGCGCGCGCTGCGCGCGCGCAAAGAGTCCAGCGTTCTCGCGTGCCGGTGTCGTTCTTCGGGCGAGGCAGGATAGCCTCGCGCTTGCTTTTTGGTCCAAAGTGGACCCAAAGAGCAAGCGGCGGCTAAGAGCAAAACGCGCGCGCTGCGACGTTCCGAACGTGCGGTGCCGGCACGCTACTTCGTCGGCTCGAGGTCGGCGGTAAAGCCGATGCCGCGGCGCTTCGGCGCCGGCGGGTTCATGAGCTCGCGGATCGCGGAGAGGATGGCGGTGATCGCTTCGTCGTGACCCTTGAGCTTGCGCTCGAGCTCGGCGAGCTTGCGAGCCAGCTCGGCGTTGGAGGCGAGCAGCTCGCGCAACTGCACGAACGCACGCACGACGTAGAGGCTCATGTCGACGGCGCGCGGGCTGTTCAAGATCGTGGCGGCCATGATGGCGCCGTGCTCGGTGAAGGCGAAGGGCCGGTAGCGTGCGCCGCCGCGGCCGTCCTGGCGCGGAGCTTTTGAGGTCGCAAATTGCGACCTCAAAACGGCGGCTTCCTCGGCGGTGAGCTGGAACACGAAATCCTCCGGGAATCGTGCCGCGTTGCGCTTGACCTGCTCGTTGAGACGCTTGGTGGTGACGCCGTAGAGCGCAGCGAGCTCGGCATCGAGGATGACGCGCTGGCCGCGCAGCAGCAGGATCGTGCGGGTGATGTGCTCGACGCGGACGAGCGCCGTGCGCTGCTTCGGCACCGGAGCGATCCTACTCAGTGGCTCTGCTGGGCGAGGATGGTATCGAGCATCTGCATGACGAAGCGCTGCTTGGGCTTCGGTAGCTTGCTGATGCGCTCGAGCTGCTGCTGGAGCTTCGGGGCCGGGCCGCGCTTCTTGGCGGCGGCGGAGATCGGCTCGCCGAGCAGCTCCTCGACCGAGACGCCGAGCGCGCGCGCCAGGCGCGGGAGTGCGGAGACCGGCACGCGACGATGGCCCATCTCGTAGGCGTTCATCGTCTGCTGCGAGACGCCGAGGGTCTCGGCGAGCTGCACCTGGGTAATGGCTTGGGACTTGCGCAAGCTCGCGACGCGCGCGCCGAGCTCGACGAAGAAGGCACGTTCTTCCTGGTTGATGGCCACCGGTAGCTCTCGGGTTGCTTCGATGCTGGCCATACACTAACCCTCGCTTCTGGAATCGCGGTTGACGATACCACGGAACGTGGTAGTCTGCCGATCGAGTTATCAACGGCCCGAGGGCTTGACAGGTTCTCGGGCTCCCCCGCGGTTCCCGGAGGCCTCGATGGCACGCATCCCCGATCAGGAGCTCGAGCGCTTAAAACGCGACGTGTCGCTCGCGCGGTTGCTCGAGGGCCAGGGCCACAAGCTCACCTCGCAAGGCAAGGATCTCGCGTGCCGCTGTCCGTGGCACGACGGCGACGACACGCCGAGCTGCATCGTCTCTCCGAAAACGAACCTCTGGCACTGCTTCGGCTGCGATGCCGGAGGCTCGGTGATCGACTGGGTGATGCGCTCGCACAAGGTGAGCTTCCGGCACGCGTGCGAGCTGTTGTTGAAAGAGCATCCTTCCTTAGCTGCGGCTGCTGGCGCAGGTACGCCCAAAAAGCTCTCGCAGGGGAAGCTGCGCCAGGCGCAGTCGTTCGCGATCTCCGCCGCGGCAGCGGCGGATCAAGTGCTGCTCGAGCAAGTGATCGACTTCTATCACGACACGTTGAAGGCGAGCCCGGAAGCGCTCGCGTACCTCGATCGTCGGGGGCTCGGCAAGCTGGAGCTGATCGAGCGCTTCAAGCTCGGGTATGCGAACCGCACGCTCGCGTATCGGCTCGCGCCGAAGCAGTATAAGGCCGGCGCCGAGCTGCGCACGGCGTTGCAGCGGGTCGGCATCTTACGCGAGAGCGGCCACGAGCACTTCAACGGCTCGATCATCGTGCCCTTGTTCGGCGAGCCGGGCGACACGTCGGCTCGCCCGGTCGTCGGCGCCTACGGTCGCAAGGTGAACGACAACTTGCGCGCCGGTACGCCGAAGCACTTGTATCTGCCGGGGCCGCATCGCGGCGTGTTCAACCGAGAAGGGCTCGAAGGCCAGCAGGAGATCATCCTCTGCGAGGCGCTGATCGATGCGCTGACGTTCTGGTCGGCGGGCTATCGCAACGTCACGAGCTGCTATGGCGTCAACGGCTTCACGGACGAGCTGCTCGCAGCGTTCAAGGCGTGCGGCGCGCAGCGCGTGCTTGTAGCGTTCGATCGAGACGAAGCCGGTGATCGCGCGGCCGAGGCGTTGGCGAAGAAGCTCACGAGCGAGGGCCTCGACTGCTTCCGGTTGCTGTTCCCGAAGGGGATGGACGCGAACGCGTACGCAACCTCGGTGAAGCCGCCGGAGAAATCCCTCGGTGTCGTGATCCGCTCGGCCGAGTGGCTCGGTGCCGGCACGAAGCCGAGACTCACGACGCGTTGCTTCAACAGCGTCCATCAATGGGTCGACGGCGACGAGGCGCTGCGCGCGGCAGGCCTGCGGCCGGCAGAACCACCGTCGAGCGCGGTGATAGAGCCGATCGCGACGCCGAGCGTTGCGGCGGCTGTCGCAGAGCCTCCTTCCTTAGCCGCTGAAACGGTTGCGGCCGATCCGCCACCGCGGGCCTCGGCCGAGACGGCGCTGCCGGAACCCGAAGCGGCGGCGGTGCCGTCGTCGCCGGTACCACAGCCCGAAGCGCACATGGACGGCGAGCAGCTCGTCGTGTCGTTCGGCGAGCGGCGCTATCGGGTGCGCGGCTTGCCGAAGCAGTTGGGCGAAGCGCTCAAGGTCAACGTGCTCGTGACGCGCGCGGTATCCGATGCGCTCGTTCCTGCCGATGCGGTGGACGCGGGTCTGCACGTCGATACGTTCGACCTGTACCAGGCGAAGCAGCGCCAGGCGTTCGCGAAGCTCGCCTCCGCCGAGCTCGGGAGCGAAGAACGCGTGATCCAGCACGATCTCGGCCGGCTTCTTCTGACAGTCGAGCAGACGATCGACGAGCGTGCGAGAGCGGCCGAGCGATCGGAGGTCGCGCCGCCGGCCGCGATGACGCCCGAGGAAACCGCCGCGGCACTCGCGTTCCTGCGCGACGAGAAGCTGCTCGAGCGCATCGTCGAGGACTTCGAGCGCGTGGGGCTGGTGGGTGAGCCCTCGAACGCGCTGGTCGCGTACCTCGCCTGCGTGAGCCGGAAACTGCACGCGCCGCTCGCGGTGCTGATCCAATCGACGTCCGCGGCCGGCAAGTCGATGTTGATGGACAGCGTACTCGCCCTCGCGCCGGATGAAGATCGCGTGCACTACTCGGCGATGACGGGGCAATCGCTGTTCTACATCGGCGAGCAGGATCTAAAACATCGGGTGCTCGCCATCGCGGAGGAAGAAGGCGTGCGGCAAGCGGCGTATGCGCTCAAAGTGCTGCAATCGCAGGGCGAGCTCACGATCGCGAGCACGGGGAAGGACCCGGCGACGGGGCTCCTCGTCACGCAGCAGTACCGGGTCGAGGGGCCGGTGATGCTGTTCCTGACGACGACGGCGATCGACGTGGACGAGGAGCTCGTGAATCGTTGCCTCGTGCTCACGATCAACGAGAGCCGCGAGCAGACGCGGCAGATCCAGGCGCGGCAGCGAGCCCGGCGAACGCTGTCGGGGCTGATGGCCGCGAGCGAATCGGAGGCGACCCAAAACCTACATCGCAATGCGCAGCGGCTGCTGCGGCCGCTCGCGGTCGTAAACCCGTATGCGGAGCAGCTCACGTTCCTCGACGACCGGACGCGCACGCGACGCGATCACGCGAAGTACCTGACGCTGATCGACGCGATCGCGCTCTTGCACCAGCACCAGCGGGAGATCAAACGGCTCGAGCGGCGCGGCCAGGCGATCGAGTACGTCGAGGTGACGCTCGACGACATCGCGCGGGCGAACGCGCTCGCCCACGACGTGCTCGGCCGCTCGCTCGATGAGCTGCCGCCGCAGACGCGCCGTGTGCTCGGGATCATCGAGGCGTTCGTGGAGGAGCAGGTTCGGCAGCAAGCGCTCGTGCGCACCGACGTGCGCTTCACGCGCCGGGAGCTGCGTGCTCGCTGCGGGATGAGCGACACGGCGGTGCGCATCCACCTCGATCGACTGGTGGCGATGGAGTACGTGCGGCCCGCGGCCGGCCGCAACGGCCAGCGGTTCGAATACGAGCTCTTGTTCGACGGCGAGCTCGGCGCGTCGGCACCGCAAATGATCGGGTTGATCGACGTGGCGGCGTTGAGCGGTGCTGTCGGTACGACGGCAACCTCGCAGGGCACGACCCCTGACCTTGCACCCCGCTT
>JBBIJV010000173.1:0-7739 GCA_037445815.1 Rhodospirillaceae bacterium
GTGCTTTCGGGCACGACCGCGCTCGACCCCGACGCCGGCTGGCCGACGCGCCTCAGTCTGCGCGGCGACAACGTGCTCGCCGTGCAGCGCCCCGACGCGCAGATTTTCGCGTCGCCGAACCTCGACGTCGAAGTCGCGCTGCCGCGAGTCCTCGTGATGGGCACCGTGCACGTGCCGCGCGCCATGGTGACGGTCGATACGCTGCCGGAGCAGGCCGTGACACCGTCGCCGGACGCCGTCATCCACGGGCTCGCCCACGTCGAGGGGCGCGCCCGCCCGCTCGAGCTCAACACCGCGATCGAGCTGACGCTCGGCGACGACGTCCGATACACGGGCCTCAATCTCGACGCGACGGTGTCGGGGGGGCTGCGCCTCACGACTCAGCCGAACGCCTCGGCCAACGCGACGGGCACGCTGCGTCTCGCGGGCTCCTACGACGCGTACGGCCAGAGCCTCATGCTCGAAGACGGCCAGCTGCTCTTCAGCGGGCCGCTCGACGACCCCGGCCTCGACGTCCGCGCCATCAGGACGTTCGAGGCCGAGCCCGGCCGCGACGCCACCGAGGTCGGCATCGAGCTCACGGGCACGTTGAAGGCGCCGCGCACGCGCATCTTCTCGCGGCCTGCCATGAGCGAAGCCGACGCGCTGTCGTTCCTCTTGTTCGGCCGCCCCGCGAGCGGCACGAACGCGGGGCTCGGCACGGAGGAGACCTCGACGCTGCAAACGGCGGCCCTGTCGCTCGGGCTCCAGCAAGCGCTGCCCGTCGTGCAGCGCATCGGCAACACGCTCGGGCTCGACGAGCTGACCGTGCGCTCGACGTCGACCGACGCGGGGGCGCTGATGGCGGGCAAGTATTTGAGCCCTAGGGTCTACATCCGCTACAGCTACGGGCTCTTCAACCGCATCGGCGGCTTGCTGCTGCGCTTCAAGGTGAACGAGCGCTTGAGCATCGAGACTCGCTCCGGCGACCAGAAGTCGATGGATTTGCTCTACACCGTCGAGAAGAACTGAACGCGGCCCGCAAGATCGGCGCGGCGCGCCGCAGTGCCGAGCGCCTCGTAACCGTCGAAGGTCCAGCCGGCCGGCGTGCCGGGCAGCGCGGCCCGCCTTCCCGGCCGGTTGCACGGGGCAGAAGGCGATTCCGGGAACGCGCGCGCCGTGTCATGCTCCGCCGCCAAGACACACTCCCCAAGAGGCTCGACGCATGCCACGTACGCCGTTCGCCGCGGCTGCCCTGCTCGCCGCCGCGGCCCTTCCCTGCCTCGGCCAACCGCCGAAGCGCTTCATGGGCGGGCCCGTGACGCTCGAGGACCAGGGCAGCTTCTTCGTCGGCGGAGTCGCGAAGACCAGCGAGTACGCCGCCGTGCCGTTCGCGTTTCCCGGCCAACCGCCCCCGCCGCGCACGCGGCAGCAGATCACGATCGGCCAGATGTACGTGCAGTTCCAGATTCCGGCGCGCCGCTCGCCGCCGGGCTGGCCCGTCATCATGGTGCACGGCTCGACGCACACGGGCGCCGCGCTCGAGGCCACGCCCGACGGCCGTGAAGGCTGGTATCCGTACTTCGTGCGCAAGGGCGTCGCGACCTATGTCGTGGACCAGGCGGGGCGCGGCCGGTCAGGGTTCGATCAATCCGTGCTGCACGAGGCCGACGCGCTGCTCGCGGCCGGCAACCGCGACGCGGCCGCCGCGCTGCTGCCGCCGTTCGGCCGCATCAGCGACACCGGCGCCTACACGGCCTGGTTCGGCCATCTGATCCCGGCGGGCTCCACGATCGCGACGGGGCAGTTGATCCCGCACGGCTCTCCCGAGGATCCGCAGGGGGCCGGCACGGCCGAAGAGCCGCACGTGGCGCCGCGGTTTCCGCTCGCGGCCGTCGACGAGTATTACAAGCAGCTCGTGCCGAACGCCGAGGTGACGCTGCCGGGCTCCGTTTGCGAGGCCTGCGAGCCGCGGCAACTACAGCCGGCGAACACCTGGACTCCGCAGAACCTGGCGTTGCTCGTCGAGCGGCTCGGCGGCGCGATCGTCGCGACGCATTCGCAGTCCGGCATCATGGGGCACCACATGGTCCGCATCCTGAAGGAGCGCGGCAATTTGGAGCTGGTCAAGGGCCTGATCACGATCGAGGGCGGCTGCTCGTTCGCGCAGAGCGGCCTCACTGCGGCCGACTTCGACGCGATCCCGTACCTGGCCATCAAGGGCGACTACACGCCGACGAGCCAGCAGTGCCAAGAATCCGTCGACGCCATCGCGGCGCGCCGTGCGCAGGGCATGGGCCAGGCGCACGCCGAGTACATGAAGCTCGACGAGCTCGGCATGCTCGGCGTCACCCACATGATGATGCTCGACGCGAACAATCTCGAGATCGCCGATCTCATGCTCGAGTGGGTCGGCAAGCACGTACCGCGCGCGCCGCGCCGCTGATACGAGACGCAAAGACATGCAACATCCACCGATCACTCTCCGTTATTTCGATGCGCGCGGCCGCGCGCAATTTCTGCGCTACTACTTCCGCGCCCGCAAAGCGTCGTTCACCGACGAGCGGGTGCCGCTCTCGCCGGACTTCGAGCCCTGGCGCGCGATCCGCGACGACCGCGCTCGCACGGGGCCGTTCAAGAAGCTGCCGGTGCTGCACTGGGGCGACCGGCCGCTCGCCGAGACGCTGATGATCGCCGCGTTCGTGCACGAGGCTTCGGGCGACGCCGGAGGACTATCCGACGACGACAACCTGCGTCACGGGATGTTGACCTCGAGCTTGATGCTCGACGTGAGCACGCCCCTCTCGATCCTGCTCTGGGCCGAGATCAACTTCGCCGGCGCCGATATCGGCGCCGTGGCGAAGCGCACGCTCGAGCGCATTGAGCAGCACTTCGAGTCGATCGAGCAAGCGATCGTCGAGTGGCGCTGGCTCGAGCGCGCGCGCGGCCGGCGCGTCATGCTCGCCGACTGCCTGCTCTGGGAGGCGATCGACGCCGTACGCACGGTGTTCGGCCCGCACTGGTCGCTCGACGCGACGCCGGCGCTCGCGAAGTTCTACGCCGAGTTCGCGGGCCGTTCGGCCTGCGAAGCCTTGCTCGCCGAAAAGCCGTGCCCGATCACGGCGCGGCCCGGGGAGGCCGAAGGCATCGCGAAGATCCAGCAGGCGCTCGGCTGAGGAGGCGCATCTCGCCAGCCGTCGGCTGCGCTCGCGCCGCTCGCGAGCCCGGCGAAATCGCGCTCGGACTGCTGCCGCAGAGAGCTCGACAAGGGGTTTTCGACCGCGAAAGGCGGCGACGGCCCGCCGCGGCCGATCGGAGTCAGGCGCGCACAGCGCCGCGGCGCGTGAGGCCGAGCCACGCGACGCCGGCGAACGCGAGCACGAGCGCCGGTGCCATCGCGTATTGAACGGCGCTCCAGCCGAACGCATCGAGCAGCACCCCGGAACCGAACGAGCCGACGGCCACCAAACCGAGCACGAGGAAGTCGTTGAGCCCCTGCACTTTCGCCTGCTCGGCGCGCGTGTGCGTGGTGCCGAGCAAGCTCGTCGCGCCGATGTAGGAAAAATTCCAACCCACGCCGAGGGCGATCAGCGCGAGGTAAAAGTGGTGCAAATCCAAGCCGGCCAGCGCGATCGCGCCGCAAGCGCCGAGCAACATGAGACCTAGGGCGATCACCGGCAAGCGGCCGAAGCGCGAGATCACGGAGCCCGTGAAGAAGCTCGGCGCGAACATCGCGACGATGTGCCACTGTACGACGTCGGTTGCGTGAGCCGCCGTGAAGCCGTGGCCCACCATCGCGAGCGGCGTCGACGTCATGACGAGGCTCATCGCCGAGAAGCCCACCATCGCCGACAGGGCCGCGACGATGAACGCCGGCTGCCGCGCGATCACGGCGAGCGGGCGGCCCGTATCGGCGGCCTTGGCCCGCGGCGGCGGCGTCGGGATGTCGAGGAACGTGAGCCCCGCGGCGCCGACGAGGTTGAGCACGATCATCGCGAGGTACGCACCCGCGTACGGCGCGGCGCCGAGCACGTCCGTCGTGGCGCGCGCGATCGACGGCCCCAGGAACGCGCTCAGCAGGCCGCCGACGAGCACCCACGAGATCGCCTTCGGCTTGAACGAGTCGCTCGCGGTGTCGGTGGCCGCAAACCGGAAGAACCCCTGCGTCCCCTGATACACCCCGAGCAGCGCCGAGCCGGCTAGAAACAAGCCGAAGCTGCCGACGAACAACGCCGTCGCGCAGAGTGCCGAGGCGATCGCGGCGGCGAGCGCCGCGAGCAAGAATCCGGCGCGCCGGCCCCACCGTCCCATGAACAACGACATCAGCGGCGCCGTCAGCAGCGAGCCCAACACGACGACCGAGATCGGCAGCGTGGCGAGTGAGGGGTCGTCCGCGAGCGCGGCACCCGCGAGGCCGGCGACGATGATGTTGATGGCGAGCTGGGAGCCCAGCACGGCGTGGGCGAAGACGAGCACGGCGACGTTGCGCTTGGCCCGAGAATCGCTCCGAACGGCAGCCGGATCGGCAATCGAGGTGCTCATGGCAATAGCTACCGGAGACGGCGCGCCAGGGTACCATACGCTCTACACGGCTTACGGGGCATCACCGTGCAAAAAATCGCCTACCCAAAAGAGCAGCTGCACCGCATCGCCTTCACGAAGCTCACCGAACGGCAGATCGCCGACAAGCTCGCCGCAGCCCGCGGCCCGACGAGCGCGTCGCCGCTTTCGGACGCGCTCGCCGGGCGCCAAGCTCGCATCGTCACGGACAACGGGCCGGAGCTCGACTACCGGTTCACGAGCAAGGACCGGCTCACGCTCGCCGAGAACGGCGGCCGCGCCGTCGACGCCGCTTACGGCGCGCTGACGCTCGACAACGTCGTGCTGCTCACGCACCTCGTGCCCGGCACTCAGCGCGGCTATCACGTGGTCGTCGATCGAGACTCGCGGCTCGCCACCGTCTTCGAGGTGTGGTTCAGCGGCTTCACGGACAATCGCGAGGTGCAGCGCGAGGTCTACTTCGGCTACGTCGCCGAGCCGGGCAAGGCGGCGCCCGAAGCGCGCCACGCGCTGACGAACCGCGCCGAGGGCAAAGGCTTCTACTGGAAGCAAGACAATGGCGTCGAGACGCTCGAGTTCTATCCGTCCACGTTCTACTCGAACTTCGTCGAGCTCTCGCGTTTGGGCGGCGAGCTCGGTTTCTGCGCGCCGTCCGACTACGTGAAGATCGACGACGAGCGCTACGTCTACTCGCGCGTCGAGTGCGAGTTCTCGGGCGTTCAGACGCTCTACGTCTTCGACGTCAACCGCGCCGAGCAGATCGGGGTGCGGCTCGGCTTCGACGCGGGCGACGCGCTCGAGTACTACGTGTTCAAAGGAAGCGGCGAGTGGCTCGGCCAAATCGCGCAGTTCGAGCGCTTCGGCGATACCGCGGCCACGCCGATGCCGGCGCCAACGGACGGCCAGCCGCTCGCGAAAGGCGCACGGCGCGTCTATCGCCCCATGCGGAGCGGCTGGCAGATGTCGAAGGAGGAAGTCGCTGCGCTCACGCAGAAGAACGTGTTCGGCCCGCCGAGCGCAATGGCGGGCAACCGGAGCCCGATCAGCGACTTCCTCGTCGGCAAGGAGCTCACGCTCGCGTTCGACAACGGCGTCGCCGTCGAGTACCGCTTTGACGCGATCCAGTCGCTACGCTGGCGCCACCGCGGCGAGAGCCGCTGGAACGAGGAGCGTTACGAGTCGTGGGAAAGCGCGCCGGGCGTCGTGATGTTCGGGCACCTCGTTACCGGAGCTCCAAAGCTCGACTGCTACAAGCTCGTCGCGGACTTCGACCACGGCCTCGTCACGTGCATCCACGGCACGATCGGCAGCGAGTACATCGCGAACGAGGCGCAGGCGGAGACCTGGTTCGGCGTCATCGAGATGGCAGGCATCACGCCGCCGAAGTACCGCCGCCACCACTTCACGGACGAGCTCGTCGGCCGTGCGATCACGTGGAACTATTCGCCGGGTCTCACCTCGATGCACCTCTACACGACGCCGCACTCCCTGTCGTGGATCATCTTCGGCGAGAGCGGCGCCGGGGGCATGGAATGGAGCGGTCCGGCGTCGTACGTGAAGATCCGCGACGAGCTCTATCTCGCGTACTGGCTCGAGGAGGCGTGCAACGGCACGCTCGGCACGATCCTCGTGAACCTGCGCACGATGCACGACTGCGGCATCGGCTATCACTGCGGCCGCGACGGCCTGCGCCTGTCCTCGATGGGCGCGCACGCCCGCCATGCCGGACGGTTCGACGTCGCGAAGTACTACCGGCTCAAGACGTGAGGTAGCAGCATGAACGGCAATCCGACCCGACGCGCATTCGTTTTGGGCGCCGCACTGGCGCCGGCCGGCGTCACGGCCGCGCTCGGCACATACGGCGAAGGTCTCGCGAATCCGGCCGCGCTCGCGGCCGCCTTCGACGACTCGTATGCGATCCGCGTGCTGCTCGAGCGCTATGCGCGCCTCACGACCGCCGGCGCACACACGGAGCTCGAGGCACTGCTCGCCGACCCGGCGCGCGCCACCTTCGATCGCTCGATCCGGCGGCTTACAACCGATGCGGATGCCAACGTCGCACTGACCTCCGACGACTCGGCGGCCGCGCACGTCGCGTGCACGGTCGAAACGGCGACGGCCATCGAGGACTGCGGCACGCTCGTCGAGATGGCCCGCGCACAGGGCGAGGGTTTCGTCACTCGTGTCGAGCGGCGCGTGCTGCGCGGCACGTTCGTAAAACGCGGCGGCGTGTGGAAGGTGGCAACGATGGAGCTCGTAGCATGAAGCCCGCAGCAAAGATGATCTCGAGCGCCATCGCGCTCGGCGCGGCCGCCTGGGTGGCGAGCAATACGGTCGGGCGCGTGTCGCTTGCACAGAGCGGCGCCGCGCCGACGCTCACGGCGCAGGATCAGCTCGACATCCGCGCGCTCATCGACCGCTACCCGCACGTGCTCGACAACTGCACGAACAACGGCAACGACTACGCCGACCTGTTCACGCCCGACGCCACGTTCGGCGTCTCGAAAGAATTCGGCACGGCGAAGATCTGGTTCCGCGGCCGCGAGCAGCTCCGCCGCGCCGGCGGCGGCACGGACTCGGGCTGCCGTCCGCGGCAGCTGCAAGGCTACGGGTTTCACCTACCGATCAATCCCGTGATCACGGCCACGCCGACGGGCGCGCACGCGGTCACGACGCTGCTCACGATCACGAACGACACGAACAATCGCGGCGACGTCGTCCACTGGGAGGGCTGGTACGAGGACACGTTCGAGAAGACGGCCGGCGGCTGGAAGTTCAAGTCGCGCGTGCACGTCTGGCCCGAGATCGAGTGGACGGACCGTGTCGAGGACATGCCGCCGCGGCGGCTCGAGGACGAATAGCGCGAGCTAGTCCCCCGACGTTGCGATGGCGCCGGCGGGCAGCTCGACGACCGGCCCGCCGAGTCGACTGGCCGCGCGATAGCGGACGTCCGTGAAGCGCACCAGCGTGCTGCCGCCGGGCCCTGGCTCGACGTCGACGGCCGGGTAGCGCGCCCACGTGAGGAAGCGCCGCGCGGCCGGCGTTTGCGCGGCGAGCTCGTACGCGACGCCGCGCGCCCGTGTCACGGGCTCGGGATCGAGGAAGAGCCGCGGCGTCGCCCCCCAGTGGAACCGCCCGACGTAGTACTCGTCGTGCGTCGCGACGACGACGTCGCCGGCGAACGGATTGGCCGGCCGCGG
>JBBIJV010000174.1:0-7714 GCA_037445815.1 Rhodospirillaceae bacterium
CGTGTGCTCTTCCGATCTCGCTTGTTCAGCGAGCCGAACACGGCGACGAGCAGCGCCGACACGGCGCCCACGACGATGCCGGCACGCATCCCTGGCGGCACTCCGCCGACGACGAGCGCAACGCCCGGCAGCACGGTGAGCCCGAGCACGAGATCGCGCCGCGAGAACCGTCCGCCCGTGAGCCACGGCTCCACGAGCGCCGTGAGCGGCGCGGCGAGCGCGATGCAGGTTGCGGCGACGGACGCGTTCGCGAGCTTGATGGCCCCGTAGAACGTGAGCCAGTGCAGCGCGACCAGCGCACCGACGCCGGCGTAGGCGAGCCAAAGCCGCGCGGGCAACGCGCGCAGCGAGCGCAGCACGGCGGGGAGCAGAGAGAGCGCGGCCACGACGATCAGCATGCGCCACCAGACGAGCGGCAGCGCGGCGAGCGAAATGAGCTTGCCGAGGACGGCCGTGAAGCCCCAAAGTAGCACGCAAAAGTGAATCTGCAGCGTCGCAGTCGTCGTCGGTTTCATGGTATGTCGCCTGCATCATACGGGCGATTCGGCGCCCTTACGATGATGCACCGTTCGCTCGAGAGCTCATCGAGCGGCCGCGGACGGCGATTGGCATTTCCCCGATCTCGTCACAGCGCAAGCCCCAAACTCGGCCTATCGTGTTCGGCATGGCGGGTTCCCCGAGGAACGAACTGAGCGCACCTCTCGGCGCGCCCGGTGCCGATGCGCGGGGCGCGTCGACGCGCGCGTTCACCCCGGCCCTTGAAGCCCAGTACATCGCCGCGCACCTCCTCGCCAACCGCACGCTGATTCGCATGGCCTGCACGCTGGCCGCTCTGATCGCTGCGTCTCGCATTGCCGACCGGGTGATCGGAGGCGAGCTGATTCCCCGTCTCGCGATTGAGTTAGCGGTCGTATGCGCATCGTCGATCGTGCTGGCGGCGGTCGCCTGGAGTCCGACTTTCCCGCGTTTCTATCCGCCGCTCGCGGGCGTCATCGTGCCGTTGCGAAATGCGGTAGCGACGTGGGGAATCGCGGAAGCCGCCGCAAGGGGCGAGCTTCAGATGCTGATGCTGCTTCCATTGATGGTGGTCGGGCCGTTCTTCTTCTTGGGCTTGAGATTTCGGACGGCGCTCTTCTCGGTCACTCTCACCATCGCTTCTTTGGCCGCGGCCGCAGCCGTCTTCGACCTCGCGCTGCCGATCGCGCTGCGCTCGCTCACGTTGCTCGTGCTTGGGGTGGTCGCGTGCGCGATCGCAGCCCGGGACTTCGAGTGGACGTCGCGAATGACCTTTCTCGACGGCCGCGTGATGGCGGAGCTCGCGCAGCGTGATGCGCTCACCGGCCTCAAGAACCGGCGCGTGTTCGACGAGCACCTCGAGCGCAAGTGGCAGCAAGCGATCGAGGAAGGCCGGACTCTCGCGCTCTTGTTGATCGACGTAGACCACTTCAAGGCTTACAACGATCTCTACGGTCACCAGGCCGGCGATCGAACGCTGCGGCGCATCGCGCAGGGGCTGACGAGCCGGGCGCCGCGCTCCGTCGACGTGCTCGCGCGGTACGGGGGCGAGGAGTTTGCGGCGATCCTCTACGACTGTGATCGCGACGAGGCAATTGGGCTCGCGGAGCTCATGCGCAGCGCGGTCGGCGATCTCGCCATCGAGCACCGCGGCTCGTCGGCGGGCTCGGTTGTGACGATCAGCATCGGCGTCGCCGTGGTCGCTCCGAGCGCCGAACGGCGGTCGCGCGGTGCGCTGCAGCTCGCGGATCAAGCGCTCTACGAAGCGAAGGTACGCGGCCGAAACCGCGTCGAGTGCAAGGACCAAGTCGCGCACGAATTGCTCGTGACGGGCGTGTTCTCGAAGGGCACGGGCCTGCCCCGCCTTTGACGCGAGGCACGCCTCGCTTTCTCCGGCTCGATCGCGATTGACGCTTTACCGCGCCGCTCTTTAGAGTGGCTCGAATATCACTTGCACGTGCACCCGAGATTCCGATGATTCGGCTACACGCGACGAAAGCTTCGATCAACGGCTACAAGGTACGATTGCTGCTGTCGATGCTGCGCGTGCCGTACGAGCTCGTCGATCTCGATATGTACGGCGGCGAGCACAAGCGCGAGCCGTTTCTCTCGCTGAACCCGTTCGGTCAGATGCCGGCGCTCACGGACGGCGCGTTCACGATCGCGGACTCGCATGCGTGCCTGGTCTATGTCGCGCGCAAGTACGACCCGAGCAACACGTGGCTGCCCGCGGACGCCGAAGGCGAGGCCAAGGTCGCGGAATGGCTTTCCAAGTCCGCCAACGAGGTGCATCAGGGGCCGTGGATGAAGCGCGCGAAGATTCGCCGGCCCGATGCGATCAAGCTGTCGAACGAAGAGATCGATGCGCGCTGCGACCACATTTTGAGGCTCATGGACGCATGGCTCGCGCCGCGCGACTGGCTCGCCGTCGGCCGCGCGACGATCGCCGACCTGTCGTGCTTCGGACCGATCTCGATGCTCAAGGTGTCGGGCTACGACACGGACAAGTGGCCGAACGTCACGCGCTGGCTCGAGCGGATCAAGGCGCTGCCCGGCGCCCACGACATCGACGGCAACCCCTATTGAGAAGCAGCGCCGCGAGCAGCAGGAGCGCGCCGATTCCGAGCGCACCGCTGCCGCCGTCCTCGGCCGCCGGCTGAGGCCGCGCGTTCACCGTGTCCGTGGCCGGGCAGGCCGTGCGGCTAGAACGAGCCTTTCGTCTCGACGACGAACTGCACGCTGTCGATCGTGGGGTCGTCGCGGCTCAGCGGGAACGCGAGATCGATGTGCACGACGTTGCGGCCGCTCGCGCGCGGCGACGTCAGGCGCAACCCCACGCCGACGTCCGACAGAGTGCCGAGGCTCTCGGTTGCTCGCGGGTCGCGGCCGCCGACCCGGCCGACGTCGGCGAACACGGCATAGCCGACGCGAAACAGCCGCCACGGATAGTAGTCGGTGAAGAACCGTTGCTCGACGTTCAGGATCGTCCGGCTTTCACCGGCCTGATAACGGATCGGATAACCGCGCAACCCGCTATCGCCGCCGAGCAGCACCTGGTTCTCCAAGTCGAGATCGTCCGTTGCGAGCGCGCTCAAGCTCACGGAGAACAAGTGCCGCACCAGATTGCGCCGGTAATAGCGGCCCGCGAACGAAACGCGCGCGTCACGGTTGCCCGAGTCTTCTCGCCTGGCGGAGGCGCCTGTCTCGATCAGCAGCAGGCGGCCTGATCCGCCGGGCTCCCAGCCCTTCGCGGCCGAGAAGGACAGCAGCGTGGCGTCGCGGTCGGACCCGAAGCGCCGCTCCGCGAACCCGACGCGCGCCGTCAGGTTCAGGCCGAGCGCGATGTCCTCGGTGCGGCCCATGTCGTTGAGCTCGGTCATCTCGCGGAAATCGTCCTCGATCCACTGCCAGCCGACCCACGGATACACGAGCTTGCGGCCCGGCGGCAGCAACGTCGGCTGCGGTACGTCGGGAGTCGAGCGAAACCCGTGCTCCTCGGACGTCACGCCGAATAGCCAGCGCTGCGCGTGGCGGTCCACGAGCCCGCGCGACCAGCCGCCGTAAAGACTGATCGAGTCGATGTCGTGGCTGAACTCGTCGATTTCTTCGCCCAAGTCGTACATCGTGTCGACGCGCCGCTCGTCGCGAAGCGAGCCGCCGAGCGACCAGCGCGTGTCGAGCCCGAAGAACGGCCGTTCGACGGCGAGCTGCCGCCGGTCGCCGTCGCTCAAGTTCGCGAGCGCGGCGTTCAAGCGCACACGGCTGCCGAACACGTTGCCGTCGGCATAGCCGAGCGAGATTTCGTCGCGATCGATCTCGCTCGAGTAGCCCAGCTCGAGCGTCTTGCCCGTGCCGAACAGGTTGCTGTCCGAGAGCCCGATGCCCCACTCGGTTTCGCCGCCCTTGCGGTTCAGCTTGAGATCGAGCGCGAGCGACCACGAGTCGCGAACGCGCACGTTGACGTCGACGCTGTTCGTGGCCGCGTCGTAACTGCCTGGCTCCACGGAAGCCTCCGCGATGAAGCCGCGGGCGCGCAGGGCGCGCGCAGACTCGTCGAGCAGACGCGCGACGAACCGATCGCCGGGCTCGAACAGCAGGACGTCCGCGATAACGTCGTCGCGCGTAGGCACGTGAACGCGATTCGCCCAGCGGTAGAGCTTCTTGTCTTCTTCGGGATTCGTCGGATCGAAGACGTTGTCGACCGTGACGTGAACGGCGCGGATCGTGGCGCCGGCGAGCTCCAGCGCTTCGCGCGTCAAGCCATCGCTCGGTGCGGCTGCCGGCTCCTCGGCGTCGGCGAAGCTCGCTGCGGCGAGCCCGGCGCAGAACGGCGCGAGACGCAGCAGTGACGAGAACGCATGCATCGCGTTGCAGCGTAACCGGACGGGGGCAGGACGAGTGTGCGGCGTCACCCAATTACGCCGTTTTCGTGGCCGCAAGTTGCGCAAGCGCCACGACCCGGCCGTCGGGATCGACGACGAGCCCCTCGTGCGAGTGCAGCACCGCGAGCCCCCGCGCCCACATCTCGAGCTCGCCGGGCGCGAGCCGGAACTCGCGGTTCGTCGGGCCGGCGACCGCCGCATCGGTGGCAAGGTGCTGCTCGCAGAGCAGCACGCCGCCCAAGGCAAGACGCGCGGCGAGGTGCGGCATCAGCTTGCGGTGCACGTAGCGTACCCAGACGATCACGTCGAACTCGCCGTCAGGCAGGCTCCGCGCCGGATCGTCGTCCAGGTCCGCTTGCACCCACTCGACCTCGAGCGCGCGATCGGCGGCGGCTTGCCGCCCGCGCTCGAGCGCTACGGCCGAAATGTCGACGGCCGTGACGGCGAACCCGTTCGCCGCGAGGGTGAGCGCGTTGCGTCCGGCGCCGCACGCCACGTCGAGCGCGCGGCCGCGCGGCAGGCGATCGAGCCAGTCCGCGAGCAGCGCCGTCGGATGAGTGCGGTCACGGTAAGCGCCGTCCCGGTAGCGCGCGTCCCACTTGTCGCGTTCGGCGGCGCTCACGCGTCAGAGTCGTATGACGACCTTGCCGAAGAAGTCGCCGGTGTCCATCGCCTCGAACGCAGCTGGCGCGTCCTCGAGCTCGAACACCTTGTCGACGATCGGCCTCACCTCGTGCTCGATCAAGAAGGCGTTCAGATCCTCGAAATCCGCGCGCGAGCCGACGTAGATGCCGCTCGCCGTCGCGTTCAGGCCCATCAGCGCGCCGACGGGCACGTCGCTGGCAAATCCGGACAGCCCGCCGATCAACGCGATGTGGCCGCCGTGCGCGAGCGCCTGGAGCGCTTTCGGCAGCGTGTCTTGCCCGCCCACCTCGAGCACGTGATCGACGCCGGCGCCGCCGGTGAGCTCGCGCACTTCGCGTTGCCACTCCGGGTTCTTGCGATAGTTCACGGTGCCGAACGCGCCGAGCGCGCGCGCGCGCTCGAGCTTCTCGTCGCTCGAGCTCGTGATGATCGGCTTCGCGCCCGCGGCGACGGCGAGCTGAAGGCCGAACACGGAAACGCCGCCCGTGCCTTCGAGCAGCACGAAATCGCCGGCCTGAAGCCGGCCGCGCTTGAAGAGGCCGACCCACGCCGTCACGCCGACGCAGGGCAGCGTAGCGGCTTCCTCGTACGTGAGATGCGCGGGAATCGCGACGAGGCCGTCGGCGTTCGTTACGACCACCTCGGACAGCATGCCGCCCGAGTTGCCGCCGCGCGCGGAAGCGATGGCCTCGGGCGTCGGCTTGCCGTCGAGCCATCCCTCGAAGAAGATGCCCGCGACACGGTCGCCGACTTTGAATCGCGTGACGCCGCTGCCGACGGCGACGACTTCGCCCGCGCCGTCCGAGAGTGGCACGCCGTTCGCGGCGCCGCCGCCGCGGCCGTACCGGCCCTGCATCATCAGGAGGTCGCGGCGGTTCAGCGAGACGGCGCGGACTTTGACCGCCACCTGCCCCGCGGAAGGCGCCGGGGCCGGCACCTCGCGCAACACGAGCTCTAGGGCCTCGCCCTGCTGCGCGAATTGCCACTGGCGAATCGTCTCCGCGGCTTGCGCGCGCGGCACGAGCAGCACGAGCGCCGCGGCCGCCGGCGCGAAACGACGAAACGAGCTTGCATGCATGGCCTGACCCCCTGAATCCTTCAATTGTCAATTCTTGCCTGCTGCCGCGGCGCGCGTGTCCCTAGCGTTTTCGCTCGTGCGACTCGACGCGCGACCAGTGCCAGGGCTCGTACTCGAAGCCGAAGCGGTTGCCGCGCCCGTACGGCATGCGGAACCCGAACGTTGCGGCGTTCCTCGTGAGCCAACGAAACGCGTCCGACGTCTCGAATTCCGCCGTGAGCGGGCGCGTTCCCGGCGTCGCGACGTCGACGGCGCGCCCCGTGTGGTGCTCGCTGAAGCCCGGCGCCGCGTTGACGGCGAGGATCTCCTGGATCGGCTGCCCCGCCTCGAGCTTGCGCCGAATGATGTCGGCCTGGCGGCGCACGCTGCGAAAGCCCGAGACGAGCAGCAACCGCACGCCCGCCCCGGAGGCGGCTTCCTTCATCTTGCGCCACGCCGCGGCCGTTTCCGGCGCGAGCCGCTGCATCGTGCCGACCACGTTCGGCTCGACGTCCACGAGCTCGCCGGCTTCCTTGAAGCGCGGGCGGCGCGGATTGACGCCGTAGTCGCTCGGAATCGGTAGGTCCGTGAACAGGTCGGAGCCAGTCATGCAACCGAGTGTACTACCGAGCGTGGGAGGTCTGCGATCCGGCGGCGACGGGCTTGCGCCGCAGCGCCGCGAACATCGAGAACTCCCACGGCCGCAGCGCGAAGACGGCGCTGCAGCTTTGCCGCTCCCCGGGCGGCAGCGACGCGTCGCGCCGCGCGAGCTCGTCGAGCTCGCGCGCGAGCCGATCGATCGATTGACTGAGCTGGGCCAAGCTCGCACGCGACAAGAGGCCGGCGACGAAGCGCAGATGCTCGCCCGGCGCCGCGAACGACGAGTCGAGGAACTCGCGCTGCACTTCGCGCACGAAGAAGCGCTGCACGGGGCCGTCCTTGCGCCACGTGAAGTTGCGCGCCGTCAGGAGCTTGACGCGATTGAACGGCAGCAGCTCGATGATGCGCGCGCGATGCAGCCGAATGAGCAACCGCTCGGCCTCGGCGTCGTCGATCGCGAACGTGCTCGTGATCGCCGGCAGCGTCCAGCCGTTCACCAGGAGATACGTCATGAGCAGCAGCTTCGGGTCGGCGAGCAGGGCCTCCTCCTGCTCCGGCGTGAGCTCGGTGAGGAATTCGCGCCGCTCGTTCATCATCGTGACGAGATCGGCGATCTCGAGGCCGAGCAAGTTCAGGATTTGCTCCAAGCGTTGCAGCGAAAACGACTGCCGGGCGAAGAGCCGCTTAACGCTCGACTCGCTCAAGCCGAGCTGGCGCCCGAGCTTCGAGTACGTGACGCCCTGCGACTTCATGTACCGCTTGAGCTCGGAGACGAGCAAGGCGACCTGGGCCATCTTTGCGCACCCTTCCGCGTAAAAGCGCTCTCAACGGACGGCTAGAGTATCGAAATTCGATACCGAATGAAGCCCGTAGTGGCCTGTGACCGCGAGCAAGGACGGAAAAGCGCTACCTTTGCGATACTGCGCGCCATGTCGAACCCAACCCGCTCCGTGCTCCGCGTGCTGGCCTCGCTGCTCGTGTGCGCCGCGGCCACGGCGGCCGACGCGCCGGCCGA
>JBBIJV010000175.1:0-7621 GCA_037445815.1 Rhodospirillaceae bacterium
GGAGACGCTCGGTCCCTATCCGGTCCCCCTCACGCCGCGCGCCATCGCCGCGGCGCTGAGACGGGGGACGCCCTTCGTCCACGGGAGCGTCATGATCCGCCGCGAGGCGTACGAGGCGTCGGGCGGCTACCGCGCCGCGTTCGGCGCGGCGCGGCTCGGGCTCATCGCGGCGACGGCCGCGGATCCCGCCTCCGTCTGCACAACGCCGCCCGTCGCGTACACCGTCGAGCCTGAGGCCGGGCTCACCGCCGCGTTCGCGGCCGCCCTCGAGCGCTATAGGCGGCTGTATCCCGCGATCCGCAAGCTCTAGGAAGCGCCTGCCCGCCGCGGCGTGAGCCGCGGTTAGCGGTTAGCGCGACGAATCAAGCGGCGTTCTTGACGATGCCCGTGGCGATGTTCGGGCTCTCGGGATTCACGTCCACCGTTCGGTCGCGCGGATTCACGACGAGGTCCATCTCCTCCATCGGAATCGCGCCGAGCAGCACCTCGTCGCCGAGCACGAGGGCACCGACAAAACCAGTGCGATTCTTGAAGCGCAAGACGATCGGGCCGACGTAAGGGTACGTCGCGCGCGACCCGTCGGCGAGCTTCACCTCGCGATGCTCGATCGCCTCGAGCTTGAGCTGAAGCCGCACATGCTCGGGGATGCACAGAAATACCGATCCCGTGTCGGCGAGCGCGGGGACCTCGACGGGCTTGAGCGTCGGATCGCGCGGGTTGCTGAGTTGCAGTTTGGTCATGACGAGTCCCATCCTGTCAATGTGCCGGTTCCGTCACGCAACATGGACACCGGAAACTGGCCTAAACAACCACTTTATTTTACCGGTCGACGGCGGCACTCCGACGGGCGACACGCTAACGGAGCCGGTCCAATATAATGCTCTCGTCCCACCAAGAAGAACGAACGGAGCAGCGGCCCTATGAGCACCGGCTTCTTCGGCGACGTCGACGAGATCCGCTACGAAGGGCCGGAGAGCCTAAATCCGCTCGCGTTCCGCTGGTACGACGCGAACCGCGTCGTGCTCGGCAAGCGCCTCGAGGATCACCTGCGCTTCGCCGTCTGCTATTGGCACACGTTCGTCTGGACGGGCGGCGACGCGTTCGGCGGCCAGACGTTCGACCGGCCGTGGTTCGGCGACACGCTCGAGCACGCGAAGCGCAAGGCCGACGTCGCGTTCGAGATGTTCACCGCGCTCGGCGTGCCGTACTACTGCTTCCACGACGCCGACGTGCGGCCGGAGGGCGCGACGTTCGCCGAGAACACGCGGAACCTGAACGCGGTCGTCGACTACCTCGAGCGCAAGCAAGCCGAGACGGGCGTCGAGCTCCTATGGGGCACCGCGAACCTCTTCTCGCACCGCCGCTACATGGCCGGCGCCGCCACGAACCCCGATCCCGACGTGTTCGCGTTCGCGGCCGCCACGGTGAAGACCTGCATCGACGTGACGCACCGCCTCCGCGGCGAAAACTACGTGCTCTGGGGCGGCCGCGAGGGCTACGAGACGCTGCTGAACACCGATCTCAGACGCGAGCTCGATCAGCTCGGCCGGTTCCTCTCGCTCGTCGTCGATTACAAGCACAAGATCGGCTTCAAGGGCACGATCCTGGTCGAGCCGAAGCCACAGGAGCCGACGAAGCATCAGTACGACTTCGACGTCGCTGCCGTCTACGGCTTCTTGAAGCGCTACGGCCTCGAGCGCGAGGTGAAGGTCAACATCGAGCACGGCCACGCCGTGCTCGCGGGGCATTCCTTCGATCACGAGATCGCGCTCGCGAACGCGCTCGGCATCTTCGGCTCGATCGACATGAACAGGAACGACTACCAGTCGGGCTGGGACACGGACCAGTTTCCGAACAACGTGCTCGACACGGCGCTTGCCTACTACCAGATCCTGCGCGGCGGCGGCTTCACGACGGGCGGCACGAACTTCGACGCGAAGCTGCGCCGCCAGTCGCTCGAGCCCGACGATCTCTTGATCGGCCACATCGGCGCCATGGACACGTGCGCCCGCGCGCTGCTCGGGGCGGCCAAGATGCTCGAGGACGGCGCGCTCGAAGAGCCGCTGCGCGAGCGCTACGCGGCGTGGGATACGCCGGAAGCCGAGAAGCTGCTCGCCGGCGACGTCCCGCTCGACGAGATCGAGCGGCGCGTGCGCGCCAAGGCAACGGATCCGCAGCCGCGCTCCGGCAAGCAGGAGCTGCTCGAAAACATCGTCAACCGCTACGTCTGAAGCGGACGAAGCACACTCGGGGAGCGACATGAGAACCATCAAGGGACCCGGCCTTTTTCTCGCGCAGTTCGCCGGCGACAAAGCGCCGTTCAACTCGTGGGATTCGATCACGCGCTGGGCCGCCGACTGCGGCTACGTCGGCGTGCAGGTGCCGTCGTGGGACGCGCGGCTTTTCGACCTCGAGAAGGCCGCGACGTCGAAGACGTACTGCGACGAGATCGCGGGCGTCGCGCGCACGAACGGCGTGGTCGTCACGGAGCTCTCGACGCACTTGCAAGGCCAGCTCGTGGCCGTTCATCCGGCCTACGACATCCCGTTCGACGGCTTCGCGGCGCCGCACGTGCGCGGCAACCCGCAGGCGCGCACCGAATGGGCCGTCGACCAGGTCAAGAAGTGCCTCACGGCGTCGAAGAACTTGGGGTTGAACGCGATGGCGACGTTCTCGGGCGCGCTCGCGTGGCCGTATCTCTATCCCTGGCCGCAGCGCCCGGCCGGCCTCGTCGAGACGGCGTTCGACGAGCTCGCGCGCCGCTGGCGGCCGATCCTCGATCACGCCGAGGACTGCGGCGTCGACTGCTGCTTCGAGATCCACCCCGGCGAAGACCTGCACGACGGCGTGACGTACGAAATGTTCTGGGAGCGCACGAGCAGGCATCCGCGCGCGTGCATGCTGTTCGACCCGTCCCACTACGTGCTCCAGTGCCTCGACTACCTCGAGCACATCGACATCTATCACGAGCGCATCCGCATGTTTCACGTGAAGGACGCGGAATTCAACCCGACGGGGCGCCAGGGCGTGTACGGCGGGTATCAGAATTGGGTGAACCGCGCGGGCCGCTTCCGCTCGACGGGCGACGGCCAGGTGAACTTCAAGGGCATCTTCTCGAAGTTCGCCGCTTATGGTTATCGCGGCTGGGCCGTCGTCGAGTGGGAATGCGCGCTGAAGCACCCGGAAGACGGCGCGCGCGAGGGCGCGAAGTTCGTGCGCGAGCACATCATCCGCGTCACGGAGCGAGCGTTCGACGACTTCGCGGACGCCGGCACGGACCAGGCCGCGAATCGCCGCATGCTCGGCTTCTCGCAATGACGATCGAAGGCAGGACCGAGCAGCGCGCACCGCGCATTCGGCTCGGCATGGTCGGCGGCGGCATCGACGCCTTCATCGGTGGCGTGCACCGCATCGCGGCGCGGCTCGACGACAAGTTCGAGCTCGTGGCAGGCGCGCTCTCGTCGAGCCCGGAACGATCGCTGAAGTCGGGCGCCGCGCTCGGTCTCGACCCGAAGCGCACCTACGGCGACTTCAAGGAGATGGCCGTCCGCGAGGCGCGCTTGAAAGACGGCATCGAGGCCGTCGCGATCGTGACGCCGAACCACATGCACTATCCCGTCGCGCGCGAGTTCTTGAAGCGCGGCATCCACGTGATCTGCGACAAGCCGCTTGCATCGACGCTCGCCGACGCGAAGAAGCTCGCGAAGCTCGCAGCAGAGAGCGACGCGCTGTTCGTCCTCACGCACAACTACACGGGCTATCCGCTGGTGCGCCACGCCCGCGAGCTCGTGCGCACGGGCAAGCTCGGTGAGCTCCGCCTCGTGCAAGTCGAGTACGTGCAGGACTGGCTCGCCGAGCCCGTCGAGCAGACGGGACAGAAGCAGGCCGCGTGGCGTACGGATCCCGAGCGCTCCGGCGCCGGCGGCGCGACGGGCGACATCGGCACGCACGCGTACAACCTCGCGCAGTTCGTCACGGGCCTCGAGCTCGAAGCGCTCGCCGCCGACGTGCACACGTTCGTCGAAGGCCGCCGCCTCGACGACAACGCGCACGTGCTGCTCCGCTACAAAGGCGGCGCGAAAGGCATGCTCTGGTGCAGCCAGGTGGCCGTCGGTCAAGAGAACGGCTTGCGGCTCCGCGTATACGGCTCGAAGGGCGGCCTCGAGTGGGCGCAAGAGGACCCGAACTACTTGTACTGGACGAAGCTCGGCGAGCCGCGGCAGCGCATCACGCGCTCGGGCGCAGGCGCCGGCCCCGAAGCCGCGCGCATGACGCGGATTCCTTCGGGCCACCCCGAGGGCTATCTCGAAGCGTTCGCGAACATCTACTCCGAAGCCGCGGCCGCGATCAACGCGAAGAAGGCCGGCAAGCCCGTCGACGGCAGAGTCGTGTATCCCACCGTGGCGGACGGCGTGAAGGGCCTGGCGTTCGTCGAGGCCTGCGTGGCGTCGTCGCGGCGGAACGGGGCGTGGGTGAAGCTGTGACGGGCTCGCGCCTCATCGGCTCGCGCCGAACACTTCGTCGAACGGAGAATCCGAGCCGAGTGCCGCGAGCTGCCGCGCTGCCGGGCGAGACGCCGCCACGGGCCGGTCACCTCGAGCGCTTTCGACAGCGGGACGGCGACCAAGTACAGCGGCAGGTAAGATGCAGCGAGGCGGATCGCTGCACACAGGTGGGCCTAGGAAGCTTCGACTGCCGCGACGACTTCTGCGAACCGTTCGATCGGCTCGATCTCGTTCAACGCCGCGATGACGCGCTCGAGATCGAGCGCCACGTACGCGTGGATGACGACGTTGCGAAAACCCGGCAGCCGCTCGAGCTTCGCAACGAGCTCAGGCGCGAAACGCGCATCGCGCACCAAGTTCTTGATCGCTGCCGTGTAGTCCTCGAACCGATCGCCGCGGCGCGACGAGAGCTCTGCTGCCACGTCGATCACGAGCTGTGCCAGGGTCAGCAGCGTGAACAAGACGTCGTTGCGCAGGGAAAGATCGCGCTCGAGCGCCGCAGTGTCCGGCACGCGTGGCTGCAATGTGCGCGCATGCGCCAGGTAGCGCTTCAGCTCGGCCAGCCGCTCGACGAGGTAGGTCATCGACCTCGGATCGCGCGCAGCTTGGCACCCCGCGTGCGGCGCAGGAACGGCTCTAGATCGGCCGCGCGAAGCTGTGCATCGCGCCGGAAATCTCGCCGCAGGGGTCGAATAGGCGGCGCGGTCGAGCAAAATCCCGATGTCGACGTCGCTCTCCTTGTGGGAGCGTCCCTCCCGGTAGCTTCCGAAAAGGTAAGCGGCGGCCACGCCGTCGCGATCCAGCGTTCGAGCCAAGGTTGCTTCGAGATCGGCGAGCGCACGCATCGAGCTGCATATTAGCGCGCGCCACCCCCGCCGTCGCGGCGGTGAACCGGCTAGGCCGTCATAGCGCCCGTGTTCGGCCGGCGCGTGCCGCCGGCGACGCAACGGCGGCGCCGATCGCGAGCAGCGTTACGGTGGCGCCGACGAAGACCAGGGGATCACGGGCCCGACTTTCATAACGACCGAGAAGACGGCCGTGCCGGCCGAAAGCCCGAGCGCAAGCGCGAGCACAGCGACCGCCGTGACGCCCGGGCTACGTGCGGCTCGGGAAGCTCGGGCTGCGGGCCGCGTTACCTGCGCACGGGATCCGCGCTCGGCCAGAATCTCGCCGTCGAGATCGGCAGCCCCTTGAAGAACGCGAGCACCGAATGAATCTCGCCGCCCCAGACCTTGAACGCCTCGAACGTCACGAGCGCGTTCCCGGCGCCGTATTGATCCCCGGTGTACCCGAAATTCATCCAGAGGAGCACGATGCCGTTGTCTTCGTCCACGGCCGCGACGCTCGCGATGATGCCGGGATGCACGATGATGTTCTGCTCGTACATGCGCCGGCGCGGATCCGTCTGGTCGGCCGTGATCACGCCGTTCTCCACGCGATAGGCATCGGCGGCGAAGGGCGTGCCGCCGTCGGTGAAGTTGCCCACGCGCAAGCCTTCGGGATACGTGAGCGCGATGCGAATCATCTCGTCGCGCGAGTGGCGCTGACGGGGTGGCACGGGGTCGTCCATGCCGCGAATCGGCGCGCCGAGCTCCGTTGGCTGAAAGCGCCCGCCGGGCGCCACGCGCTGCACGAGCGACTCGATGCCGGCGATCTGCCTGTCAGCCACATGGAGCAGCACGGAATAGAGCACCTGCGTTTCGCCCTCGCGCAGCAGCACGTGCGCGGCGGCAACCTGCTTGCGAGTGTCGATGTAGTCCTGCCGAAACCCGCCGTTCGCGGTGATGCTCTGCCAGATTCCCTCGCCGAGGCGCGCGTTCCGCGAATCCTCCGTATAGCGAACGTTGTCCGCGAGCGGCAGCCGCGCATGATCGTGCGCAACGAGGGCGTCGATGTATTGCGTCATCAATCCGCGCAGGCACTCGCGATCGCAGTGCTGCGCGCGAACGGCGGACGAGAAGCCGAGCAGCGATAGAAGCCCCAACAAAGCGACCACGGTAATGCCGGGCCGGCGCGAATTCTCGATCATCTGTTCCTCCTCTTGAGTTTGCTTGCGCCCGCTCGCCGCAACCGCGCAGCAGGATTCCCCGTCGGCGGCGGGCCATGGTCGGTCGCGGCCGGGCGGCCGAGCTGCTCGGCCAGCAGCGGCCGCAACGCGCCGGCCCAAACTCGGTACGCGGACAGCGAGAGGTGCAGGCCATCGTCGGACATCTCGTCGGCCAGCACGCCACGCGCATCGACGAGGTTGTCGTTGATGTTCAGGAACCGAACCCGCTCACCGTCGGCGAGCGCCGCGAGCCGCTCGTTGATCGCCGCGATGCTCGGGTTCCACTCGGGCCGATCGCGGCGGGGAAACACGCCCGTAATGACGACGAGCGCATCCGGCGCGTGACGCCGGCAGCGTTCGACGATGGCCTCGATGCCGGCGACGACGGCTTCGACGCGCGTCTCGTCCGTTGCGAAATCGCCCAAGTTGTTCGTGCCGGCCTGCACGACGAAGACCTTCGGCGTCACGCCGTCGAGCTCGCCGTTGTCGAGCCGCCAGAGCATGTTCTCGATGCGGTCGCCGCCCCAGGCGAAATTCGCGGCGTTCCAGCCGAAGAAGCTCTCTTTGAAATGCGCGAGCAGCGCGGGATAGTCGAGCGCGCCCCAGCGCCGCGTGATCGAGTCGCCGATGAAATAGACGTCGGTGACTCCGCTCTGCGCTTTGCGCACGAGCTCTTCGTGGGCGACCTTCGAGCTCGAATCCGCGCGCGGTGTCGGCACCGTCGTCGCGATCGGCGGCGCGGTACCGCCCGGAGCTTGCGCGGCGAGGTCGTTGCCCGCGCTCGCCAGCAATACCGCGGCCACGCCGGCCCATAGGTCGACTTTCTGCATGCGCGGGCAGTGTAGCGCTTCGGGCTGCACGCCGGGGCGCGGTGTGCAAAGATCGCACGGGGGACTTCAAGGGAAACTACGTGGCCTCGCGCGCGGTTCTGCAACGTCGCGCCCTCGTCGCCGCCGGCGCGCTTCTATTGGCGGCCGCACTGCCGCCCCCGCGCGCCGAAGACGGCTACGAGCTGTGGCTCCGCTACCGGCCGCTCCCAACCGAGGCGCGCGAGCGTCTCGCCGCACAC
>JBBIJV010000176.1:0-7610 GCA_037445815.1 Rhodospirillaceae bacterium
CTTGCAGGCGAAGCACCTGGCCAAGCTCGCGAAGGAGCTCGGCTCCGACACGGTCGCGCACGGCTGCACGGCGGCCGGCAACGACCAGGTGCGGTTCGAGATCGTGCTGAAGGCCGTCGCGCCGGAGCTCAACATCTTGGCGCCCGTGCGCGATCACGCATGGCAGCGGCCGGCGCAGGTCAAGTTCCTCGAGGAGCGCAAGATGCCGGTGCCGACGCGCGGCTCGGCGTACTCCACGAACCGCGGCCTCTGGGGCGTGACGATCGGCGGCACCGAGACGCTCGACTCGAAGGGCAGCATCCCCGAGTCGGCGTGGGTGCTCTCGGCCGGCGCGCTCGACGAGCCGCAGCCGTTCCGGGAAATCGAGCTCGAGTTCGCGGCGGGCGTGCCCGTCGGTCTCGACGGTCAGCGACTCGACCCCGTGGCGCTGATCGAGAAAGTAGAGGAGCTCGGCGCGCGCTTCGGCATCGGCCGCGGCATCCATTTGGGCGACACGATCATCGGCACGAAGGGCCGCGTCGCGTTCGAGGCGCCTGCCGCCGAGATCCTGATCGCGGCGCACCGCGAGCTCGAGAAACTGACGCTGCTCGCGACGCAAACGCAGGTCAAGGAGCTCGTGAGCGGCATCTACGGCCAGCTGATCCACGAGGGCAAGCAGCTCGACCCGGCGTGCCGCGACATCGAGGCGCTTCTAAAGTCTTCGCAGGCGCGCGTGACGGGCAAGGTCCGGGTGCAGCTCCGCCCGGGCAGCCTATTCGTGCAGGGCGTCACGTCGCCGCACTCGTTGATGGCCGTGAGCCGCGGCAAGTACGGCGAGGCGGCCGGCGAGTGGACGCCGGCCGACGCGTACGGGTTCTCGAAGATCATGGCGTTGCCCGGCATGTTCCATACCCGGGCCGGAGGGTGAGATGCGCCCCGTACTCGTCGACAAGATCGCTTCCGTAGCGGTTCAGGCGGATCTCGCCCAGGAGATCCGCGTGAGCGAGGACATACCGTGCGAGGAGGGCGTGCTGATTGCCGTCGAAGTGCTGAACAACAAGTCGCGCTACAACACGATCGAGCTCACGAGCGGCCGCATGGCCGAGGTCAAGAAGGGCGACGTGGTGGTCGGCGCGCTCGGCCATCGTAAGGCGTTGTTCGGCTACTCCGGCCACCTGCCGACCGCGCTCAAGCCCGGCGACATCGTGCAGATCCTGAACCTGGGCGGCGTCATCGGTATCTGCGACTCGATCAATCCGTCGCACGGCGAGCCGTTCAACTGCAGGGTGCTGGGCTGCGTGCTCGACTTCCCGTACCTGGGCCAACGCGTCGGCGTGCCGGCGCGCGTCTCCACGGAGCCGCTCAAGCTCGACGTGCCGCTCGACACGCACGGCGTCCCCGTCGTCGCGATCGCGGGCACGTGCATGAACTCCGGCAAGACAGCCGCCGCGTGCGCGATCGTGAGCCGCTTCCGCCACAACGGTCTCGTCGTCGACGCGTTCAAGTCGACGGGCGTCGCGCTGCGGCGCGACATCCTGGCCATGGAAGACTCGGGCGCGCGTCACGTGGCGATGTTCTCGGACTTCGGCATCTGCGCCACGACGTCGAAGAACGCACCGGCGCTCACGCGCTCGCTGCTGAACGAGCTGTCCGACCAGAGGCCCGACGCGATCGTGTTCGAGCTAGGCGACGGTTTGCTGGGCGCCTACGGTGTCGAGGCGATCCTGCGCGACGAGGAGATCGTGAGCCGCATCACGGCCATGGTGCTGTGCGCCAACGATCCCGTCGGCGCCTGGGGCGGCGCGAAGCTGCTGCGCGAGGAGTTCGGCATCGAGCCGACGGTGATTTCCGGCCCGGCCACGGACAATCAGGTGGGCATCGACATCATCAAGGAGCGCTCGAACGTCGCGGCGCTGAACGCGATGACGAGCGCGGCCGAGCTCGGCGATCTCTTGCAGGCGAGCATCGGGCTCGGATCCCGCACGGCGAAGCCCGCTGCATGAACGCCGTGGCCCCCATTCCGACGATCGTGCTCGGCGGCTCCGGCTACGTCGCGGGCGAGTTCCTGCGGCTGCTCGCGGCGCATCCGAATCTCGCGCTCGGCGGCGTCGTCTCGACGAGCCAGGCCGGCGAGCCGGTCGCGAAGACCTTCCCGCACCTGGCTCCCGCGTACCCGGACACGCAATTCGTCTCGCTCGAGGCCGTCGTCGAGCGGCTCGGCACCGCGCCGCGCTGGCTCCTGCTCTCGGGCGCGCCGCACGGAGCCTCGGCGCGTCTCGTCGATCAGCTGCTCACGGCGGCCGCGAGCGCCGGCGTCGAGCTCGTCGTGGTCGACGCGTCCGCCGACTTCCGCTTCGCCGACCCGGCGGCCTATGCGGCCGTGTACGGCCACGCGCACGAGGCGCCGGCGCGGCTCAAGGAATTCACCTGCGCCGTGCCCGAGCAGCTCGAGCGCATCGACACGCCGCACGCCGCACACCCGGGCTGCTTCGCGACGACGATGCTGCTCGGCATCGTGCCGCTCGCTGCGCTGGGCCTCGCCGACGAGTTCTTCGTGAGCGCCGTCACGGGCAGCACGGGCGCCGGGCGCACGCCGCGCGACACGACGCATCATCCGCTCAGGCACAGCAATCTGTTCGCGTACCAGGCGCTGAAGCACCGCCACGCGCCGGAAGTGCGCGCGTTGATCAAGGCGGCGACGGGCCGCGACGTCGAGCTCAAGTTCGTGCCGCACTCGGGCCCGTACGCGCGCGGCATCCACGCCACGATTTTCCTCGAGGCGAAGGAGCGGCTGACGGCGCCGCAGGTGAACGAGGCGCTGCGCGAGTACTACCGCGGCGCCACGTTCGTGCGCGTCGACGACGAGCCGCCGAAATTGAAGGACATCGCCGCGACGAACTACGCCGCGCTCCACGCGGCCGTCGACGGCGATACGATCGTCGTCTGCTCGGTGACCGACAACCTGCTGAAAGGCGCCGCGGGCGGCAGCTTGCAGTGGGCGAATCGGCTCCTCGGATTCCCGGAAGCGACAGGGTTGACCGCACCCGCGGCAGGATGGCTCGGATGAGCGCTGCAACACACGAGATCGCGCGCGTCGGCGCGCACTTGAACGAGGTTTACCCGATGCTGCCGTTCACGCCCGTGCGTGGGCACGGCGTGTATCTCGAGGACGCGGCCGGCCGCCGCGTTCTCGATCTCTACGGCGGCCACGCCGTCGCGGCGCTCGGCTACGGCCATCCCGAGCTCTCCGACGCGCTCGCGCGCGCGAGCCGCGACCTCGTGTTCCAGACGAACGCGCTGCCGCTCAAGGTGCGCGACGAGGCCGCCGAGCGGCTCGCGGCGTTCGGGCCGCCGGGGTTGGGCCGTGTCTTCTTCGTCAACAGCGGCGCGGAGGCGAACGAGAACGCGCTCAGGCTCGCGCTGAAGACCACGGGCCGCAGCAAGATCGTCGCAATGGAGCACAGCTTCCACGGCAGGACGGCCGCTGCCGCGGCGGTCACGTACGGCGCGGAGAAGTCTTGGTACGGCTTCCCGCGCACACCGTTCGACGTCGAGTTCGTGCCGCGCAACGACGCGGCCGCGCTCGCGCGCGCAGTCGACACGAGCACGGCCGCCGTCATCGTCGAGCCCGTGCAGGGGCTCGCCGGCGCGTTCGACTTCTCGCGCGAGTTTCTGCACGCGATCCGCGCCGCCTGCGACCGCACCGGCGCGCTCCTGATCATGGACGAGGTGCAGACGGGCATGGGACGGCTCGGCGCGCCGTTCGGCGCGCAGCTGAACGGCGTGCGGCCCGATCTCTTGACCGTCGCGAAGGGCTTGGGCGGCGGCTTCCCGTGCGGCGCCGTGCTTATGCCGCACTCGATCGCGCGCGAGCTGAAACCCGGCGCGCTCGGCACGACGTTCGGCGGCGGTCCGGTCGCGTGCGCGGCAATCAAGACCGTCATCGACGTCATCGAGCGCGACGGGCTGTGCGCGAACGTGCGCTCGGTCAGCGACGAGGTTCGCGCCTCGTGCCGCGTCGGACCCGTCGAAGGCATTCAAGGCACGGGCTTCCTGCTCGGCTTGAAGACGCGGCCGAGGGCCGCGGCCGTCCGCGACGCGCTCTTGAAGCGCGACATTCTCGTCGGCACGAGCGCCGACCCGCACATGCTGCGGCTCCTGCCGGCATTGATCTTGTCTTTCGAACACGTGCAACGATTGGCTACGGCTCTAGAGGAGTTGACCGATGCGCCGCTTTAACGACCTGGCCGACTTCTCGCGCGAGGAGATCAAAGATCTGATCGCGCTGGCCGCGCGTCTCGACGCGAAGCCTGAGCCGCGCGCCCTCGAGGGCAAGGTGCTCTCGCTGTTGTTCCTGAGCCCGTCGCTGCGGACGCTATCGTCGTTCCAGGCCGCGATGATCCGGCTCGGCGGCGGCTCGTTCGTGATCTCGCCCGAGATGTCGATCCACGGGCTCGAGTCGCGCTCGGGCATCGTCATGGACGGCGCCGCGGCCGAGCACGTGCGCGAAGGCGTGCCCGTCATCGCGTCCTACGGCGACGCGATGGGCGTCCGCGCGTTCGCCGAGCGGCGCGACTTGAACCACGACCTCGCCGACAACGACTTCAAGGCGCTGACGGCGCTCATCGACAAGCCGTGGATCAACATGGAGTCGGCCATCGACCATCCGTGCCAGAGCCTTGCCGACTGGAAGACGATGGACGACCTCGGGATACCCGAGAACGGCAAGTTCGTGATCTCGTGGGCGTACCATCCAAGGGCGCTGCCGCTCGCCGTGACGGCGGCCACGATCCACATGGCGGCCAAGCGCGGCATGAAGGTCGTGCACCTGCGGCCGCCCGGCTTCGAGCTGCCGGCCGCCATCCTCGACAAGGCGCGCAAGGCCGCGGCGGAATCCGGCGGCAGCGTCTCCGAGACCACGGATCGCCGCGAGGCCATGGAAGGGGCGCACGTGATCTATGCGAAGTCGTACTCTTCGACGCGGCACTACGGCGACAAGCTCGGCGACCAGGCCCTGCGCGAGGAGCTCGTGCACTGGTGCGTCGACGAGCCGTGGTTCGCGAACGCGCGGCCCGATTGCCGCTTCATGCACTGCCTGCCCGTGCGGCGCGGCGTCGAGGTCGCGGACCGCATTCTCGACGGGCCGCGCAGCACGGTCATCCACGGCGCGCGCAACCGCATGTACGGCCAGATGGCCGTTCTCTATCGAATGTTGAAGGGCTGACGGATCATGACGACGCGACTCAACACGAACGAGCGGGCCATCGTCATCACGGCGCTGCGGCACGCGCTGCCTTACCTCCGCATCTTCAAGAACAAGGTGTTCGTGATCAAAGCCGGCGGCGACGCGTTCGTGTCGAACGAGACCACGCGCGCGCTGCTCGAGCAGATCGGCATCCTGCACCAGGTTGGCATCCGCGTCGTGCTCGTGCACGGCGGCGGCCCGCAATCGACGGCGCTCGCGAAGCGCTTGGGGCTCGAGACACAGATGGTCGAGGGCCGGCGCGTCACGGACGCGCAGACGCTCGAAGTGTCGACGATGGTGCTGAACGGCGAGATCAACACGCGGATCGTCGCCGTCTGCCGCGCGCTCGGCATCCCCGCGATCGGCCTTTCCGGCGTCGACGGCGGGCTCATCAAAGCGACGAAGCGGCCGCCCGTGCAGGTTGCCGGCGCGACCGTCGACTACGGCTACGTCGGCGACATCCTGGGCCTCGACACGAGCATTCTCGTCAAGCAGCTCGACAACGACCTCGTGCCGATCGTGAGCCCGCTTTCGGCCGACGATCACGGCACGCTGCTCAACATCAACGCCGACACCGTGGCCGCGATGATCGCCTGCGATCTCAAAGCCGAGAAGTTCGTCATGGCCACGGGCACGCCGGGCATCCTCGAGTCGCTCGACGATCCGCGCTCGCTGATCTCGTACATCGATCGCGCAGGCTTGAGGCGGCTCCGCGACGAGGGAAAAATTTCGGGCGGGATGCTGCCGAAGGCGACGGCGATCGAGCGCGCGCTGTCCGGCGGCGTGCCGCGCGTCCACGTGATCTCGTACGCGCAGGCCGACAGCCTCTTGCTCGAGGTGTTCACGAACGAAGGCACCGGCACGCTCGTCGTGAACGACACGAAGGCGCTGCGGCCCGAGGAGCAGGCGGGCTGACCGATGGCGCGCCTCTGGGACAAAGGTCTGCCGCTCGACGAGCGCGTGCTGCGTTTCACGGCCGGCGAGGATCATGCGCTCGACGAGCGGCTCGTCGCCTACGACGCGCGCGCGTCGATCGCGCACGCGCGCATGCTCGAGAAGCAGAAGCTCTTGAGCTCGGCCGATTGCAACGCGATCTGCTCGGGACTCGAGGCGCTCGCGGCCGCCCACGCGGCCGGCGAATGGTCGATCGAGCTCGCCGACGAGGACGCGCACTCGGCGCTCGAGCGCAGGCTAACGGAGCGCATCGGCGAAGCCGGGGGTCGCGTGCACCTCGGCCGATCGCGCAACGACCAAGTGCTCGCGGCGCTGCGGCTCTATCTGCGCGACGCGATCGACTCGCTCGCTGCCGGCGCCGACGGCGTCGCCGCGGCGCTCGAGCGCGTCGCTACCGAGCAGGGCGCCGTCGCGCTGCCGGGCTACACGCACATGCAGCCCGCGATGCCGAGCTCGGTCGCGCTCTGGGCGCGCGGGTTCGCGGCCGAGATCGCCGACGATCGCTCGGGACTTACGCGCGTTCTCGCGCGCGTGGACTTGAACCCGCTCGGCTCGGCCGCGGGCTACGGCGTGCCGAACTTGGCCCTAGATCGCGAAGCCACGCGTGCCGCGCTCGGTTTCAAGCGCACGCACGAGCCCGTGACGGCCGTGCAGCTGTCGCGCGGCAAGGCCGAGGCCGCCCTCGTGTTCGAGATCGCGGTGTTGCTCGGAGACTTAGGAAGGCTCGCGTCGGATTTGCTGCTGTTCTATACGAGCGAATTCGGATACGTCGCGCTGCCGGCCGAGATGACGACGGGCTCGTCGATCATGCCGCAGAAGCGCAACCCCGACGTCTTCGAGCTCGTGCGCGGCGCCCAGGCCACGGCGTTGGGGGCACTGCAAGAGATCCTGAGCCTCACGGCGAAGTTGCCGTCCGGCTACCACCGCGATCTGCAGCGCATCAAGGCGCCGCTCTTCCGCGCGATCGATCTCGCCGGCGACGTGCTCGCGATCATGGCGCACGCACTGCCGAACGTGCGGTTCAAGCCGGAGAACATCCGGCTGCCGCCCGAGCTGCACGCGGCCGAGCAGGCCAACGAGCTGGTCGTGCGTGAAGGCTTGCCGTTCCGCGAGGCATACCGGCGCATCGCCGCGCTGCTCAAGCAGAAGCGCGAGCCATGACGGCGCGGGTCCGTCTCACGATGCTCGCGGCGCTTGCCGCCGCGGCCGCGGGCTGCGGGCAGCAGGGGCCGCTCGTGCTGCCCGGCGACGCGCGCCCAATCGAGCGCGTCGACCCGCCGCCCGCAGGCGAGCAGCCCGACGGCGACGCGGACGAAGACGAGCGGACGCGTGAGCGCTAGCCCGCTCGTTCTCGTCGACGGCTCGTCGTATCTCTATCGCGCGTTCCACGCGTTGCCGCCGCTGTCGACGGCGGCCGGGCAGCCGACGGGCG
>JBBIJV010000177.1:0-7603 GCA_037445815.1 Rhodospirillaceae bacterium
CCGATGACCTCCGGTCAGTTTTCCGCGGCTGATTTGCCGCGGCCTCATTGAAGCCTCGCTCTCCGCGCTGCTCGTCCGCACAAGGCCTCGAGTCTCCGATTCCGAGGTCATCCGGTTCAGACACGACGACATGCTTGGACGCGCACGGCGATGCTCGTGTCGTGGGCGCGAGCCAGTCAACCCGACGTTCGCGCCGGCTAGGGCCGAGCTCTCAGCGCCTTCGCTCGATCGCGGCTGCTATCTGCCGGGGCGTCGGCACTTGGTTCCGCCCCGGATGTACCCGGCAGCAGACGCCGTCGCCTTTCACGCCAGCGGCGATATCTTCGCCGTCGACGAGAATCGTCGGCGAGCCCCATCCGCGCAGCTCGGTCGGTGTTGCGGCATCCCGTAGGTCGATCTCTTCGTAGGCGCCGATGCCGAGCGCGGCAAGCGCCTCCTTCAAGGAGGCGCGCGCAGCGTCTGCGAGCGGGCAGCCCTGGAATACGAGCAGCTGCACCTTGAGCGCGCGAGGCGTCGACGACATGGCTCGATCTTGCCAGATCGGACGCGAGCTTGCTGCCTGCCGTCGGCCGTCGGCATCTCCGAGGCGCGGCGCTGCGCCGCCGGCACTGCTGGGCCGTCGAGAGCGCTAGTCGGCAGGCGACATCTCGGTCACCGTTGCGGACATGCCGCTTTCGATCGTGAATTTGAAGTCCACGCGCTCACCGGGCTCGATTCCCGCTGCGGCATCCGGATTCGCCAATTTGAAAGACATGGTCATCGCGGGCCACTCCGCGGTGGGGACGGGCCCGTGCGAGATGTTCACCGTGCCTGCCGCCCGGTCGATGGAGTTCACCGTGCCCGCAGCCGCGTGTTGGGCCGCGTTGCCCGATTCGGTGCTCGGCAGCGCGCCTCGCGGCGCGGCGTCGGCGGGGCTACCACTGTCGCAAGCCCCGGCTCCGAGGGCCGCGATTGCAACGGCCGCCAGATAGATGAAACGATTCACCACAGTTCCTCCTTTCGTGCACCACGAGCATCAACGATAAGATCGATAAACGGTTGCGCTGCCGTTGCGCAGCACGAGCAGCACGTCGTACGGATCGCGAACGTTGCCGTACGCGGGCCCGTCCATGCCCGGCGAGCCGCGCGGCATCGACGGCACGGACAAGCCGATCGCGTTGGGCCGCTCGTCGAGCAGGCGCTCGATCTCCCGCGCCGGAACGTGGCCTTCGATGGCATAGCCCGCAACTTCGCCCGTGTGGCAGGACCCGTAGTCGACAGGCATGCCGAGGCGGGCGCGCGCCGGAGTGTTGCCGCCGTCGTGCGTCGTGACCTCGAAACCGTTCGCCCGCAAGTGGTCGATCCAGTCGTGGCAACACGCGCATGCGGGGCCCGTCCACACCTCTATCGTGCGCGCGGCGGCCCTCGCGCCGAGCGGCGCGACGAGCGGCGCCCACATGAGCGCCGCGACCACGCGCCGCCGCTTTCGGTCGATTCCGATACAACTCGAGTCCAACTGGCTCATAGACGTACTCCTTCCGAGTGGATGTGACTTTCGTGCACGGCCCGCGGCTCTGGCGGCCGGCGCAACAACAAGTAAGCCGCAGGAATCACGAACATCGACAGTAAAGGCGCCGTGATCATGCCGCCGACCATCGGCGCGGCAATGCGGCGCATCACTTCGGAGCCCGTGCCGCCGCCCCACATGATGGGGAAGAGACCGGCGAGGATCACCGCAACCGTCATCGCTTTCGGCCGCACGCGCAGCACGGCGCCGGCGCGGATTGCGTCGAGCAGGTCGCCCCGCGACGCGCGCCCCGCGGCGGCGCGCGCATCCCACGCGTGGCGCAGATAGAGCAGCATCACCACGCCGAACTCGGCCGCGACGCCCGCGAGCGCGATGAAGCCCACAGCGCCCGCAACCGAGAGGTTGTAGTCGAGGAAATAGAGAAGCCAGATGCCGCCGATGAGCGCGAAGGGCAGGGTGGCCATGATGAGCAATGCCTCGTCGGACCGGCGGAAGGTTAGATAGAGCAGAACGAAAATGATCGCGAGCGTGAGCGGCACCACGACTTTCAGGCGTGCCGTCGCACGCTCGAGGTATTCGAACTGGCCCGCCCACGAGAGCGAATAACCCGGCGGAAGCTCGACGGCGGCGGCCACGGCCTGCTGCATGTCCCGCACGGCGGAGCGCAGGTCGCGGCCGCGTACGTCGACGTACACCCAGCCCGACAGCCGCGCGTTCTCGCTCTTCAGCATCGGCGGCCCGTCCACGATTTCGATCTTCGCGACGTCCGAGAGCACGATCTCGGCGCCGTTCTCTGTGACGATGGGCAGGCGGCGGACGTTCTCGACGGAGTCGCGGATCTCGCGCGGATAGCGTACGTTGATCGGAAAGCGCGCCAGCCCCTCGACGGTCTCGCCGACGTTCTCGCCGCCGATCGCGGACGACACTACCGATTGCACGTCGGCCACATTGAGCCCGAACCGGGCGGCCGCGTCGCGATCGATATTCACGTCGATATAGCGGCCGCCCGTGAGCCGCTCGGCGAACGCCGACGTCACGCCGGGAACCGCGGCGACCGCGCGCTCGATCGCGCTCGTCACGCGGTCGATGTGCTCGAGGCTCGCTCCCGCCACCTTGATGCCGACGGGGCTCTTGATGCCCGTGGCGAGCATGTCGATGCGATTGCGGATGGGCGGCACCCACACGTTCGACAGTCCCGGCACCTGCACGGCCCGGTCGAGCTCCTCGATCAGGGCTTCGGGCGTGAGCCCCGGCCGCCACTCCGTGCGCGGCTTGAGCCGGATCGTCGTCTCGAACATCTCGAGCGGCGCGGGGTCGGTGGCGGTTTCCGCGCGGCCGGCTTTGCCGAACACCGTCGCAACTTCGGGTACGGTCTTGATGAGCCGGTCCGTCTGCTGGAGCAGCTCCGAAGCCTTGCCGGCCGAGAGCCCGGGCAGCGCGGTGGGCATGTACAGAAGATCGCCCTCGTCGAGCGCCGGCATGAACTCGGCCCCGATGTTCTGTAGCGGCCACCAGGTCGAGGCCAGCAGCGCCGCGGCAACGGCCAGCGTGGTTCGCGGCGCGCGCAGCACGCCCTCGAGCAACGGCCGATAACCCGCGATCAACGCCCGATTCAAGGGATTGGCGTGCTCGGCGGGGATCCGCCCGCGAATCATGTACCCCATGAGCACGGGGATCAGGGTGACGGCGAGGCCGGCCGCGGCCGCCATCGCGTACGTCTTCGTGTAGGCCAGCGGCGCAAACAGGCGTCCTTCCTGCGCCTCGAGCGTGAACACCGGCACGAAAGACAGCGTGATGATGAGCAGCGAGAAAAATAGCGCCGGACCCACCTCGGCCGCTGCTTCGCCGATCACGCGCCAGTGCGCCTCGCCCTCGAGCTCCCCGCCCGGGTGCGCTTGCTTCCAGCGCTCGATGTGCTTGTGCGCGTTCTCGATCATCACCACCGCCGCGTCGACCATCGCGCCGATGGCGATCGCAATGCCGCCGAGCGACATGATGTTCGCGTTCACGCCCTGGTAACGCATCACGATGAAGCTTGCGAGCACGCCGAGCGGCAGCGAGACCACCGCGACGAACGCCGAGCGCAAGTGGAGCAGGAACGCGAGCGAGACGAGCGCCACGGCGACGAGCTCCTCGCCGAGCTTGTACATCAAGTTGTCCACGGCGCGCTCGATCAGGCTCGAGCGGTCGTAAGTCGGCACGATCTCCACGCCGGCCGGAAGGCTCGCCGCGAGCTCGGCGAGCTTGGCCTTCACGGCAGCGATGGTCTCGAGCGCGTTCCGGCCGCTGCGCATCACGATCACGCCGCCGGTTGCCTCTCCCTCGCCGTCGAGCTCGCCGATGCCGCGCCGCATTTCCGGGCCCACCTGCACGCGCGCGACGTCGCCGAGCCGCACCGACACGCCGGCGCTCGTCGTCCGCAGCGGAATCGCGCGAAAGTCGTCGAGGGACCGGAGGTAGCCCGAGGCGCGTACCATGTACTCCGCTTCGCCGAGCTCGAGCACCGAGCCGCCCGTTTCCTGATTGGCGCGCTGGATCGCCGCCACCACGGCACCGTGCGGCAAGCCGTGAGCGCGCAACCGGTCGGGGTCGAGCACGATTTGATACTGCTTCACCATGCCGCCCACCGTCGCCACCTCGGCCACGTTCGGCACCGTCTTGAGCTCGTACTTCAGGAACCAGTCCTGCAACGCGCGAAGCTGCCCGAGGTCGTGCCGCCCCGTGCGATCGACAAGGGCGTACTGAAAGACCCAGCCGACGCCCGTGGCGTCGGGCCCGAGCGCGGCCTCGGCGCCTTCGGGCAGCCGCGCCTGCGCCTGACTCAGATACTCGAGCACGCGCGAGCGCGCCCAGTACAGATCCGTGCCGTCCTCGAACAGCACGTAGACGAACGAGTCGCCGAAGAACGAATAGCCGCGAACGGTCTTCGCGCCCGGCACCGACAGCATCGTGGTCGTCAGCGGATAAGTGACCTGGTTCTCGACGATCTGCGGCGCTTGGCCCGGATACGTCGTACGGATGATCACCTGCACGTCGGAGAGGTCCGGCAGCGCGTCGAGCGGCGTGCGCGCAACACACCAGGCGCCCCAAGCCGCGAGCATCGCCGTGCCGAGCAGCACGAAGAACCGGTTCGCGATCGACCAGCGGATCAGCGCGGCGATCATTGCGCCGGCTCCGCAAGCGGCTCGATCCGCGTGATCCTGGGCCGGCCGTCGTCGCCGAGGATGAACGCGAAGCTCACGGCCCGGCCCGTCTCGACGCCGCGCGGCGGGTCGCCTTCGGGCAGCGCGAAGGTCATCGTCATCGCCGGCCACTCGATCGACGGGATCGGCCCGTGCGACAGCGTCACACTCGCGCGGTCGAGCGCCTCGACCCTGCCTTCGCCGAAATGCTCCGTTGCCGCGCCGTCCCTCGCCGGCGCACCTTCCAGCCGCGTGCTTGCGGCGCGAAGGCTCGCTTCGGAGTCGATCAGGAATTGGCCCGAGGCGACGACGCGCTGGCCGGCCGTGAGCCCGCGCTTGATTTCCGTTTCGCCGTTCGCTTCGATGCCGATCTCCACCTCGACGGGACGGAACACGCCGTCCGGCTCGGCGAGCATCACCACCGTGCGCCGGCCCGTCGCGATCACGGCTTCGGTCGGCACCGTGAGCGCCTCCGTCGCCGGCCCCGCGAGCGCGACGCTCACGAACATGCCCGGCGCGAGCTGCCAGTCCGGGTTCGCGAGCTCCACGCGGGCCCCGATCGTTCGCGTGGCGGGATCGACCTGCGGCAGGATCGCTTCCACGCTGCCCGCAAACATCACGCCCGGAAAGGCCGGCGAGCGTGCTTCCACGGCGGCACCGGGCCGCAGCCGCGCCGCCTGACTCTCCGGTACCGCCACGTTCACCCATACCGTGGAAAGCCCGTTGATGCGGAACAGCATGTCGCCCGGCATCACGGTCATGCCTTCGCGCGCCGCGAGCTCCGCCACCACGCCGTCGCGCGGCGCGCGCAGCGTGATGCGCGGCTGCAGTTCCCCGCTGTCTTCGATGCGCGCAATCTGCTCGTCCGTCATTCCGGCGAGGCGCATGCGTTGCCGAGCGCCGTCGACGAGCGCCTCGAGGCCGGTGCCGCGCATGCGCCGAACGGAGAGGAATTCCTCCTGTGCGGCGACCCAGTCGGGCACGTACAGATCGGCGAGCGGCGCGCCGGCCCTCACGCGATCGAGCGTCGCGCGCGCGTGCAGCCTTTCGACGTAGGCCGGCGCGCGCGCCTCGACCACGGCTTGATCGCGCTCGTTGTAGGCGATGCTGCCCACGGCTTCGAGGCGCGGAGCGAGCGTGCGGCGCGCCACTTCGGCCGTGCGTATGCCGAGGTTCTGTTGCACGCGCGCACTGATGCTCACGCCGCCGTCCTCGCCCCCTTCGTAGACCGGCACGAGCTGCATGTTCATGAACGGGGATCTGCCGGGCCTGTCGAAGCGCTGCCCGGGCACCATCGGGTCGTGCCAGTAGAGCACGCGTTTGCCGGTCGCGGGATCGACGTCGCCGGCCTCGAGAGGTGCACCGGCGGCAGCCGCCGCGTCCGAGCTTGCGCCCGCGCCGTGCGCCATGCCGAGCCGATAGAGTCCGTATCCGCCCGCTGCGAGGATTGCGGCGGCGAGCGCCGCGGAGAAACCCACGACGGCTGGGCGTTTCATGACGCCTCCAGCCCGGCCTCGGCCGGAACGAGGTAATGCAGGTAAGCCCAGAGTTGGGCCGTCTCGAGCTCGAGCATCAATTGATCGAGCCGCGTGTCGACTTCGGCGATGCGTGCGTCGAGCACCTGCTCGAGCGCGCCGCGGCCGGCCCGATAGGCCGCCGTCGCCGCGCGCGCGCGCTCGGCGGCGAGCGGGACCAATGTCGTTGCATAGCGGCTGAGGCGCGCTCGATTCGCTTGCCATCTCGCGAGAACCTCGCGCACTTCGGCCACGTGCGCCCGAATCTGCTCTTCGCGCGCCGCGTGCATGCTCTCGGCCGCGGCGAGGCTCGCCGCGAGCTCGCGGTCCTGGCGGTTGCGCTCGCGCCATTGCAGCGGCTTCGAGACGTTGATCGAGATCATGTCTGAGAAATCCGGGCCGCGCTCGCCGTACATCACTGCGACGGTCCAGTCCGAACGCCGGTTCGCGCGCGCGATCTCGGCCTCCGCGCGCGCGATCTCTTCCCGGCGCGCGAGCAATGCGAGCTGCGGGTGGTGCAGCAGCGTCGTCTCGAGCTGGGCGCCGTCGAGAGCCACCACGTCGAGCGGCGGCGGTGCCGCGAGCGGCCGGCGCGCGGCGTCGCCGATCCAGCGAGCGAGCCGCAGCGTGGCCGCTTCGAGATCGCGAGCGTTCTCGGCGATGCGGTCGTCGATCTCGGCCACGGTGGAGCGGGCGGCGAATACGTCGCTTTCCGGCCCCGCGCCGCTGCGAAACGCGAGGTCCGCCGCTTCCACCTGAAGCGCCGCGTCGGCGCGCTGCCGCTCGAGCACGTCGCGCGCTCGCTCGCGGTGGTACCGCTCGAGCCAGCTCTGCGCGGCGCCGCGCTCGAGATCCGCGAGAGCAACCGTTCGCGCGGCCTCCGCGGCCTCGGCTTCGCGCATGTAACGGGCGGCACGAGCCTGCCGCTTATCGGCGCGCGTGAGCTCGCGCATCAAGCCGATCGAGCGCATCGTCATGAAGTCGCGCTCGATGTCGAATCGATCCGCGCCGTCGACCGGCAGGTTCGCGATGCCGAGCGTCAAAGTCGGATCGGGCGCCTCACCTGCCGCGACGGCCATTTCGCGGGCGGCCTTCGCCGCCGCGTCCTCGGCGAGCAATTGCTGCGAACGCTCGGCGGCGAGCCGTAGCGACTCCTCGAGCGTGAGCGCGTCCGGTTGCGCGCGCGACAACGGGGCCAAGCCGAGGAGCGATACCGCGGCAAGCGAAACGAACACACGAGCTCGAAGAACGTAACGCACGACCTTCCTCCATACCTGTTCCTTCGGGCGAACACGGCGCGGCCCGAGCTCGGGCTCGGGCGGTCGGCGGTTAATTCCGGAGGCGGAGCGTTACGAGATAAATCGGCGGGGGTTCGTAATAGACCGGTGCGGGCGGAGGCC
>JBBIJV010000178.1:0-7517 GCA_037445815.1 Rhodospirillaceae bacterium
TGTCGGATGCGATGTCCGTCGTCATCGGACCGAACGCCACGGTTCTCTGCGCCGAGACGGCCGAAGGCGTGCTGCTCGTCGACGGCGGTCACGCGTTGTGGGCCGACGCGCTGCTCGCGACCGTCGAGAGCCTCTATCCCGGCAAGCCCGTGCGCGCGCTCTTCAATACGCACTGGCACGAGGAGCAGACGGGCGCGAACTCGCAGCTCGGCGAGCGCGGCGTCGAGATCGTCGCGCACGAGAACACGGCGCTCTGGCTAGGCACGGAAGTTTGGGTGCGTTGGTCAGACAAGAAATACCCGCCGCTGCCGGCGCCGGCGCGGCCGACGACGACCGTCTACGACCCGGGGCGCATGACGTTCGGCGGCCGCACCGTCGACTACGGTTGGGCGCGCGACGCGCACACCGACGGCGACCTCTTCGTGTTCTTTCCCGACGAGAACGTGCTCGCGGCGGGCGGCTTCGTCTCGAGCTCAGGCTGGCCGATCATCGACTGGTGGACGGGCGGCTGGACCGTCGGCATGTTGAACGGCTTCGACCGGCTGCTCGAGGTGGCGAACGAGCGCACGCGCATCGTGCCGGCCGTGGGCCCCGTGATGTCGTTCGCGCAGCTGAAGGCGCAGCACGAGATGTACCTGACGGTGTTCGAGCGCATTCACGGCCATCTGCTGAGAGCGCTCGGCGTCGACGAAGTGCTGGCCGCGAAGCCGACGGCCGAGTTCGACGCGCAGTTCGGCGATCCCACGCTGTTCGTGACGCTGGCGTTCCAAAGCACTTGGGGCCACTTGCGAGACGCGCATGACACGCGCCTGCGGAACATCGCCTAGGCGCGCGATTGCAGCGGCGTGTGTCGCGGCCGCGCTCGCCGCGTTCGGCCGCGAGCCGACGCCCGAAGAGCTGCTCGCCGAAGGGCGCGAGCAATGGCCGTTCGTCGAGCGCTACTGCGTGGAGTGCCACAACGAGATCGATCTGACGGCCGACATCGCGTTCGACGCGCTGTCGCCCGACGACGTGGCGGCGCACGCCGAGACGTTCGAGCGCGCCGTGCGCAAGCTGCGCGGCCGCATGATGCCGCCGCCGGGCGGCGTGAAGCCGGGCAACGCCGAGACCGACTCGTTCGTGGCCTGGCTCGAGGCGACGCTCGACGCCGCGGCGCCAACGCCCGCGCCCGGCTACGTGACGCCGCACCGCATGAACCGCACGGAGTACGCAAACGCGATCCGCGATCTGCTCGCGCTCGAGGTCGATCCCGCCACGCTGCTCCCCGTCGACGGCGTCGAGCACGGCTTCGACAACATCGCGAACGCGCTCACCGTGTCGCCGTCGTTCATCGACCAGTTCTTGAGCGCGGCGCGGAATCTCGCGGCGCAGGCCGTCGGCGATCCCCGGCCGCGCGCCGTCGGCGTGCCCTACACGATCGGCAATGCGCGCGCGCAGCAGTTTCACGTGCCTGGCTTGCCGCTCGGTACGCGCGGCGGCGCCGTGATCGAGCATTACTTCCCGGCCGACGGCGAATACCGGCTCAACATTGGCGACCTCGTGACGGGCCTCTGGGGCTTCAATCAGGAGCACGAGAACACGCTCGTCGCGCTGCTCGACGGCCGCAAGTTCTTCGAGCTCGAGATCGGCGGCGGCGAAGACTTGAAGAAGCTCGATCAGATCGGCGCGCCGGCCGTCGACGAGATCAACGCACGGCTCAAAAACATTCCGTTCACGGCGACCGCCGGCGTGCACCGGCTCGGGGTCACGTTCCTGCACCGCTCGTTCGCCGAGTCCGACCGCTGGCTGCACGCGCAGGTGCCGGGCGGCGGGCAGGACGCCGTGCTCACGCTGAATTCGCTCGAGATCTTCGGGCCCGTCAACGCCACGGGTCTTTCGAGCACGCCGAGCCGCGACAAGATCTTCGTCTGCCGGCCGGAAGTCACCGCCGAGGAACGCGCGTGCGCCGAGCGCATCGTCGCGACGCTCGCGCGCCAGGCGTTCCGCGGCGCGTTCGATGCCGGCGAGCTGCCGCGCCTCATGCGGCTCTACGACGAAGGCGTTTCTGCCGGTGGCTTCGAGAAGGGCGTCGAGCACGCGCTCGCCGGCGTGCTCGCGCATCCGAAGTTCCTCTATCGCTTCGAGCCGAGGCCGCAAGGCGCTGCGCCCGGCGAGGCTTATCCGCTCTCGAGCGTCGAGCTCGCGTCGCGGCTGTCGTTCTTCCTCTGGAGCACGATCCCCGACGCCGAGCTGCTCGCGCTCGCGGCCGAGGAGAAGCTCGCCGATCCCGCGGTGCTGAAGCGGCAAGTCGAGCGCATGCTCTTGGATCCGCGCGCGGAGACGCTCGCGTCGAACTTCGCGTTCCAGTGGCTGAATCTCGGCGAGCTCGACAGCCTCGCGCCCGATCCGTCGCTGTTCGCGGACGTCGACCGCGACATCCGAGCGCATTTCGTCGCCGAAGCCACGCTGTTCGTCGACAGCATCTTCCGCTCGGATTCGAGCGTGCTCGATCTGCTGACGGCCAAGCACACGTTCGTCAACGAGGCGCTCGCGCGGCATTACGGAATCAACGACATCCGCGGTACCCGCTTCCGCCGCGTCGAGCTCGACGACCCGAACCGCTTCGGCTTGCTCGGCAAGGGCGGCGTGCTGCTCGTCTCGTCGTACCCTAACCGCACGTCGCCGGTGCTGCGCGGGCAGTGGCTGCTCGAGAACGTGCTCGGGGTCCCGCCCGCGGCGCCGCCGCCGAACGTCGAGGCGCTCGTAGAGACCGTCGCAGGGCAAAAGGCGACGACCGTGCGTGCGCGGCTCGAGGCGCATCGCACGAGCCCCTCGTGCAACGCCTGTCACGGCGTCATCGATCCGCTCGGCTTCGCGCTCGAGAACTTCGACGCCGTCGGCCGTTGGCGCTTGAAGGACCGCGAGGCCGGCGAGCCGATCGACGCGTCCGGCGTGCTCGTCGACGGGACGGTCGTCACGGGGCCCGTGGAGTTGCGCGAAGCGCTGCTCGCGCGGCCGGATCAGTTCGTGCAGACTTTGACCGAGAAATTAATGACTTACGCCCTCGGCCGCTCGCTCGAGCACACGGACATGCCGACGGTGCGGCGCATCGTCCGCGAGGCCGAGAAGAACGACTACCGGTTTTCGGACCTCGTTTGGGGTATGGTGAACAGCACGCAGTTTCGGATGAAGGGCGGCGCGTAAGGGGAGGCGCTAGCATGCTCATCAGCAAGAAACACCTGTCGCGCCGCACCGTGCTCCGCGGCGCTGGCGCCGCGATCGCGCTGCCGCTGCTCGACGCGATGATCCCGGCCGGCACGGCGCTCGCGCAAACGCCGGCGCGGCCTAAACGTAAGCTCGGCTTTTTCTATCTGCCTCACGGCGCCGTCATCGACCGCTGGACGCCGCGCGCGACGGGCCGCGCGTTCGAGCTGCCGCAGATCCTCGCGCCGTTCGAGCCGTTCAAGGCCGATATGACGGTCGTCAGCGGCCTGCGCAACGAAGCCGCCGAAGGCGCCGGTGTGCACACCGTGAATCCCGGCACGTGGCTCTCGTGCACGTCGCCGTTCTGGCCCGCGAACGACGATCCGCTGCGCGGCATCTCGGCGGATCAGATCGCGGCGCGCGAGCTCGGCGCCGACACGCCGTTCCCGTCGCTCGAGCTTTGCACCGAGGTGAAGCCCGGCAGCGGGCAGGCGTGCACGGCCGAGTTCGGCTGCGGCATGGGCTCGACGATCTCGTTCCGCACGGCCAAGCAACCGCTGCCGATGGAGCACAATCCGCGCAAACTCTTCTACCGCCTGTTCGGCCAGGGCGATACGGCCGAGCAGCGCGAGGCGATCACGGCGCAGACGGGCAGCCTGCTCGACCTCGTGCGCGACGAGGCGTCGTCGCTCAGGCGAGCGCTCGGGCCCGGCGATCAGGCGCGCATGGCCGAGTATCTCGACTCCGTGCGCGAGATCGAGCAGCAAGCGCAGAAGATGGCGGAGCAGGACCTTTCGGCGCTCGACTTGCCCGACGCGCCGGCCGGCGTGCCGCAGGACTTCGACGCGCACATCAATCTGATGTTCGATCTCGCTGCGCTCGCGTATCAGGCGGGGCTCACGCGCATCGTTTCGATGATGATGGCGGCCGAGATCAGCATGCTCACGTACAACCAGGTAGGCATCTCGGAGGCGTTTCATCCGCTGTCGCATCATCAGAACAATGCGGACAAGATGGCGCGGCTCGCGGTCGTGCAGACGTATCACTCGACGGTGTTTGCACGCTTCCTCGAGAAGCTGCGCAACACGCCGGACGGCGACGGGTCGCTGCTCGACCATTCGATCCTGCTCTACGGCAGCAACATGAGCGACTCGAACCTGCACAACGCCGATCCGCTGCCGTCGGTCGTCTTCGGCCGCGGCTACGGCGCGTTGCGCGGCGGGCAGCACGTTTCGTTCGCACGAGATACCCCGCATGCCAACCTCGTCTTGACGTTGCTCGCGCGCGCCGGCGTGACGGTCGAGTCGCTCGGCAATAGCACCGGTGAGCTTTCCGACGTTTAGCGCCGTTGCGTCCGGGCGAACGAGCGCATCGCTTTGGGCGTACCTCGGCGCCGCGTTTTTCATTGGCGTCGCCGGCGCCGTCTCGGCGGCGGAGTCCCTCCCGGAGCTCGTGGAGAGCGGGGAACGGACCGCGGCGTTGCGCGCGCTCGAGAACGGAGCCGACGTCGACGCGCGCGGGCCCGATGGCGCGACGGCGCTGATTTGGGCGGCGCATCGCGGTGATCGGGAGCTCGTCGAAAAGCTGCTCGCGCGCGGGGCGAACCCCGATGCGGCGAACGACTATGGCGTGACGCCGCTCGCTGCTGCCGCGGTAGAGGCGGATGCCGAGATCATCGAGGCGTTGCTCGAGGCGGGCGCGGATGTCGATTCGCCGAACGCGGAAGGGCAAACCGCGCTGATGGTGGTTGCACGCACGGGGCGCGTCGAGGCGGCGCGGGCTCTCCTCGAGCGGGGGGCGCGCGTGAATGCGCGCGAGGGATTCGGGGGGCAGACGGCGCTCATGTGGGCGGCGGCGCAGAAGCAGCCCGAGATGATCCGCTTGTTGATCGAGAACGGCGCGGACGTCGATGCGCGGGGGACTGCGCACGAGTGGGAGAGGCGGGTGACGGCGGAGCCGCGGATCAAGATCATGCAGACGGGTGGTTTTACGCCGCTCTTGTATGCGGCGCGGGAGGGGTGCGTGGCATGCGTCGAACCGCTCGTGGAAGGCGGCGCCGACGTCGATCTTTCGGATCCGTACGGGATGACGCCGCTCGTGCTGGCGCTCTACAACCGGCAGTTCGATACGGCCGTCGAGCTCATCGAGCACGGCGCCGACGTGAACCGGTGGGACTGGTGGGGCAGGAGCCCGCTCTATCTCGCAATCGAGCTCAACCGCATTCCGGACAGCCGGCGCAACGACCTACCTTCGCTCGACGAGCACACAGGGCTCGACGTGGCGCGGTTGTTGATCGAACGCGGCGCGAACGTGAACATGCGCTTGAAGCATCAACCGCCGCTGCGCAACGAGCCCGGCGACCGCGGCTTTACGGACGGCGGCCCCGACGTGCTCGTCGTGAGCCCCGGCGCCACGGCGCTGCACGTGGCGGCGAAGGCGAGCGACGATGACGTCGTGAAGCTTCTGCTCGAGCACGGCGCGAACGTGCACGCCGCGAACGTGTTCGGCATCACGCCCATGATGGCGGCGGCCGGAGTCGGCCATTGGTACGGCGTGTTTCGCGAGTACCCGACGATCGGCCGCTACAAGACGGGCGCCGACGCCGTCGCGACGATGAAGCTCTTGCTCGCCGCCGGTGCCACGCTCGACGGCCGCACGACGGAGCTCAGTATCGGCTTCCAGCGGCCGCGCGTCGCGGGGCTCACGCTTGCGCACGGTGCCGCGTTCCAGGGCTGGAACGAGGTCATCGAGTTCCTGCACGAGCAGGGCGCGCCGATCGACGCGAAGCAGACGAGCCCGGACGCGGCCACGCCGCGCGACGTAGCGCTCGCCGAGGACCATCCCGAGACGGCGGCGTTGATCGAACGGTTGTTGGGGCAATAGCGGTTGTTCGGGCAATAGCCGTCGAGCGACAACGCTCGTCGACATTTACGGCCGGGCCGCCGTGAGCTAGCGCTGGGAGGCTCGAACCCTCGAGCGAACCCGTGACTATTAACCGTGCTCCGGGGCGCACTCGCCCATGGCAACAATTCGGGGTGCTCGCAGGGTCCCGGGTCCAACTACTGAACGGGTTCGTAGCACCAAGCAAACGCCGACCTCGTTCCCGACGCCGACCCGATCCTACGACGGAACCCAAGGTATTGGCACACCCCTCCTGCGCTTCATCCCTCGGGGTCGCGCGCAGCGCGATGGAAAACTACTGTGATCCATCCCTTGAGCGGCGGCGGGTACCGAGAACTTTCTGGGGCTCTGTGGAGCCAGGAGTCGTCGACCCCACGCTCGACATCGAGCCGGTTCGTCACCGACTTTGATCCTGATGGGTGCATCGTGCGCATCGATTACTCCCGTGTTAAAGAGAGACAGGGTGCGCGAAGGAAACCGGTTGTTTTTCAACTTCGACGTTCATCCGTCGGCGGTTTCGACCGCCCTCTTGCATGGGGCCGGTTAATGGGTGCTTGTTAGCCGGCACGCTCGATGGCCAGTATTTGCCTCTTTACGGATGCCGGGAAATCAACAAACACGAAGTGACTCTTGTGATACAGATAATCCTCGCCACTCTCGTCAACGACACGGACGAAATCGTCTTTCGCAGCGCGTGCGTCTGGAATCAGGCGATACACCTTCCCGGGAATTAGTGATGCCTTGTAATCGGTGTTGTCGATACACAGGGCAAATGGCTTGCTCGGTTGCTTCATGATTCGTCGAGATAACGTTTGATTTTCAGATCCCTTCGTCCGATTCCGTGAGCCTCATACCAATGCAGGTCGACTATCCGCCGCGAACCATTTGCTAGCACGACGGTCGTGATTCCCTTGAGCTTGCGCCAACTGCCACGGCCATAGGCTTTGCGCAGGTACGCTCGGATCTTAACACCGGTTCCCCGCGCGATCAGTTCGACTTCGCGGATGTCACCGCGAAGACCGACGTCCAACGGGTGAGCCCGATGGGATCGAGCACCTCTGTCGACCGAGACCGCCAACCTGCGTCACGAACGCCCGCTCGGTCGTGTGATCACAATAGCCGCTCGCCTGCCGTGCTTGATTGGATCGCTGTCCCGCTCCACCTTCTACATCGGCATTCGCTTCTCGTTGTCTGCCCCTCGCCGCAGCCCGCACCGAACTGGCGCCTTCCATGGCCTGACTGCGATGACTCGGAACGGATGACGGTACGCAATCGTTTCCAGGTCGGTCGTCTCGACGACGGCCGCCGTCGCACAGCGACGGTCGAGCCTCGATAGGTGTTTGGTGCAGGCAGCAGCCTGACACCGCTTCGGAAACCAAGTCAGAGAACGAAAGCGTCTGCAAAAAACGGCGAAGAGCACACGCCGTCGGAAC